>DATBHS010000054.1:0-31332 GCA_036557345.1 Bryobacteraceae bacterium
AGACCCTCGAACATCGCATTACCGTCGGCCCGGAACGCATCATCGCCACCCAAAACGCCGCTTAACAATCGGGTGGGCAGACGATCGGTTTTTGTCGTCTGCCTCGGGCGTAAATCTGGCCATGCAAGCCGCCTGATTACACTGAAAATGCATGGAACACCCGAAATTTCCGGTCGCAGCTCTTTGTCTCGCCATGCTGGCGGGCGCGGCGGCCGGACAGACAGGCCGAAAACCGGAGCCCCAGAACCAGAATCTAAAATCGGGGCTCGATTTGACCGCGATCGACAGATCCGCTAATCCCTGTCAAAATTTTTATCAGTACGCCTGCGGCGCGTGGATAAAGAGTCACCCGATCCCGCCTGATGAGAGCAGTTGGGGCCGCTTTGACGAGCTGTTTCAGCGCAATCAGGAGATTCTGCGCGGCATCCTCGAAGATTCCGCCAGGCACCAGGACCGCTCACCGCTCGATCAGAAGATTGGCGGGTTCTACCAATCCTGCATGAATGAGCCACGGATCGAGCAGCGAGGAACGGCGCCGCTTGAAGCCGAGTTGCAACGGATCTCGCGCATCCGCAATCAGAACGACCTGCTGGACGAAGTGGCCCGGCTACACGAGCGTCAGGTCGGCGTTTTCTTCAACTTCTCCTCGTCGCCCGATCCGAAGAATGCCCGCATGAGCATAGCCGATCTCGATCAGGGCGGTCTTGGATTGCCGGAGCGCG
The DNA here is from genome assembly GCA_036557345.1 of Bryobacteraceae bacterium. GTDB lineage: Bacteria > Acidobacteriota > Terriglobia > Bryobacterales > Bryobacteraceae > Bog-105. The sequence continues at coordinate 723 of DATBHS010000054.1, forward strand.
ACTTTTATCTGCGTACTGATTCGAAATCGGAAGAGATCCGTGCCAAATACGTCCAGCACGTTGCCAAAATGTTTGAGCTGATCGGAGTTCCGGCGGCCGATGCGCAGAAAAAGGCCGCGAACGTTATGTCGATCGAAACGGGCCTGGCGAAGGCATCACTGGATGTGACGACGCGGCGCGATCCGCAGCTGCTTGTCCACGAAATGTCCAAAGACAAATTGGAGGCCCTCAGCCCGCACTTCAATTTTGCACGCTTCTTTGTGCAAGTAAATGCTCCACAGTTCACCACCCTCAACGTCGATGTGCCGAATTTCGTAAAGAGTCTGAACGGCCTCATATCCTCCACGAACATGAGCGATCTGCGGGACTATCTCACGTGGCACTTTGTGAGTGCAAGTGCCCGGCTTTTGCCCAGGATCTTCGTGGACGAGAACTTCGATTTCTATGCGAAAACATTGACCGGAGTAACCGAATTGAAGCCCCGCTGGAAGCGCTGCGTTTCAGCGACCGACGACGAACTGGGCGAAGCGCTCGGAAGAAGATACGTAGAGAAAACGTTTGGAGAGCAGGGCAAGCGACGGACTCTCGAATTGGTGAACGAGATTGAGCAACAGATGTCGGACGATCTGCAATCGCTGACCTGGATGAGCCCGGAAACCAAAAAACAGGCCCTCGTCAAACTGGCGGCTGTGGCGAACAAGATCGGCTATCCGGAAAAATGGAGGGATTACTCGTCTGTTGAGATCGACACTGACGATTACTTTGGCAACTGGTATCGCGCCAATGAATTTGAAAGCAAGCGTGAGCGCGATAAGATCGGCAAGCCTGTCGACCGCGCCGAGTGGGAGATGACGCCCCCTACTGTGAACGCCTACTATCAGCCTACTGAGAACAACATCAACTTTCCGGCCGGAATTTTGCAGCCCCCGTTCTATTCCAACAGCGCCTCCGATGCGGTGAACTACGGTGCCATCGGTGTCGTGATTGGTCATGAGCTCACACATGGCTTTGACGATCAGGGGCGTCAGTTCGATGCCGACGGCAACCTGAAAGACTGGTGGCAAAAGAGCGATGAGCAACAATTCAACAAGCTCGCTGACTGCTTCGTGAAGGAATATGGCAGCTTTGAAGCGGCGCCCGGCGTTCACGAGAACGGCAAGCTGACGTTGGGCGAAAACACGGCCGACAATGGCGGCATACGTCTCGCTTACATGGCACTAATGGATGCCCTCGCGAAAAAGCGTCAATCGCCTTCCGCCAAGGTGGACGGTTACACCGGGCCGCAACGGTTCTTCTTGGGGTTCGCGCAGGTGTGGTGTGAAAACATCCGCCCGGAATATGCCAGGCTGCTCGCCCAGACCGATCCACATGCTCTGCCCGAATTCCGCGTGGGTGGAGTGGTCAAGAATATGCCTGAATTCGACCATGCTTTTGGTTGTAAGGCGGGTGACCAGATGTACATTGCGCCGGGCAAGGGCTGCCGCGTCTGGTGATTCTATGACTCAAACAGCTACTGACAATCCGCTGCTAACAGAGCATCTCCCTATAGAGTTTGATGCCATCAAAGCTGAGCATGTAGAACCTGCCGTCGATCTGCTCTTGAAGCAAATGAATCTCCGGCTCGCCGATCTGGGCCGCCCGGAAGTGCCGCGGACATACCGGGATGTCCTGCTTGCTTTGGACAAGATGACCGAACCGCTCGACGTGACCATGGCGATCGTTCGTCACCTCGAGTCGGTTGCTACCACGCCGGAATTCCGGGCGGCGCACAACGTGGTGCAGGGTCCGGTCAGCGTGTTTTACACCTCCATTCCGTTGAATGCGGGCCTTTGGGCTGCCGTGAAAGCTGTAGATCAGAGCTCGGAAAAAGAGATCCTCGCCCCGGTGCATGGGCGATTTCTCCAGAAGACTATAACCGGTTTCCGTCGTGCCGGCGCAGACCTCGATCCTGAAGGCAAGCAAAAACTCGAAGCCCTGGATGTCGCCCTGACGAAGGCGACCACAAAATTCGCGGAAAACGTCTTGGACGCCACAAATGCGTACGAACTCCTGATCTCCGATGAAGCGAAGCTTTCTGGATTACCGGAGTCAGCCCGCCTCGCCGCGAGCGAAAGCGCGAAATCCAAAGGCATCGACGGTTGGCGCTTCACTCTACAAGCGCCGAGCTATACGGCGGCCATGACATATCTGGACGATCGTGCCATTCGGCAGCAGCTTTGGGAGGCATCGAACGCCCGCGCTACCTCGGGTCCTCTGGACAACCGGGGCCTCATTGCGGATATTCTCCGGTTGCGGCGCGAGAAAGCGCGTCTTTTAGGATACGGCGACTTTGCGGACCTTGTCTTGGAAGAGCGGATGGCGCATACCGGCGCACAGGCTCAGGAATTCGTGGCTGGCCTGTGGCAGAAGACCGCATCGTTTTTCGAGAAAGAGAACCGAAGCCTTGCGGAATTCGGAGCTGCCGCCGGTTACACGACCGTTCAGCCCTGGGATGTCGCCTACATGGCGGAAAAGCAGCGCCAGGCGCTCTATGAATTCGATGAAGAAGAATTGCGTCCGTACTTTGAACTGGATCGCGTGATTGCCGGCATGTTCGACATCTTCAGCCGTGTTCTGCAAATCAAGGTCATCGAAGAGCCCGGAGTGCCCGGGTGGGATCCGGCGGTGAAGTATTACCGCATAGAAGATGCCACCTCGGGAATACTGCTCGGTGGCTTCTACAGCGACTGGTTCCCTCGCGAGAACAAGCGCGGCGGCGCTTGGATGGATTCGCTCATCGTGGGCGACCCTGATCAGGGGCAGCCTCATCTCGGTCTCATCTGCGGCAATCTGACGCCGCCGGTGGCCGGCAAGCCTTCTTTGCTGACGCATCGCGAGGTGGAAACGATTTTCCACGAATTCGGCCACCTTCTGCATCACACCTTGAGCCGCGTGCCCGTGCGAACGCTGTCGGGGACGAACGTGCCGTGGGATTTCGTGGAGTTGCCGTCGCAGATTATGGAGAACTGGTGTATGGAGCGCGAGGCTCTGCATCTGTTCGCGCGGCATCATCAGACTGGCGAGGCGATTCCGGACGAGCTGTTCGAGAAGATGAAACGCGCCCGGACATTCCGTTCCGCAAATGCCCAGGCGCGGCAGCTCGGCTTCGCGATGGTAGACCTCAAGCTTCATCGCGAGTATGATCCGGAGCAAGACGGCGATGTGATGGCTTATGCTCGGGATACCCTCGCGCCGTTCACTCCGACGGATCTGCCCGAGCATTATGGCCTGCTCGCCAGCTTCACTCACCTGTTTGCGAGTCCGGTAGCGTATGGAGCGGGGTACTATTCGTACAAGTGGGCGGAGGTGCTCGACGCGGATGCCTTCACGCGCTTTCGGAGAGAGGGTATCTTCAACTCCGAAACCGGTGAGGATTACCGGCGGAGAATTCTTGAACGGGGAGATAGTGAAGATCCAGCGCAGTTGTATCGGGACTTTATGGGGCGCGATCCGGATTCCGACGCGCTGCTTGAGCGGCTGGGATTGCTCGAGGCCGCATGATGCTCGAGCAGGAACTCGCTGAAGCGCGCGCGGAAGTTCAGCGATTGACGGCGCGTATCAACGATTGCGTTGTTGAACTCCAGCGCGCGCGAGACCTCGAGAAACAGAGCCGGGAAACTGCCAGACTTGCCACCGAAGAGCTCCAGCAATTCGTCTATGCGGCGAGTCACGATTTGCAGGAGCCTCTACGCACCATTTCTGCATATGCGCAACTGCTCCGCCGCGAGTATCCTCAGGACGGACAATCTGCTGAATTCGCCTCCCTGGTCATAAATGGCGCAAACCAGATGAGCGCACTTGTGCGGGATCTGCTCACCTATTCGAGGATCCGCGCCGAGGCCAACCGCGAGCCGCTCAGGCTTGGCGCGGCCGTGCAGCGGGCGCTGCTGGTCTTGTCGGATCGCATCCGCGATTCGGGCGCACAGGTTACGTGCGGAGAACTGCCCGAGGTGTTCGCGGATGAAAGCCAGATTGCAAATGTCTTTGAGCGTCTGATAGACAATGCGATTCGATACCACAGCAGCGAGCCGCCGGCAATTTGCATCAGCGCGGAAGAGGATGCGGAAGTCTGCACGGTTTCGGTTCGGGACAACGGCCCCGGTATCGAGCCGCGCTTCCATGAACAGGTGTTTCAGCCGTTCAAGCGGCTCCACGGCAAAAGCATCGAAGGGAGTGGGCTCGGTCTGACGATATGCCGTAAGATTGTACGTTTCCATGGCGGCGAAATCTGGGTTGAGAGCGACGGCCAGCACGGATCGACCTTCAAGTTCACTCTTCCGCTCTAACGCCTGTAGTTATCTTGTGACTTCGGTGCGCGTCAGCACGACTGCGCTGGCGGACGTCATGGAATCGAAGTACAGATTGAACCGTCGCGGCTCACCCGCGCTATCGTAGGCCTTTAGATTGTTTGCCCAACGGTAGCCAATCGGCTGATACCAAAGCTCCGCCTCGACCTGAAATGGACCTTTCGTGTGCCCGAGCGCAATCGAATAGCGCACGCGATCGCCCGCGCCCGTAAAGTTCGGATCGGTAGCAGCGCCGCCGGAAACCGCGATATCTTTTTCCGCGGTCTGCTTGTCGAAGCCGTGAGGCAGTAGCCGGTTGTCTTTTAGGTAACCGGTAGCCGTTAGCAGGCCCGTCGTCACGTGGCCGGCTGGATCCCCGAGGACCGATTCGTAAACTTGCACCTGATCTTCGCTGCTGATTTCCGTGTAGTGCGGTTCGAAGCGTGCCGCATCCATGTCGTTGTCGTTCCCGCGAATCGAGCCGTCCTTGTTCAGCGCGCCCGATTCGAAGACGATTCGACCATTGCCATCTTGCACAACGACGTGCAGCCAGGCGCGGCGCGACGGAAAGGCGGTAGGCAGTTTGTGGCCGCCTAAGTTTTCGACCAGCACGTCCGCCTCGAGGCGCCCGGAACGAATCTCGATGCTGTCTACGGCGATCCGGGCCGCTTTCGCTTGCAAGAAAGCAATTGTCCCGCTCGCCGCTGATGCTAGTTCTTGCGGTAGCGCCGCAACGCTCAGATCGTCACGATAACGGTTCAGCATGTTCTGCATGAAAAAGTCGCCGCCCACGAAGATGTGTTGATGGAATCCTCCCCGCGGCACGCCCAGCACTTTGGCGATCGGCGTTTGCTCATTGACCTTCGGCATGTGGCAATCCTGGCAGCTTTGTCTGTCACGGTACTCGCTGTTCAGCCATTCCAGGTACGGCATCTGCTCGGGCAACTCGCCAATTACCTTTCCGCCCGGCCCGCGAGCCACAGTGAAAAGAGTGTGGCAGGTGGCACAGAGCTTGGAATCGCGGATGTGCTGATCATCGGTCGGTCGGAAGCCGCCCGTAGAGGTCCGCATAATATGCTGGTTTCCCTTTTGCACATCGAACGGCCCGTACTCGGGCCGCTGCTCCGCGGACACCGGGGCATCAATTACGAATCCGCCGTTGTAGCTCTCACGCGTGCCGAGTTTTTCTTTGCCGATCTGATGGCAAACCGAGCAGTCCACTCCGTCCTCCGCTTGCCGGCTTTCTTTCTTCTTCGCATTGAATGGCAAGTGAGAAAAAATCTCCCCAAGCTGCCCGCGCAGTTTCGCCTCATAACGCGGAATCGGCATGTGACAGACGGAACACTCATCCTCAATTGCCGCCTTGACCTCCGTGTGGTCCATGACCTCGCGCCGGACACTCGCTTGCCAATAGGGATCGCGCGCCGAATTCGCCATGATGCTGGCGCGCCAGTCGAAACCGATCGAAACGTCCTGGCCCGAGGGCGTGGTGAGCCCGTTATGACAGGCGAGGCACCGGTCCGAAGTCTGAAACTCTGGCTTCAATGGCTCGTGACGCGCCGCGTGTGTCAGCACCGGTGTAATGAGAAGCGCGATCGCCGGCAAGACGGCTGGTTTCACTACCATCCCTCCGTCAGCTTGCCGTCCTGCCAGTCCCAGAGTACGTAAAACAGAACCTGTATCTGGCGACCGGCAGTGTTGTTTGCTGGAATGCGCACTCCTAAATCAGCGCGTATGTGCTGCCGTCTGCTGATGGTCACTTCGAATTGCGGCAGCAGGTCCCAGTTCGTCTTTGCCCCCGTGGCGAGATCGCGGTCCGCCAGGATCTCCACCATTGGCGACCACAGACGGCCGAGCCCTTTCCCCTGGGCGAAATTCTGACCCACGACCGTGTTCCAGAACAGAGACTGCGGCACTTTGCGTGTGTCGGTCGGCAGTTCGGCGCCTCCTTGGAATTCGAGAAACAGGTTCGCCGGGAGAAGTTGCCCGTACGCCGCGAAGGTCTCGAACGTTGTCACTCCCGTCCCTAGTCCATGGTTCTCGTTGCCAGTTGGGAATGAAACCTCGCCGTCCAGGCTGAAGATGGAACCTGTCCGCAGACTCGAGAACAATTCGCGCTTTAAGCCGACGGCCGAATCGCCGAAGCCGCCGTACCAGGTGTGATTCTGATTCTGGAAAGTGATTGGGACTGTCACCTCGATCTGATTCTTTACCCCGAAGCGCTGTTCGTACGCTGCCTCGGTCGACACACCTGGCGGCCCTTGCGCGTTGAATGCCGTCGTGAGCGCGACCTCGTCCTCGGGGTACGCCTTCTCCGTGACCAGCGGTCGTGGCAGATTCAGCTCGGCGCGCGGCCAGTGTGGGTTGCCGCAGAAGCCGCGCAGATACTCGACGACTTTGTCGATCTGGTCATTCCGGAGCGCTTCGCCGAATGCAGGCATGATCTGCGAAAAGCCTCGATACTCGCCTCCATGGACGATCACCGCTTTCCAATCGGTGTTCATTTCGGCTGTGGTCTGATTGCACCGTGTGAAGTCAGGAAAGGAATCGGGCTTTTCGAATCCCGCTACGGATTCGGACGTCCCTTTTCCATCAGTGCCGTGGCAGGCCGTGCACGCTGCCTCGTAGATCTGCTTCCCGGTATTGAGCTGCAGCCCCGGATACACTCCCGATTGCGCGAACAGCGGTGTTACACATATAGCGCACGCAGCTAGGGCGACTGTGGTTCGGAAACACATCGGTTGATTGCGCCCAGGCTGGTGGATTTCGGCCACTCCCAGGGGCAAAATGCTAATGCTAACTCACACTATGTCAGAGACTTACTGTTTGGCCGCTCACGTGTAAACAACGTTTGCGGAAATGAGTCGCCGCCTGCTGCTGACGCTTTTGGCTGCCCCGGTGCTCGTGTTTCTTTTCGAACCCGTAATCAGCGCGCAATTCGAACGGGCGCCAAGCCAGTCGTATCCAGTCCCCCAATATCCTCCCCAAGAGCAGCAGCCGTCGGACGGGCAAAATACGGCGGCGGACGAACAGCACGGCGTCGCACGCCTCAGCGTAGTGCAGGGAGACGTAAACCTCAAGCGCGGCGATAGCGGACAACTCGAAGCTGCCGTGATTAACGCTCCCCTCGTGGCTGCGGATCACGTGCAGACATCGCCGGGCTCGAGAGCCGAGGTCGAGTTGGATTACGGCAATCTGATTCGCGTCGGTCCCAACACGGACGTTGGTTTCGCCGATCTGCAATATCATCGCTACCGGCTCCAGCTGGGTGCCGGAACTATCATCTATCGCGTGCTGCGCGACGCCGGCTCGCAGTCTGAAATCGATACGCCGAGCATTGCAGTGCGGCCGCTGACGCAAGGCGAGTTTCGAATTTCGGTATTGGATGACGGCACGACGCAAATCACGGTGCGATCCGGACAGGCGGAGATCGATGGCCCGCGCGGATCAGAGCGGTTAGATGCGGGCCGGACGACGCTGGTAAGAGGAGATCCATCTGACCCTGAGTTCCAGGAAACTTATGAGATTGGGCGAGACCAGCTCGACGATTGGTCAGAGAACCGCGATCGGGAATTGCTGGCCTCACAAAGCTACCAACACGTGAGCCCCGATATTCCGGGAGCTGACGATCTGGATACATACGGTAACTGGGTGCCTTCCGAATATGGCGAAGTGTGGGCGCCACGCTCACCCGGGGCGGATTGGTCTCCGTACAGCCAGGGACAGTGGACGTGGGGAGATTATTACGGTTGGACGTGGGTTGATAGCGCTCCCTGGGGCTGGGCTCCTTATCATTACGGGCGCTGGTTCTGGAACACCGGTTACGGCTGGTGCTGGTGGCCTGGCGCTGTGAGAGCGCGATATGCCTGGAGTCCCGCGCTCGTGGGCTTTTTTGGCTGGGGCAGCGGCGGTTTCAGCTTTGGTTTTGGAGGAATCGGTTGGGTCCCCCTGGCGCCTTTTGAAGTGTTTCATCCCTGGTGGGGACGGGGGTTCTACGGTGCCGGTCGGTACGGGTTCCGGCCGTACAACTTCAACTTGAGAAATGCCGATATAGGCCGCATGTACCGGAACGCCAATATTCGTGGCGGAGCTCTGTCCGCCCCTTATAACGGCTTCGGCGGACCAGGGCAACACTTTCGGGCCGCTACACATGCCCAATTGACGAATGCAACTTTTTTCCGCGGACAGATGCCGGTCTCGCCGACTGCCAGGGCTTTCCGCTTCTCAAACCGGCAGGCGATTCCCAACACACGATTGGCCGCGGTGCCGAATCGGTTTTTCCAGAGGCCCGGCTACGGCCGCGCTTCCGGCGCTCAATCTCAATTCGGAGCACGTCCGTTGCAGCAGCGTCCCGTCCAGCACGGGATTGCGCCAAACATGCAAGGCCGATTTGCGGGACAGGGAAGTGCGCCCGCTGCAAGCCAGCCGAGACAGTCGACAGGCGGATGGCAGCGTTTCGGAGATCCCCGCAATCCGGGCACCTCTCGCGAGGACTTCACGCCGCGATCAGAACAGGGTGGCGGCTGGCACCGTTTCGGCCAGCCTCAGGAAACTGTGCCCGGCAACGGCTCTTCCCGGCCTTCTTTCGCTGCACCCGCCAGACCCCGTTACAACGCACCGGCTACCCAGCGATATAACGCGCCAGCGCCGAGCTACCGAGCGCCCGATGTGCCGCGCAACAGCACGCCGCATTACAATCCACCTCGCTATAACGCCCCGCGGAATAACGCACCATCGAATGCCGGGCACGGCGGAGGTCGGCCCTCGGGCGGCAGCGGAAGCCCGCGTGGCGGTGGAGGAAGTTCATCCCACGGAGGAGGGGGCGGACATTCTTCCGGCGGTCACCGCGGCCACTAGTTCATGATCTTCCCTCAGCCGCTCCGGTCCGGATCTGACAGGACCGGGGCGGCATTTTTTGTTACAAAGGGCACGACGACCAGGCCGGCGATGTCAAAGCGTCCGCGTTCAAGGTCATGGCCTGCGTGTTCGACGACCGAGAGGCTCGCGGACGCGATCAATTCCAACGCGGTCTGAAGCTCTTCGATAGTTCCGAACGGATCCTTGGTTCCGTGCACGAAAAGCGCTGGTGTACGAAGGTCCGGGAAGTGAGCGGTGCGAAGTTGATGCGGCTTGTTGGGGGGGTGTAAGGGATACGAAAGCAGGAGAAGAGCATTAGCGAGCCCTGGATCTTCTGACACAAGAATGCTCGCCTGGCGGCCGCCATAGGAATGTCCTCCTAGAAAAGTGCGGCCCGGCACGATGCCACGCATTTCCCAGATGGCTTCTTTTAAACCCTGGCGATCTTCGGCGGCTTTCGCCGGAAACGGGGGGCCAAAGGGGCGTTGCTGGCGGAAGGGTAGGTTGCAACGAAGAACAGTGAAACCGATGGATGCAAAGGCATCGGCAACAGCAACCAACAATGGAGCTTGGCAGTTTCCTCCGGCTCCGTGCGTGAGTACCAGAACATCGGTTGGCGCGCCCGACGGGGAATGAAGGAAGCCGATCGTCGAACCCTTGCGAAACGGCGTAGTCTTGGTCATATGCGAGGCAACCTCGTAGCATATCTTCATGTCGTTCGATTTCCGCAATAAGAAAGTCGTCGTCACCGGCGGCGCAAATGGGATTGGCCTCGCGATCGCGCGCGGCTTCGCCGATGGCGGAGCCTCTGTTTGGATCTTCGATCTCGCTGCCGAGAAACCCGAGGAGGCGGCGCGGTCGATCGGGGCCCGGGGGTGCGTGGCCAACGTAGTCGATCGCGACTCTTTGGAGAAAGCTTTTGCGGAGGTCGACGACCCAGCCATCGTTGCGGTGAACGCGGGTATTGGTTCTCAATATTCTCTTTCGGCGACATCGCCTGAGGTTTGGGACCGCACTCTCGCCGTGAATCTGACAGGCGCATTCAACACGCTTCAAATTGCTACCGAGCGAATGAAGCGTTACAGGGGCGGGGCAATCGTGCTCACCGCCTCGACGAACTCGTTTGATGGCGAAGAGAACTTGATCGCATACAATGCCAGCAAAGCTGGACTTCTGGGGATTCTGCACACAGCCGCGAACGAGCTGGGCCCATACGGAATCCGAGTGAACGCGGTGTGTCCGGGGCTCATACGGACGCGTCTTACGGAGTCTTCGTTTACGAATCGCGATGTACTTGGTCCGTACTTGAAACAGATTCCGCTTGGCCGCGGCGGCGACCCCGACGAAGTTGCGCAGGCAGTGTTGTTTCTGGCATCAGATCTCGCGTCTTACATTACCGGTGCGACGCTGTTTGTTGATGGAGGACAGATGGCGTGCAAATTCGGCTGCTGGCACGGAGGGAACGACAATTTCGATGGGAAACGGTGGTCAAGGCGCGCTCCAATAATTTGACATAATATCTGTTATCGGACACAAAGTAGAGGCGCATACGGGAGCATTTTGCCAGCAACTCACGGCTGTAACTCTCGGCCCAGAGGTGGGATTATCCGTCAAGGTGGGATTATCCGTCAGCGGTCAGCAACGTAAACAGCTTGTAAAAGAGCGGTAACTTGCGCCGCAATTGCTGGCGCGCACTTCGCCCAACGCCTGAAAATTAAGAATCAGGCGATGCCATGCTGACTCGGGCAGTACTGGTGCTATTGGCACTTGGCTCACTGGCAGACGCTCAGACGGACACAGCAACTACGCAGTTTGCGCACTGGAAACGGCTGCCGTTTGGCACGACGGCAACGGGATCCGCATACGTACCGCTAGATAGCTGGGTGTATCCCGAGATCGAGCGGCTCATCGCGTGGGGCTATATCGATACGGCTTTTCTCGGCCTGCGCCCTTGGACGCGATTGTCGATCGTCCGTATGCTGCAGCGCGCGGAAGACAGGTTTGAATCGGAGCGCGTGAACCCGCAAGCTAGAACGGTTTTCGAGGTCCTTCGGAGGGAGTTCGAGCCCGACTACCGGGAGGCTACGCGCGATCGACCTACTTTTCATGCGGAACTGTCGTCTCTTTATGAACGGTCGCTGGGTATCGCAGGTCCTCCCATCAACGATAGCTTTCATTTCGGGCAAACCCTGGTGAACGATTATGGTCGCCCGTATCAAGAAGGCTACAACCAGATCGCCGGCTTCACGGCGCGCGCCGAATATGGACCGTTCAGCTTCTCCATTCGCGGCGAATACCAACATGCCCCGGGACGCGAAGCATACGGGGATGCGACGCGCCAGGCCATTTCGGCAATGGACAACAACCAATTGCAACCGGCCACTCCGTTCGCGCATGTGAATACCTTTCAACTCCTCGATGCCACCGCGGCTGTCGATTTAGCCGGAAACCAGCTCTCGGTCGGAAAGAGCGAAATGTGGTGGGGGCCGGGCGAAGGCGGATCGCTCGCCTATTCCGACAATGCGGAACCGATCAACATGCTCCGCCTGAACCGCACTGAACCTCTGGTCATTCCATTTGTGTCAAAGCTGCTCGGCCCGATGCGGTACGACCTGTTCGTCGGCAGCCTGCAAGGCCACGTCTCTCCCCGCGCGCCTTGGATTCAGGGCCAGAAGATCAGCTTCAAGCCGAGTCCGAACTTCGAATTCGGCGTGTCACGCACGGTCATCTTTGCAGGAGAAGGACACGTACCATTCACGTTCGGCTCCTTTTGGAACAGCTTTTCCAGTTTCAGCAACGTGCCTTCGAGTATCAAATTTTCCCGTAATGATCCCGGAGCCCGTTATAGCAGCTTCGATTTTTCTTACAGAATTCCGTTTTTGCGAAACTGGCTCACCCTGTACTCGGATTCGATGGCGCATGATGATACTTCTCCGCTGAGCGCGCCCCGGCGGTCGGCATTTCGTCCCGGTATCTATCTCTCGCATTTTCCGCACTGCCCCAACCTCGATTTCCGCGCGGAGGCCGCTTATACGGACTTCCCTACCTCGCGCAGTACAGGCGGCCAGTTCTTCTTCTATGAGGGCGCGTACCACGACGCCTATACGAACAAGCAAATCATCCTGGGAGATTGGATAGGCCGCGAGGGAAAGGGCGGCCAAGCCTGGTTGACCTATCATCTATCCCCTAAAGAGATGATTCAGCTTTCCTATCGAAATGCTAAGAGCGCGAAAGACTTCGTTCCTGGCGGAGCCACACAAAATGATTTTTCAATCAAGATTGTCAAGCGTATACACGAAGAAGTCGAGCTGAACTCGTTTGCGCAAATTGAGTTCTGGAAAGCTCCCATCCTCGCGCAGGGACTTCAGAGAGATTTAGCGCTAGGCCTGCAGATCACCTACCTTCCCGGCTGGCGCTGGTCGCCAGGCAGATGAAACACATTTAGGTGATGAACATGGGATTACAATGATTTGACACTTGTGATTAGCGCCTTTGAGCTTTTAAAGCCCAGGAGCTTCAAGCAGACTGCCACAAAATGGACGATTACGGCGGCGACTCTCGGTCTTGCGGCTGCGGCCGCGGTGGGTTCATTTGCTCATCCGCTGGTCCGGGCACTGAGGCTATATCAACCGGCCAATCTATATTTCTATAACGGCTTTCCCAGTTGGGCATTTTTGGCCTCCCTGGTTCTCTCCGTAGCTGCGGCCTTTGCGCTGGTCCTTGCGCTTTGCTTTGCGGCATCGCGAGCGGGCGCTTCGGTGCAGACAACCGAGAAAGTTCTCGGCGCAGTTGTGATTACTGTGGCGGGGATCACCCTAAGTTCCCGCGTTCCTCCGGTCATTCTCTGTCCGGCGATGATTGCTAGCGCATTCGTATGTGCGTCCGCTGTACGGCTGGGAAGAGCCGTTCGCGCCATGCTGTGGCGCGCTTGCCTGATTATCGCGGGGGCATTGGCCGCTGTGCTGATCTACGAAATAGCCGGCGCGGCGTTCTCGCTCGGCGAACCTCAGGCGAGAGGCTTTACTGGTAGCGCGCGGAGCGGTCGCATAACGATTGTGCTGTTGTTCGATGAGCTGGATCAGGAACTGGCGTTCGATCTGAGGCCCGGTCGAATTGCCATTCCCAACCTAGCTGACTTCGACCAGTCGGCTCTGCACGCCACGCACGTGTCACCTGTCGCCTCCTGGACGATTCAGGCGATTCCTTCGCTGTTGACGGGCAGGACGTTCGCGTACGCCGAACAGGTCTCGCCGACCCGCCTAGAATTGCACGCCGCAAAGGGCGCGAAGACCGCCCTCAATGCACGGGATACAATTTTCGCAAATATCCGGGCCACAGGGATTAATATTGCAGCGCTGGGGTGGCATCATCCCTATTGCCGGCTGTTCGCAACAGAGCTTGCCGCATGCGAGTCGTTTCGGAATCTGGATGCTACGCCCTCTACTCGCGTGGCCCTATATTTCCGGAAGAATGGCGCTACCATACTTACCCCTTTTGCCAATCCTGCCACGCAGCATATTCGCGAACAGTACGATGTGGTAGCGGAAGAGCAATACCACCAAGTCCAACGCGGCCTGCGTACCCTTGCTGGTTGGATCGCCGACCGCCGCTTGGGCTTTATCTGGGCACACTTTCCATGCCCGCACCCGCCCGGCATGGCCGCTTCGAGCGGTGGCCATCGCCGGCTAAACTACTTCGATAATCTCGCGCTTGTCGACGACATTGTTGGCCAGGTGACCTCAGAATTGAAGCGTAATGGCCGGTGGAACGACTCAATCATTGCGATAACTGGCGATCATGGATTGCGGCGCAGTGTGTGGGAAGACCGTCCCACTTGGACCTCGGAAGAGGACCGTTTAGTACGATTGCGCCACCGCGAAAGCGTGCCGCTCATGATTCACTTGCCAGGACAAACCGAGCACATTTCCGTTTCAGAGGAAATGAGCGGCATCGTTTTGCATGACCTTGTTCTGGGGTGGACGCAAGACCGGCTAACTCAACCAGGTGCACTCGCGTCATGGTTCGCGGGCCAGCATCTCTCTCAGCGCTGACTCCAGTCGCGTTTCCAGGCTCGGTAAAATCGGCGGTGGCCAAACTCATCGGCCATTTCGATGGGTCCGGTCTCAAAAAAGAACGGATGCAGGGCAGACAAATCTCAGTCCTGGTGCTTCCGAAGCAGGTAGAGCCATCGAAGATCGCTTTTGACGGATTGTCTTTCCACGATCATGAATCGCCGCCGGCATACCGCTTCGAACGACTCCTGCGTGTAGGATTCGTGAAGTGAATCTCGTCCGCGCGTCAGTCGCCGGAAGAGCGGATCGTCCTTGGAGATATATTCGATAACCAGATCTCGTCTGGTTAATTCCGCCGCAAGATTCAAAATTTCGTGGAGGGGGATGCGATCTGTAACAAGCAGATGATGAATCACGGCCAGCATTAATACAAGATCGAACGATCCGGCAGCCCGGCTGAGAAATGACGGATGTTCTGCGTTTAACCAGCCTGTGGCCGGTACTGGATGCGCGACATTCATCACGAGCGGAAGGATGTCCAATTTCTCAGCAACTGCGCGCCGCCATACATTCCCGACCACCACTGGATCGAGATCCAGCGCGACGACACGGGCTCCAGTTCTCGCCGCAATTGCGCTGAAGTGCCCGGTGTTGCAACCGATATCGAGAAGCGTCTTGGGCTGGCTATCTGAAATCCACCTTTGAACGAGATCGGTTTTCCGGGCGAACTCTTCTTCCATGTAGCTGAGATTGCTCATGTAGGAAGACCAAAACGACTGGGCCTGTGTACGCGGGGCAACCCTTCGCAGTGTCTTTCGGAGACGACGTAACTGGGCCCGGAGAACGAAATCTGCTTTCTCGCGGTCCGCCATCGTAGTCTTTTCGAATATCTTGCGCCCGTCAGGGTCTACTCGCCGATTCAGCCATGCCGGTATAGAGGCAGTCGTGAGAAAAGGCGGTCGGAAACGTTTCGTCCAGGGGCAGCGGGCGTACACATCTTCGGCTTGCAGTCCGGCTATGCGGCTGAGGAATATCTCATCTGCGCGCACGCCAAATTCACGTGACATGAGAAGAGGCCTGATAAACATGCGCAGGAATTGCTCATAGGGTAACCATCTTGAATCGCCCGGATCTCGTTTTTCGAACGAGAGAATGTCGACAAAAACGGGTCTAGGCCCGACAAAAAGAATGTTGAAGGGGGTCGCATCCTTGAGCCCGTACCCTGCTGCTAAGGAAATTTCAGCCAGTTCGACAGTTAGCTCTGCAGCCACGTGCAGCATTTCGGATGGCCATTCGTATGCGTAAGAAGGGAACCAGATCCGATCATGCTCAAGCATGCATCCGCCGGGACCGAATGATTCACAGATAGCGCGCGATCGCGGAGAGAGGCGTTCGAAAGCCTCAAATTCAGGCACTTCACGAGTGCCGACAATCCTCCCGGATTGGATCAATTTCTGGGCGACAGTAGAGCGCAGGAAATCATGAAGAGCAGATTGTGCGCTAGCCGATACTTTTCGGAAGATCCGCGATTCTGCCATGAAGACAGTCCCATCGGGATCCCGGAAAGAAGCGATTTGTTTGTTGAGCGCTTGATGGCTGCTTGCCGAAACCGGCGGCTTTGCACCGGCCGTCAAAAGCCCATCTGTCACAGGTCTGTCCGCTTGCTCCTGGCTTTCTTTCGAAACCTCCCGAGAAAGCGACGGAAATAAAAGCTGCAGCCGATGAGTGCGGCCGTAACAGATTGCCAGATCAACGAGCCAGTGCCCGGATCGATATAGGCGAAAATCGGGGTCACTTCCTAATTACTCCTTAACGAACCATATCGATGATCGGCGCTTCTGATCATCACGCTTTCTTTACAATTAGATTAAATTCTCGATAAATTTTCATGTACCGCAGGGTACTGCTGGTACTACTGTCGCGCTTTGCGGTGGCAAGGTACCAGCATCGCGTTCCACCGATCCTCGGAGCCCTCGTGGTTGCTCGACAGGAGTTTTTGGCGTATTTTCAGCGTGTTGCCTTCGTCCGACAATTTACAGTTCGTTTACAGGTGCGCGACAACTCAAGCAGACTGCCGCCTTAAACTCCAGTCATAGATCGCGCCGGTACCCTCCGTGCTGGCGCTGTCTTCAACGCTTGATGGCACAGCGAGAACCTGCAACACCAGGTCGGGCGGGAAAGAGGAAGGTACTCTTCTTTTTTCCCGCTTTCTCGAGTCAGGAAGCTACCGCTCCACTAGGGATTCTCGCGGTAGCAACTCCCCTCCTGCGCGCCGGATATCGAGTTCAAATCATCGATTCGACGATTACGCCGGGATTCCAACAACGTGTGCTGGAAGAGCTAGAAGATGCACTGTGCCTTGCTGTATCGCTTGTGACCGGTCCGATGATCCGGGAAACGGTTCAAATCGCCAAAGCAGCAAAGGAACTCTATCCGGATAAGCCGGTCATCCTGGGTGGCTGGCATCCTTCGCTGTTGCCGGACCAGACGCTTGCAGCCGAGTATATAGACGTTGTCGTAAAGGGCCAGGGCGAAGATGCCTTGCTCGAGATTGTCCAGCACATCGAAGCCGGCGAATCTTTGAAAGGAATCCCGGGTGTGGGCTTCAAAGAAGGACGGCAACTGGTGTTTAATGCACCGCGTCCGCTCAAGCCGATCCGTGAACTTCCGCCAAAGGCCTACCACTTGGCTGATTTTGATGCTTATCAGCGTGTTTGCGGCCGACGATGGGCGATGTATACCTCGAGTCTCGCTTGTCCATTCAATTGTGCTTACTGCACCAATGACGGCCTTTATGGTCGCAAATGGAATGCGCTCGAGGCGGAGCAGGTCGTCGAAGAGGTCAGCGATCTCGTAACGCGGTACAGATTGAGCCTGCTTTGGGTTGTGGACGACAACTTTCTCGTGGATCGCAAGCGCGCGGTGGACATCGCGGAGGGTTTGGTACGAAGAGGCGTCAAGTTTGACTGGAGCATTCAGGCGTCTACAAACCTCGTCACGCGGCTCACGGTTGAAGAGCTTAAGTTACTGAGGCGGGCAGGGCTATCGCAGGTTTCCCAGGGCGCCGACTCGGGCTCAGCGAAGGTCCTGCACCTGATGAATAAGGATTTTCAAAAGCTTGACACGATTTACAAGGCCGCCGACCTGCTGACGCAAGCAGGGATACGGCCATCGTTCAACATGATCTTTGGATTTCCCGGCGAGGGGGAAGCAGAGCAGCGCGAATCCATACGGCTGATTATGAAAATCTGCCGGCGGTATCCCAGCGCCGAGTTTTGGACGAATATCTTTACTCCTTATCCGGGATCGCCGATTATGACTCGCGCCTTCGAGCTGGGAATCGAGACGCCAAAAACACTGGCGGGCTGGGCGGATTTCTTTCCGCGCTATACGACTCTACCGTGGCTGAGTGGAAGGAAACACAAACGTGTTCAAACGATGCGCGATTACCTGCGCATTGCTTTCAATCGGATTCCAATCGGAGTGCAGCGAAAACACCCTGTAAACCTGCTGATTCAAGAGCTGATCAGCTTCCCTGCCCGGTGGCGGCTGGATCACAATATTTATGCGGCGCCTTTTGAGCTCTGGTTAAAAAATTCCGCAAACAAATGGTTTCCGCCTTTGAAATCGAAAGTAGACGCCCATCAACTATCGGCGGAGGTCGTTTCTTGCTGAACCGGGGCGAGTACACGGGTGGAGTCGATGTTCTTCTGACACACAGCAATCATGTATTCAACGATCGCAAGCAGACCGAGAAGATGCAGCCGTATCCGCCCCTTCAGACGCTGTTAGCGGCTGCTGTGCTGCGGCGGGCGGGGCTTCGAGTTGTTTTCTGCGATATCGCTTTCGATGCTCCGAAGGAAAAGTTCCAAGCGATGCTTCGCGCCTGCGCACCGCGGCTGGTGGTTGTGTGCGAAGACGATTTCAATTTTCTTTCAAAGATGTGCCTCGGCCATAACCGGGAACTCTCTTTCTGGATGGCCAAGACGGCGCGCAAGCACGGATTTAGCGTTGCCGTTCACGGCAGCGATGCTTCCGATCATGTAAACCAATACATCGAAGCCGGCTTCGACTGTGTCCTGATCGGCGAGGTGGAAACGACCTTGCTCGAGTTGGCACAGGGCATGGCATTAAACGAGATTGCCGGACTTGTCTATCGGTCACCAAAGACCGGAGCGGTTCACTACAACGCTAAGCGCGATCTGCGGGTGAATCTGGATTCCCTTCCCCGCCCTGCCTGGGACCTGGTCGATATGGAACAGTACAGAACGGCCTGGTTGGATGCACACGGCTTCTTTTCATTGAACATGGTTTCCAGCCGCGGGTGCCCGTTCAAGTGCAATTGGTGCGCGAAGCCGATTTACGGAACCACATATCACGCCCGGGCAGCGCGTTCGGTGGCTGAGGAGATGCTTCTCCTCAAAGAGGCGTACCAGCCCGACCATCTCTGGTTCGCCGACGATATTTTCGCGCTGTCGGCGCGATGGACGCGCGATTTTGCAGAGACAGTAGAAAGTTTGGGCGCGCAAATTCCGTTCAAGATGCAGTCCCGCTGCGACCTAATGACGCGGGATACGGTAAGCGCCCTGAAGAGAGCGGGCTGTCTCGAAGTCTGGATGGGAGCCGAATCCGGATCGCAGCGGATTCTCGATGCGATGGAGAAAGACATTCGCGTGGAAGAGATTTATAGCGCCCGCGAAAATCTGGCCCGTTATGGCATCAAAGCGGGGTTCTTCCTGCAATTCGGCTATCGTGGCGAAACTTGGGAGGATATCGAAGCAACGCTTCGCATGGTGCGGGAAACCCGTCCGGACGATGTGGGGATATCGGTATCGTATCCGCTGCCGGGAACGAAGTTGTACCAGCTTGTCGCATCGGAAATGAAGGCTAAGCTGAACTGGTCGGATAGCGGGGACCTGGCAATGATGTTTCGGGGAACGTATTCGAGCAATTTTTATCGAGCTCTGGCGGACGCTCTGCACCTCGAAGTACGCCAGTCCGGCAATGAAGAAGCCATTCGAATAGCGTGGGCACGGGTTCATGAGTTCGAAGCTGAGTCCGCATGCTCGACCGCCGGAGTCCGGTGATGAAGCTTCTTCTGACACACGGATATTTTCTCTACGAAGATCCGAAAGAGCGAGAGATTATGAAGCCCTATGTTCCCTTGGGCATTCTGTATATCTCTTCACACCTCCGCCAGAAAGGATTCAAAGTCGAAGTCTACGATTCCACCTTTGGATCTAAAGATGAGCTGCATCGAATTCTCCGCGACGGACCTCCAGGCGTGCTCGGAATTTACGCGAACCTGATGACACGCGGAAATGTTGTCGAGATCCTGGCCGCTGCGCGGGCAGCAGGTTGGACGGTCATGCTCGGCGGGCCGGAGCCGTCAAATTACCCGGAGCAGTACCTGGACTCAGGGGCGGATCTGATCGTTGTTGGCGAGGCTGAGCTTACCGTCGAAAGGCTAATTGAAACGAACTTCGACCCCGTAAGATGGCCGTCCATCAATGGACTCATTTTTCGTTCACAAGCAGGCGCGATCGTTCGCACGCCCCCTGCTTCACTGATCAAAGATCTTGATGCACAGCCGTGGCCCGATCGCGAACGCGTCGATATTGGACGTTATCTCAACATCTGGCGTGAACATCACGGGACCGGTTCCGTATCGCTAATTACAGCGCGGGGCTGCCCGTATCACTGCAATTGGTGCAGTCACTCGGTTTACGGAAAGACGCATCGACGCCGCTCGCCTAAGGCCGTGGTGGACGAGGTCCAGTGGCTCCTGGAACGCTATAGCCCTGACATGCTCTGGCTGGCGGATGATGTCTTCACTATTCATCACGCGTGGTTGTTCGAGTACGCGGCGGAGATGAAGCGCCGGGGCTTGTGTGTCCCGTTCGAGTGCATTACGCGCGCGGATCGGGTAAACGAACGAGTCATAGAAACCCTTGCGGGCTTGCGATGTTTTCGGGTATGGATCGGTTCAGAGTCCGGCTCCCAGCGAATTCTCGATGCCATGCAGCGCGGTGTGACCGTCGCACAGGTTCGGAATGCAGTTGCCCTTTGCAAACAGAGCGGTATTCAAACCGGGATGTTCCTCATGTGGGGATATGACGGAGAAGAGATTGAAGACATTCAGGCGACGGTGGAGCATGTAAAGCAATGCCGCCCCGATTTTTGCTTCACCACCGTTTCGTACCCGATCAAGGGAACTCCCTATTTTGATAGAGTCGCGACGCGCCTGGTAAGCAGCTTCGAGTGGACGCGAAGCAGCGATCGCGATTTGCGAATCAAGGGACGGCATTCGCGACGGTTTTATCAACACGCGGACGATTTACTGCGTAGCGAACTGGCGGAGGAGCCGGATCCCGTCAGAACCCTGGCCGCACAGAACGGGCTTCGCCAGACTTGGCACGAAGTTGAGGCGTGAACCATGGGAGTCGTCGCCGGCCTGGCATTCGACAAGATTGCAAGCGCATACGATGCGCTTTGGACGACATCGACAGTCGGCCAACTGCAGCGCGCGGCGGTTTGGCACCGGGTAGATCCCCTTTTGAAACGGGGCGAGACGGTTCTCGATCTTGGCTGCGGAACCGGAGAAGACGCGCTGCATATGATGGCGCGGGGGGTCAGAGTCCGTGGGATAGATGCGTCCCGCGAGATGGTACGTGTGGCGCGGGCTCGCGGAGTTAACGCGCAGCACCTTGCAATCGAATCCCTTACTGAGATGCACGGTCCCTTCGACGGGACGCTTTCCAACTTCGGCGCGTTGAACTGCGTGCCTGATCTGGAATTTGTGACAGCTTCTCTCGGACGACTTATCCGGCCGGGTGGATTTCTGGCGATCTGTGTCATGGGATGTTGCTGCGCATGGGAATTGAGTTACTTTCTACGGCGCGGTGAAGCAAAAAAGGCATTTCGACGTTGGCACCGTGAAGGGACCGTTGAATCGCTCGGTGTTCGGTTGACCTACCCCTCAGTAAGGCACCTCCGCCGCATCTTTCGTCCGCAATTCAAGCTGACTGGGAGGTACGGGATCGGGCTTTGCGTTCCGCCATCGTACGTCAACCAACTCTCCGAAACAACACTCGCGCTTCTGAGTAGAATCGACGTACGGATCGCGGCGTGTCCGGTGATACGAGCGCTTTCGGATCACCAGCTTCTTTTGTTCGAGCGCATATGACTCTGGAAGCTCAGGCCCGGGACCGGTTCCTGAACGAGTACCGGAAGATTCGGTACGACGAGGGTCGGGGATCGGACAATCCGGCGTATTATCGTGCCCTCCCTTATCGCGATCTGACGAATCGCAACTCTGCAATGTGGGAGATGAGGGCGAAGACCTATCGCTATTTCGAACGTAGAATTCTCGGCGTCATGGAAAGGCATAGTGGAAGACCTCTCGACATACTTGACCTTGGCGCCGGGAATGGTTGGATGAGCTACCGGCTGGCTTTACGAAATCACCGGCCGGTAGCTTTGGACATCTTCTCCGATCCGCGCGATGGCTTGCTGGCAGCTCGCCATTATCCGAGGAATTTAGATTTGCTTGAAGCGGATTTTGGTTCGCTCCCATTCGAAGAAGACAGTTTCGACGTGGCGATCTTCAATTCGTCGTTTCACTATTCGATCGATTACGCCGCCACTCTCGCCGAAGTGCGGCGTTGTTTGCGGCCCTCCGGTGCCGTGGTGATTCTCGACTCTCCCGTCTACCGGCGGCGTGAAGACGGGGAGCGAATGGCCAGGGAGCGGCACCGGGAATTTGCAGCTCGTTACGGATTCGCATCGGACGCGATTCCCAGTAAAGAATTCCTGGATGAGCCGATGCTGACCGAACTGGCTGAGACGTTGAAGCTGCGATGGAAGATCTGGCGGCCATGGTACGGTTGGCGCTGGCATTTGCGGCCTCTCAAGGCCTGGCTGCACAGCACCAGGCCACCGTCGCGGTTCTGGATTCTGGTCGGAGAATTTGGGGCCACATGATCATACTTCTTCATCCACGCGCCGTGCGGCCCAAAAACCGGCGATTTCCCCTGGCCATTCTTGCCATTGGTGCTGTTCTCGAAGGGAAGGAAGAATACGCCATCGTCGACGGCAACCTGGACAAACAGCCTGGCGAGACAATCGACCGCATCATGGCTGAAGCCGGGGCGGAGATGCTCGCGGTGGCGGTCATGCCGGGGCCGCAGATGGCGGCTGCCATTCCAATCTGCCGCGAATTTCGGAAGAAGCATCCCCAGATTCCAATCGTGTGGGGCGGCTATTTCCCTTCCCTCTACCCCGATGCTGCATTGAACGCTTCTTATGTGGATTTTGCGGTTCGCGGTCAAGGTGAAGATACGTTTCTCGAACTGCTGGCAGCCCTGCGTGGAAATCGCCGGTTTGCCGGGATAGCCGGATTGTCTTATAAGGACGATTTCGGCTTGCACGTGCACAATGCGGAACGCCACCTGCGATCGCCCAACGACTTTCCCTGGCCTCCCTTTCACCGACTGCCGCATATCGAAAGGTACTTACTTCCAACGTTTCTCGGCCGACGCACGGCAGTTCATAGCGCCAGCATGGGCTGCCCGTACCGTTGCAAATTTTGCGGTGTCGTACCTCTGTATGACGGCCGCCAGAAGACGGAAGCTCCCGAACGTACCGCTGCGATTCTGGCGCAGCTGCAGCACAAATATGGCATCGATGCTGTCCAGTTTTATGACAATAACTTCTTCCTAAACGAGAGCCACGCGCGAGAGCAGGCTGAACGTTTCACTCCCTTGGGTTTGCGCTGGTGGGCAGAGGGCAGAATCGACGCGGTGCTGCGCTACAGTGATGCCACTCTTCGCGCGTTGCGGCGTGCGGGCGCCGCGATGATTTTCTTTGGCGCGGAATCGGGGTCGAATCGCGTGCTGGAGCAGATGAACAAGCGCATCACCAGCGAGCAGACGTTGGAGTTAGCGGGGCGCATTAAAGCGTTTGGCATTGTTCCCGAGTTCTCTTTCGTCTTCGGAAATCCTGATGACCCGGAAGGCGACACGCGAGAGACCATTACTTTTATCCGCAGGCTCAAGCGCCTGAACCCGAAGGCTGAAATCATTGTGCAGCACTATATACCGACTCCGCATCCGGACGGAATGTATGGGAACGTCGATGGAAAGATCCAGCTGCCTCGAACGCCGGACGAATGGGCCAGCGAGCGCTGGTATAACTTCACAGTTCGGCACGATCCGCGACTGCCTTGGCTGCCAAGGCGTGTGAAGAACAGAATCGACAACTTCGAACTGGTGATCAGCTCGCGGTGGCCTACGATTCAGGACATTCAATTACCAGCCTGGGGTCGAGCGACCTTGAAGACCCTGAGCAGTTGGCGGTATTTGATGGGTTTTTATAGCTGGCCTGTGGAGCTGCTGTGGGCTCAACGCATGATTGCGCTGAGGAAGCCCAGGCTGGAGAGCCTTTGAATGCGGGTGCCGCCCTTAGAGGGGCACCGGCTTTGGGCGCCTAAATACGACGAAGCGCTGAACCCCGTCGTCACGCTGGAGAGCCGCCTGCTGGCGGATCTTCTTTGTCCGATCGCCGGAAAATGCATCGTGGACATTGCTTGCGGCACTGGCCGGTGGATGACACATCTTTGCCAGCAGGGCGCATCGGTATTCGGAGCGGATGCATCCGCAGAGATGCTCGCGCAAGCACATGCCAAGCGGGTTTTGCGCGGCAGGCTCGCCCTAGCTGACGCGGCGAGCCTGCCCTTTTGCGACCGCGTCGCCGATGTCAGCTTATGCTCGTTTGCCGCGGGCTACTTCTCATCGCTCAAAACGGCCCTGTCAGAGATGGCCAGAATCACTGCGCACGGCGGCCGGGTCATAGTCAGCGATCTTCATCCGGCCGGCATCGCGGCGGGATGGACGAGGTCGTTCCGAGTGCATGGATCGGTGTACGAGATGGAACACTTGAACCTTTCTCTGGAGGAATTTCGCGCGGCCGGGCGAGACGCGGGTCTTCACCTGCATATACAGATGGATGCTTCGTTTGGCGACCCGGAGCGCCTGATTTTCAAGGCGGCCGGCAAGACACACGCCTTCTCTGAACTCTCGCGCGTTCCTGCAGTGTGGATTGGGGTCTGGAATAAGCCATGACACTGGCCGGCGCACGCGTGGCACTGAGTGCTTCAGCTTCCGTGCGGGAGGACATTACAATCACTAGCGGCCGTGTTCGCTTCGGCGTGCTGAATATGGGGCATCGCAGAATCGATATGCGCGGTTTTTTGATCTTGCCGGGTCTTATCAACGCGCATGACCATCTCGAATTCAATTTGTTTCCGCGTCTCGGGCGCAGGCATTACGAAAACGCCACAGCTTGGGCCGAGGACATTTTCCGCCCGGAAGAAGCGCCGTTACGCCAGCATCTCCAGGTCCCTAAACCTGCCCGGCTGTTGTGGGGTGGTATCAAGAATCTACTTGCGGGTGTTACTTCCGTTTCGCACCACAATCCGTACGAAGCTGCCGTCTTTGAGGATCGATTCCCGGTCCGCGTCATCAAGCGGTTTGGATGGGCTCATTCGCTACGATTCTGCTCCAACATAAAGGAGCGGTTCCAGGAGACGCCTCACGATGCTCCATTTATTGTTCACGCCGGTGAGGGGAGCGATATCCAGGCGAGGGAAGAAGTTTACCAGCTCGACGAAGTGCATGCCCTGGGGCCCTCGACGGTAATTGTCCATGGCGTTGCTCTCGAAGGCGAGGATATATGTCTCCTCAAGGCACGCGGCGCATCGGTTGTGTGGTGCCCGAGCTCCAATTACTTCACGCTTGGCAAAACACTCTCTTCCGAGATCATTCGCGCCGGGATACCGGTCGCGCTGGGCAACGATTCCGCTCTCACCGCGGACGGTGATTTCCTGGATGAGCTCGCTGTTGCGCACCGCCATGCCGGCCTTTGCGAAATCTATGATATGGCAACGGAGAAGGCCGCGCGCATTCTGCGCTTAAGCTCCGGAGAAGGAAGAATCCAGGATGGCGGTGTCGCGGATCTGGTGATCGTCCGGGACGAAGGGCAGACACCCGCGGAGGCGCTTTTGTTACTCCGCCCAGAGCTTGTGCTGTTAAATGGACAGATCAAGCTGTTCTCTGCGAAGATGGCGGCCCAGCTAAATTTTCGCGGGAGCGCAAAGTTCGAAGCGATTGAAGTGGAGGGCCGCGGGCGCTCGCTCATCGACTGTCCACTCACGGCTCTAAAGCAGCAGACCGCGAAGTATTTGGGAAAGAAATTCCTGCTGGCGGGTAAGAGAGTGAGCGTATGAGTCCCACTTTAGACTCAGTACCGATTCTCATACTGAATCCGCACAGCCGGTGTAATTGCCGTTGTGTCATGTGCGACATCTGGAAGAGCAGCACCAAGACAGAGATCAGCGCCAACGAACTGGAGCGTCACCTGCATGACTTCGAACAATTATCGGTACAGTGGGTCGTTCTATCGGGCGGCGAGCCGCTCATGCACTCCGATTTGTTCCGACTATGTGCGCTATTGAAAGAGCGCCATATCCGAATAACGCTTCTCAGCACCGGGTTGCTGTTGGAGCGCCATGCGGCAGCAATCGTCAACTCGATAGATGACGTGATCGTTTCGCTCGACGGCCCGCCCGCTGTTCACGACGAAATCCGGCGCGTAGCGGGTGCCTTCAGGCTATTAGAAAGCGGAATTCAAGCGATTCACCGCCTTCAGCCCGCCTTTCCGATCTCGGCGAGATCGACGCTTCAACGCCGCAACTATGCTTATCTCCGGCAGACCGCGGCGGCCGCAAAGCGCCTGGGACTCGAATCGATTTCCTTCCTGGCTGCCGATCTCACGTCTACAGCCTTCAACCGGCCGGATGGTTGGGATTCGGCCCGACAGGCTGATATTGCACTCGGGGAGAATGACATCAAACCTCTCGAGCGGGAGATTCAGCAGCTCATCGAGGAGTGGGGCGCTTCGGGGTTCGTTCGTGAAAGCCCGGAAAAACTCGAGAGAATCGTCCGGCACTATCGTGCGCATTTGGGCCTTTGTACGCCGGCGGCTCCCCTGTGCAATGCGCCGTGGGTATCGGCAGTGATCGAGTCAGATGGGAGCGTGCGTCCTTGTTTTTTTCACAAAACTATTGGAAACCTACCGGGCCGGGGTTTGGCCGAAGTGCTAAATGGGCCTGAGGCGCAGGAATTCCGGCAACACCTTGACATTAACGCGAATCCGGTCTGCCAGCGCTGTGTGTGCTCGCTAAACCTTTAGCGGCTTACAAAGCTTTTACAACGATCCAACAACATTGGAGATACCGGGCATTACGCTCGGCTTAGGTAGCAAAATCACCGGCAATGCAGCGGCCTAAGGAGCAAATGTGGGTGTGCAGTCTGTCTCCGTCGGGAGGCTAGCGCTTGAAGCGAATATCATTCGCGAACAGACCGTATTTTGGAAGGCGATTGGAACAGTAGAGCGGCTTATAGCTCTCGTATTGCTGGCCGTCGCGCTCCCCGGACTGGTGCTCGCGGCTTGCATCGCCATGGCGCTTTCGCGCCGCTCGCCCCTGATTGCTCATCGCCGTGTGGGGCACGGCGGACGCGACATTTGGGTTCTCAAGCTCCGGACCATGTGGCTCCCAGCCCGGAATCCATGCCGTTTTTCGCCATTTATAGAAGAAGTGGTTGACGAGTTCGCTTCCGATGTAAAGAGTCAACTTGACTCTCGGGTGACCAGCCGTTTTGCGGCTTTCTGCCGCAAATATTCGATCGACGAATGCCCACAGCTATGGCAGGTGGTTACTGGCGAAATGACCCTGGTCGGACCGCGTCCGTTAACAGCGGACGAGATAGAGACATACTACGGCTCGAGAGCGACCGAGTTTCTCAGTGTAAAGCCTGGAATAACCGGTCTATGGCAAGTTAGAGGCCGCAGCCGACTGAAGCACACGCAGCGGATGCGGTTGGATCTATTCATGATTCATCACTGGTCTCTGCCGCTATACCTGAAGATTTTGGCGGCGACAGTTCCCAGCGTTCTGGCGGGAAAGGACGCTTGGTGAGCCGATCCGGAACACCGCTCGGCGCGGAGGGCGCCTCTGGTCGCGGCTCAGTTTCGGCGGAGCAGGCGGGAGATCATCACATCCAGGAAATGTTGTCGAAAGTAATCGGTCTCGTCGGCCGTGGCCCTCGTTACCCAGCAAGAGCCGAAGCCTCCGTTCAGATCAAGAGCGGCGAAGTTTTCCGCATCAGCGACAAGGCTCAAAAGATTTCCTTGCGACTGTAACACAGGAAGCTCCGCGCAGGCTGGGCCAGATCCTGGTTCCACAAGCACCCGCAGATCCACCGGATGAGAATCGACCTCTTGCCGGCACGTGCCGTAACTGGCTTCGGCTGCGCTTAAGATCCTTGCGGAGTTTGAACGTATTCTTGCCGGGAAGCCGTACGGATAGAAGAGCGCTTCGTATTCGAGAGGCACCCTGGTCAGGAGTGGATCTTCAAGTACGGGGTTAACCCTGGTAACCGTTGGCATGAGCGATATAAAGTCTTAGGCCAGCAAATGCCGCGACCATCCAGCGAACTGGTAGCAACGCAGCATGGTCACGGCTGGGTGTGACTCGCTGGCCTCACCAGCAAGAGTAGGGCGCATGCGGCGCAGAGTGGTGAACGCGTTGTAAAACTGTGGTAAACCGGCATCACTGGACGGTTTTACTAATTCTTCACAACGCCTCAACGACCGGGTTGAAAGGGCAACATAGTATCCAAACAGGTTGATCCGTGCGCTGCGCGATTGTTCACTACTGGCTGCTGGGAATGCGCGGTGGCGAACAGGTGGTCGAAGCGCTTTGCCGGCTGCTTCCCGAAGCAGATCTCTTCACACTGTTCTATGATCCGGATCGCGTTTCGCCTTTCCTCCGTTCGCATAAGGTCACGACATCGTTTCTGAATCCGTGGCGGCGTTACTACCGTTCGCTTCTCCCGCTGATGCCTATGGCTCTGGAGCATATGGATCTGCGAGAGTATGACCTGGTAGTCAGCAGCGAGTCGGGTCCGGCAAAAGGGGTCCTTACGTCATCGCGAGCGAAACATATTTGTTACTGCCACTCTCCCATGCGCTATCTGTGGGATCTCTATCCCGCATACGTCCATGAATGGACCCGCTCCGCGTGGAAACGTGCTCTTATCGCCTCGATGAGCAGTTACTTACGCCTTTGGGATTATGCTTCCGCGGCCCGGGTAGATAGTTTCGTTGCAAACAGCCGGAATGTGCAGCGCCGGATCTGGAGGGCGTATCGCAGGTCCTCGGAGGTGATCCATCCTCCTGTGTCCGTCGAGACCTTCTATGGACATGCTTCGGACGACTACTATCTCATCGTCTCTGAGCTTGTCTCATACAAGCGGATAGACGATGCGGTTCGTTGCTTGAACAGGATGAAGCGCCGCTTGAAAATCGTCGGAGATGGCCCGGAGTTCAGCCGTCTCCGGAAACTCGCTGGCCCTGATACGGAGTTTTGCGGGCGTGTGTCCAATTCCGAGGTCCGGTACCTTTACTCCCGGTGCCGCGCTGTGATTCTGCCCGGTGAGGAAGATTTCGGCATTGTTCCTGTGGAAGCGATCGCCTCCGGAAAGGCGGTCATCGCTTTGGGCCGTGGGGGCGTACTGGAGAGCGTTCCGGAACGGAATCCGCGCGCCGGCTTCTTTTACGATCGGCCTGGGGATGAATTCCTGGAAACCGCTGTACAAGCGTTCGAGAGAGAAGAAATGTTCCTTTCTCCGCTGGCAATTCAGACAGCGGCGACGCGATTCTCTGAAAAGCGATTCCAAACCGAAATGCGCAAAGTCATTTCCGCTCAGCCGTCCGTATTAGAAGAATTGCCGGTCTTCGCTCAATTTACAAAAGCGTGACATTTTAAGTACGACACTTAAGCGGGTCGCCACGTAACCTACAGGTCGGACGAGCTTTGAACCGATTAATTTCGTTCAGAATTCTCATAGGCCTGGGTGTGGCCTGTGGGTGTTTAGCTGCCGCCGATTCGCAGCAGAACGCCTATGTCGGGAGCACCGTTTGCAAGACCTGCCATCCCGACGTCTGGTTCACGTTTTACAAGAATGCACATTTCAAAAGTGTCGCTTCCGGAAAGGAAGCGCTCGCCGATACCGGGTGTGAAAGCTGCCATGGCCCGGGGAAGCTGCACGTAGCGGCGCATGGGGGGAAAGCGAGTATCATCTCCTTCCCCCAGCTATCTGCGAAACAGGTCCTCGACGCCTGCCTGCGCTGTCATTCCGACACTCTCGCCCGCGCAAACATTCGCCACTCGCCTCATACGCAGAACAATGTTGCTTGTACGCAATGCCATTCGATCCATAAGGCGGAAACACCGAAATTTCTATTGGCTAAGGCGCAGCCTGAGCTCTGCTATGGATGTCATACCAACGTTCGCGCGGATTTTTCGATGCCTTTTAAGCATCCGGTAAACACAGGCTTTATGGCCTGTTCGGACTGTCACAATCCTCACGGCACGTTCGCGCCAACGTGGCGAATGGCGGCTCGACCTTCACTCGTGAAACAGGCATTTGGCAACGAAGAGGCCTGCTTGAAGTGCCATTCCGATAAGCGGGGGCCCTTTGCTTTTGAGCACCCGCCAGTCCGCGTTGAAGGATGCGAGATGTGCCATTACCCGCACGGATCGACGAACTCGCGGCTGTTGCGAAGGCCGGTCGTGTTCACAATCTGCCTGGAGTGCCACAACGGCGCCGGCAACTTCGGCCGCACCGGCACGGGCGAACCTTCACTGTCCTCCAGTCACAACATGGCTGATCCGCGATATCAGAACTGCACGAACTGCCACGTCCGCATTCACGGATCGAATTCGGACCCGTTGTTTCTCCGGTGAGTTCTCATGCGCAACGCCTTTCCTGTAATGTGCCTGGTCCTACTGGTGGGCCATTGTGCGGCGCAAGAAGTGATCGCACCCACTCCAGACAAGGTGGGGCCAACTCGCGGCGATAACTGGGACGGATACAACATTGTCAATTCGTTCGAGACGGGATATCGGTTTCTGAGCGCCAGCGGAAACGTTAACACGTACAAAAGCAACGAAAATTTCGGCAACGGTGTACGTCTGCTGAGCAGCTTCTTTACTGCGAACTCGAAAACCGGGCATGGCCGCCTTTTCGACGAATTTGTCCTGACAACGGAAGGGCTGGGCGGGGATCCTTATGAGCACGCGAGTCTGCGCGTACAGAAGAACAGGCTTTACGAATATACCCTTCTTTGGCGGCGCAGCGACTACTTCAATCCCGGCCTGGTCACCGGCGGGGGACAGGGCGAACATCTCCTGGACACGTCCTATACGCTGCAGGATCATGACTTGACTCTGTTCCCACAGTCGCGGATCCGTGTACTTTTAGGCTACACGCGAGACAGTCAAAGTGGGGCAGG
>DATBHS010000055.1:0-37357 GCA_036557345.1 Bryobacteraceae bacterium
TAGGCGGTGACGGACCAGTACTGTTTCACAGGAGCGTTCCGCGGTACGGTCAGCTTGTAAGTCTTGCCGCCGTCGAACGCATTGCCCTCCTTGTCCTTGGTGCAGATCATATAAAACTGACCTGCGCCCAGCCGCTTGATCCCGATATAGGCGTAGCTGTAGGCGACCCCGCGGGCATCAACCGGATAGGCGTTGAGGCCGGCGTAAGAGGCTTGCACAGCCTGAATGAGTTCAGGATAGGCAGGATACATCCAACGGCTCGTCGGAGAGAAGAAGGGCGGGAAACCAGCATCGTACTTTGCCTCAAGCCAGGCGCGAGCCTCAGCGGCAGCGGAGCTTAGCAGTACTCTGGTCTGCTCGCTTGGCTGGTACGGCTTCCCCTTCTCGATACCGAGCGACTTAAGCTGGTCGATCATGACGCGGTCGCGGTCGAGCCAAGGCTCCGCCTGAACAATGTGGTTGAGGTTATCGAAGAAGCTAGCATCGTAGCGGATGGTGGAATTGAAGTCGACATTTTTGACGTCCGTAAAGACGGTCTCCGGCGGATGGGCAGCCTGTGAGAGCGGGTAGACCTTCATTCTCTTGCCGTAGGCGATAGAGGCTGCGACGTCGGCGTCCGAGTGGCTCTTGAGGTTGGATCGGAACAGGATATAGCCGCCGAGGGTGTCGGAGCGCAGTGGGATGTAGCCTGCCGGGACCTTGTCTTTGTAGCCGGGAGGAAGGACGAGATACTTGCCGCCAGCGCCCTTATCGTAGCCGAGCAAGCCGGCATCTTCGAGCGGCATCTGCCAGGTGGTGACGATGTTGCCGTTGAACGAGCCGTTCTCGTTACCGGGAGGGAGGTCAAGCACGACCGGGCCGTCCTTCACATTGAAGAAGGACATAAAGTAGAGGGCGTCGGGATTCGGAGTGAGGGTCTGATTTCTGGAGTCGAGCGGGCGGCCCCAATAGATGACCTGGCCGACTTTGCCGCTGGTCTTGGTGATCATCTGCTGGAGCATGAGATCGTAGTTGACGGCGGGCATGCCCCAGATGATGGCTTCGACCGCGCGTGCGCGGAGGACCGAGTTGTTGCTATCGCCGGCCGGGTTTTGCGTCGCGGCGGTTTCTTCCTCTTTTTGCTTCTGTTGGTCGCACCCAATAAACAAGCCAGAAACAACAATCACAATCGCTGATACGGTTTTCTTGCTCATCCTCTTCTCCTGATTACGTTGGCTCTTTCCTTCTACTTCTTGCGGCATGCTGTCCTGCGGGTCAGCGCCACCGATACATCGCCGCGGCAGCCCAACGTAACTTCCATTCTTTAGAGCAAAGCGGGAATAGCTCGGATTTTTTCAATGTTGCTGGATTCGCGCCCGGCCACAGAGTTCCTCCTGGTCGAACAGTCGGTCAGAATGCAGCAAGTGCGTCATAATCATGCAGGAGTACTGATCTATAGCCAACATGCGAATGCTTGCTGGTTTGGTTATCCTCTCGGTGCTCACGACCGAGCCTTCCTTTTCCGTTACCTTCGATGGTCTGAGAAACCCGAATCCAGTTGTAACGTTTGATCACGGATTTGTCGGGGCCTGGGATCTCGAGCAGGTGCACAGCCTAACGCTTTACGACCCCGATGGCCACCGGATGTTTGACGTCTCCTCCGTTACGCTTCCGGACGGGACCAAGAGCGATGCGCCCATAAGCGTGGCAATCGACTCCGATGGCACCTCCGCGGTTGTGTATTGGTTTGAAGAGGGCACACGAGCGGGCGTCGCCATTCTCGACAAAGCCGGCAACCACGTCCGGGTTATTGAGACCCAGCCATACAGGCCGGCTCAGGTCTGTTTCGCACCCGATCATTCCATCTGGACCTTGGGTGACCAGTGGAAGGTCAATTTGCGTCCTGCCGACGACTTTATGGTGTTCCACCACTATTCGCGGAACGGGAACCTGCTCGGCTCGTTCGTACCGCGATCGGCACTTCCGACGTGGGAAGGCATGGGCGTGGATCAAGTGGTTGCTCCCTTTGTCGGCGGTTGGAGACTCCGAGCAAGCCAAGACCGGATAGGGGCAGCGCTCTGGGCAGCGCTCCTTCTCGGATCAGATAAACAGGCTTGGGTAGAGTTGGACCTGCAAGGCGGCTTAATGGCGCAATGGATATACAGCAACAGCCCCGGGGAGGCAGTCATGCCAGCCGCTTTTACTTCCGACGGTCAACTATTCGGAATGCACTCGATTGAAGGTAACCGCATCGGTATATCAGTATTCGACAAGCCGACGAGCAGTTGGAGGCCGGCTCCCTGGGTCCCGAACGGCTCACTCCGCGGCGCGGACGGCATGCGCCTGGTGTATCAGGAGGGCGATCAACTTCGATGGATAAACAGATTCGATCGCAAAGTCGAGAGTGCGTCCAGCAAGCGGCCGTGACCAACCTAAAACCCGGCTTTCAATGGTTTTGGCCTCGCGACACAGATCAAGCCTTTTGCTTGGGCGGGGGTTAAAGAGGATTCTACCCTTTCGATGCGATCAATGCGCAATGCCTAGTCCTGCCCGCGTAAGGAGGGCCTGTAGAACATTACTCTCTGGCAGCTCAATCCACCGGCTTATTATTTTTCCGGCGCTGTCAATCAGGATCACTGTAGGCCTAGGAACGACGTCATACATCTTGAACACTTCTCCTTTCGGGTCAAGCAGGACAGGAAAGCTGTAACGATTCGCCGACACAAATGTACGAACGACTTGATCGTCTTCGTCGGTAATCGCGAGGACGGTCAGCCCCTTTCGTGATAACGAATCGAGCCGAGGCATCTCTCTGCGACACGGAGCGCACCAAGTCGCCCAGAAATCGAGCAAGACTGGATGACCACGTAACGCCCTAAGGCGATACTGGTGATTATTCAAACCTTGCAGTGCAAAGTCATTCAATTCCTGCACATGGTTATTGAGGTCTTGCAAGAGGGCGCTGACACCCGAATCGGAACCTTGATCCGCTTGACGGCCGGTAACAGCGCTCGGATGTTTCATCGCGAACTGCATCTCAACGAGATGCGGGAAACTACCACGTTTTAATAGAGCCTGCGTCTGAACCAGCACTGTCTCGCGTGTACTCGCCGTATCAACCTGCTTGCCGTCCACCAAGAAGCGCGCTGTTACAATTTCCTGAGTTCTCGCCTCGAACTGTGGGTTTTGAACGACCGTTTCTATTGTCTTTGCAGCGCGTTTGGCTAGCGGTAAATCAATTTTGGCGATGGCTTGTGCGGAACCTAGCAGCACGTTGACATCTTCGAAGTCGGCGCTATTTACCGGGAAACCTTGAAGCACGCTTTCAAAAACTGTTCGTGCAGCCGACAGATTGGTGGTCTCTAGTTGATCGATTACCCATCTAGTAGCTGATACGCGATATGCGCCAGCCTTATGGGCTTTGGCCAGAACGTCCTCACCGCAGCTGACATCGTGATTCTCGGCACAGTGCTGTAACTCCGCACTGTACAGAATGCTCTTGTCCCGGATGTGCGCGCCGATCTGCGCAGCCTCCGAGGCATCGAGGTTGAGCATAACCCGGTAGACCCGGGCCCGTCTGTTGTCATCTTGCGCACTCAGCTGGTGCTCGGCTTTCAAGAGAATTTTTTTGGCCTCGTCCGGAAAGTGAAGTTGCAATGCGGAGGCGAGTTGCACCAATGTTTCGACGCGGCGTTTCGCTGGTTCCACCTGCGCTGCTGCCAGAATTTTGCCTATCAGACTTTGGACATCCGACGGAATTTGGGCTTTCGCCGTCAACGTCGCAAATCCAATGACGACACAAGCTGCCCGAGTCATAGTCAGATCAATTTTGACACGGAAAAGACTGGCGTCTAAGGCAAGTCCTGATTCTTCGAGTCCGCAGTTGAATGGATCTAAACAGGGACTTATTAGGGGCCGAGTGTCCTTCGGCGCGGTTGAGGAGTATCGGGTGTTGCTGGACGGCGGTGCGGAAAGGGCGGCCGTACCATCGGGCACTCTGCGGGCGTCTGGAGACTTGCCGACTGTAGGTGATTGGGTGTGGCTGCGCCCGGCCGGCGAGCTTAGCCTGATCGAGGCGGTGGAGGCACGGAAGACTGCTTTTATGCGGAGAGCGGCTGGCCGGATACACGCGTCCAATGCGCAGCGTCGAGCAGTTCGTCCACATACTTATCGCGACTGACTCTGGGTGGCTCGGACTTTTCAATGTTGCTGGATTCGCGCCCGGCCACAAAGTTCCTGACCGCCGCTCCGGGAGCAGAAAGCTTATTGCTTTGACGGACAGTGCCGCAGTCGAAGCGCCCTGAGGCCGCAGGGTCATTCAACACGAATGTCCCTGAATGACCGTCAGCAGCGATCGTCACCGTCCCCAATCCGGCATAACTCTCTTCGAGTGCGGTCTTGCCAAGATACACGGCGATGATTTCATTCGGGTAGCACCCAGGCGTCCATCAATGACCACCATCGGCCGTAAGCGATACCGGCGCATTGCCGGAGGGAATGACTTCGAGCGCTGCAAAGGCAATCCACCAATAATCACTATCGAGAAGCCGGGACTGCAGTACGTTGCCACTGTGGCCGTCAATACGAACCAGATAAGCCGGAGCTTGCCTGTTGGGCACTTCAGAAGTTATTCCGTAGACTTCAGATCCGGAGCGGTTCGGAACGAGCTGCCAAAAATGCAGCGTGGACGCCACTAGCCGCGTTAACTGTCCTGTGGCAGGTTCCATGATCCAGGCTCCTCCGGGCGTGTCATCACATCGCTCCCGTCGATCGATTTTAGACCCGAAAATCTCGTACATCAACAAGCGATCTCCGATTGCGGTTATGTCCGTGGGAGTCTCATGTGAACATCCAGGGACCTGGTCCGGCTGCGGAACGGGAATGGCATTGCCGAACTGTGTGCTTTCAGGAGCCAGTATCCACAGCCGGCCCGAGCCATCATGGGTGGCATAAACGTAAAATCGGTTTCCCAACCAGGTTCCTCTTGACCACCAGGACTCATTCAAGCCTGTAGCGAACGATCGAGTGATCTCGCCTCGTGCCGCGTCATACAGGTCGACTGCGGGCCCATGGCTCAGGCTGAACCACCAGCGGCCGTCCGGTGAGGATTGCCATCGATCAACTCCATACCTCTCCGTTACACTCGCGGCGGTGGCGGAAACGGGCTGCATCAAGGTGGGACCGGTACTGACGAAGCCGCCACGAGAACGCGTTCCCCAGATTCCCGCCGCCATTTTCGTCTGCAAGGTCGCCAGATCGATTGAATACAAACAGCAGCAGCCGTTCGGACTAACTGAGTTCGTTCCAATTGGACCTTCAACGTAAATTGTGTGGCGATCTGGATTGGCAAAAACGCCGTTCAATCCCGCACTGGTTGACGGAATATTGACAGTGATGGTCCTGACCGTCCGGAGAGTGGCAGGTTCAATGAATTCGATACTCCCGGACCGGCGCACGCTGATGATGTAATCGGTGGAGCCCCAAGCTTCGCTTCCCACGGACGCAAAAATGAGGACAGACCACAGAACGCCCCGGCGTAATCGGCACATGACTCAGCTTCGTTTTCTACAGTAGCGCGGTTCCCCGTGAGCAAACGGATTCGGCCAACCGTGCGACGAGACCGCACTGAGCCTTCTCCCTCGAACCAACGATGTCCGGGATCTGCGATCTGAAGGTTTTGATTTTCTTTGCTTGCGATACCCGCTTGTCGGAAAATGGACGGTGCCCACGGATCAGTTGTATGCGCGTCTACCTTGATTTCAATGCGAGCACGCCGGTGGCGCCCGAGGTTGCCACGCGGATGCAGGCAGTGCTGACGGAGCCGTTCGGGAATCCGTCGAGCGACCACTGGGCGGGTAAGCCCGCGCGAGATGCCGTTGAGAAGGCGCGAACCAGCGTGGCAGCACTCCTCGGGTGCGATGCCAACGAAGTTGTCTTCACAAGCGGGGGAAGCGAAGCCAATAACCACGCGCTAAAAGGAGCCTTTTTCGCCAGCCAAGTGGAGCGTCGGCAAATTATCACGACACAGATCGAGCATCCTGCGATCCTGAATCCCTGCCGATTCCTGGAGCGGCTCGGCGCGAAAATAACTTGCCTGGCGGTAGATGGCTTCGGCCATGTGGACCCGGATGATGTGCGACGCGCTCTGACGTCCGACACGATCTTGATCTCCGTGATGCACGCCAACAACGAAGTGGGGACCGTTCAACCAATTGCAGAGATCGGCCGGATTGCACGGGAGCACGGAATCCTTTTCCATACCGATGCCGCTCAATCGGTGGGAAAGATCCCTACCAAGGTGAAGGAACTGGGTGTCGATCTCTTGTCCGTAGCGGGCCACAAACTCTACGGACCCAAAGGCGCCGGCGCGCTCTATATTCGCGCGGGTGTTCAAATCGAGCCACTCATCCATGGCGCGGGGCATGAATCGGACCGTCGAGCGGGAACAGAGAATGTTCTGCTCGATGTAGGGTTGGGAGCGGCCTGCGAACTCGCCGAATCGTGGGTCGACAGGCCGTCAGTCCGGGCACTCCGCGATTTATTCTGGCGCCGATTGAACGAGGAGTTCGAGCATTACGTAGTTCTCAACGGACATCCAACCGAACGGTTGCCGAACACTCTGAACGTCAGCTTTCCGGGCAGGGTAGGGACGGAGATTCTGCACCGCCTGGATGGCGTGGCTGCCTCAACGGGTTCCGCCTGCCACTCCGGCGCTGTCGAGCTATCGCCTGTCCTGAAGGCCATGCGAGTACCCACGGAAACCGGAATGGGCGCGATCCGCTTCAGCCTCGGCCGCACGACGACGGAAGAGGAAATTGAAGCGGTTGTGAAGAATCTAAAGGCGGTACTCGCCTAAGCTGAGCGAACAAGCCGGGCACGCAACCCAAGCTGGCAATCCTTCCCAGCACAGTTGAGGGAGACCTTACGTATCATTACTTGGAAGATCGCATGATAAGCTTCGCATGCTGAGACTGGAGCGCCGCACCTCATCCAGCCG
This sequence comes from Bryobacteraceae bacterium, assembly GCA_036557345.1. Taxonomy (GTDB): domain Bacteria; phylum Acidobacteriota; class Terriglobia; order Bryobacterales; family Bryobacteraceae; genus Bog-105. The sequence goes on from DATBHS010000055.1 coordinate 6,977, forward strand.
CCATCCGAATGCTCACAAACAAGACGAATCCGATCGATCGCAGAAGACTTTTGAAGCAGGTGGGGATCACCGCGCTCACCTCGTCCGGCGTTGTAGGAGCCTACGCGGCAAATTTCAAGATGCCGGCCTCGCCGGCTGAAGCATTGACAATTCTGACCCAAGGTAATGAACGTTTTCGAGCCAAACGGCTCAATTCGTTACAAGAAGACCTGGAGATCCTGCGAACCAATACGGTCGAACAGCAAAAACCATTTGCGGCCATTCTCTCTTGTGCTGATTCGCGAGTTCCGGTGGAGCTGGTATTCGATCAGACAATCGGACACTTGTTCGTTGTACGTGTGGCAGGGAACCTTGCTACTCCCGAAACTATCGCAAGCCTGGAATACGGGGCAGCGGTGATTGGAGTAAAGGTTTTACTTGTGATAGGGCACAGAAATTGCGGCGCAGTGCAAGCCACAATGGGCGCGAAAGCTGCGCCAGGCCAGATCAGCTCACTCTATCAGTACATTCACCCCGCGCTCAAAGCGGGAGGAATGGATCTGAATGTGGCTAGCCGGGAGAATGCGAAGTACCAAGTTGAATTAATGCGCGCTTCTTCCCCGTTGCTTGCCTCGCTTGTCAAGGACGGCAAGCTGTCTCTTCACGCCGCCTACTACGATCTGGGGTCTGGGGCGGTGGAGATTATCGGATAATCCGGACTACAACACCGAGTTGTTGTACCAACGCAGGACCCGGAGAGCGCGCAGTGTATTCCAACGGCTTGCCAAACCGACACCGGCCTCCATCTCCACTGGAATATATTCGGGATGAAGCAGGTTGAGTGGCCAGCGCCCGTTCTGATGGCGACGCTCAATCACGATTGCGATGGCGTCGCTCACGCGGCCGTCGGGTTTGATTCCTGCGTTCCGCAGATAATCGAGTCCGCGCAAGACATCGTAGTGCCAAAACGGCGGGAACGAAAAGCGGAGCCAGCGTTTGTCGATCACTTCGCCGGTTCGAAGCGACCGGAACATGCAGCGCTCGAGCAGATAATGTTCGGCCCTCCTGCGGGCCTTCGCGACAGCTGCCGACTTGCGTCCTGCTCGTTCGTATTCGAGCAATCCTTCGAGCACGCAGATCGTGGTATGGAATGAAGAGCGACGGCGTTTGGGTGCTTCGCAGTTCCAGCCGCCATCCTCGAGCTGCTCGCCCAGGAGCTGATTGGCCAGTGTGTCGTTCGGTTCTTTGAAATACGCGCCGAGGCCGAGGATTCTGCTGTTGATGCAGGGCTCCGTTTCGCCGTGCAGGAAAGGCCGGTTGTTGTGCCGCTTAAATACGAGCCGTTTGTCGACGCGGTCGATCATTTTGCGGGCTTCCTTGCTGGCGGGATCGAGGCCGAGGTCCATCAAAAGGACAAGAGTGTAAAGGGCCACAAGCAAGCCTCGATCTTCCTTCGGCAGGTCAGGGCGGAAGTGAGCAGGGGGCCGGCCCCAGTCGCCAGCGCGAGACTGGAGGGCGAGAAGTTGGGCTCCCCAACCTTCGGTTGCAACGCGAGACCGCTCGTCTGCGATGGTCTCAGGCTCTTCATCGGTGAGGTCCCTCATGACCTGCCAACGGATAGCCGGGTCAGAATCGAGAAGCCATTTGAGGTGCGCGGGCCGGGGTGCGTAATTATCCAGGCGCATCGGTCTGTTTATAGCAAGTGGCCTGTAAGTTTTTTGAACCCGTGCGGCAAACCAGGTTCGTAGTGAGCTATTCAGCCCGCAGGGTAACCGCCGGATCGATATGTACCGCGCGGATCACGGCCGGGAGTGCCGCGAGTAAGGTGACCACAAGAACCAGGAGCCCCGGAAGCGCCAGCATAACGGGATCGGTGCCTTTGACCTCGTAGAGGAGTGCCCTAACATAGCGCACCGAGGCCATTCCCAAGGCGAGACCCGCCAAAGACCCGACGAGCACCATAGAAAAAACGTCCCCGGTCACTCGCCGCATCACGTCGGCGGCCCGCGCGCCGATCGCCATGCGAATGCCGATTTCACGTCTCCGCCGCAGCACTGAATAATCGAGTACACCGTACAGGCCCACTCCCGCAAGCATCAGCGCAACCGCGGCGAAAAAAAGTGCCAGCGTCGCGAGTAGCCGCTCGCGAACGGTCTGCGAGTCATCGATTTCTTTCTGCGTGCGGACGTTGCTGACGCGGAATTCAGATCGCGCACGCGGAACTTCTTGGCGCAGAATCGGTGCGAGAGCTAGCGGATTCGGGTTCGATGTTCGCACCAGAAATGTAGCATCGCTCAAGGTTTCTGTCGGACCAGCAAGTCGAAGGGGAACGTAGGCTGTCGGAGTGATCGGCTCGCGCATGTTTCGGTAACGAGCATCCCGAACGAGGCCTACGATCTCGAAGCGGCGATTGCCGTAGGTCTGCTCGAACGATTTGCCGACCGGATCCTCGCCATGGAAGTATTCTTTTGCAAAGGCCTGATTGACGATGGCAACACGAGGAAATGTATCCCCCGGCCGGAGGTCTCTCCCGTCGAGGAGAGGAATTTTCATCGTGTCAAGCCAGCCCGGCGAGACATTCAGAAAATAGGCGAGGAGTTCGTGCGGCGGCGCCCCATTAACCGCAACGAAGCCGTTCTGGCCGTTGCCGCTCAGTAGCGGCCAAGCCGCCAACGCAACGGTCTCGATGCCGGGAAGTGAGCGGAGATGGTCAGCCATCTGGTACCAGAACACCGTCGGCTGAGCAGGTTTCGCGACCGCTTCTACCGTAAGAAGGCGATCAGCGGAAAAGCCTGTGGGCTGGTTTGTGAGCCGGTCGAAGCTAGCGACGAGGAGGCCGGCCATAAAGAGGACCAGAAAGCAGAATGTGACCTGTACAGCGATGAGCGCATGCATTAGCCGGCGGTGTGAGTGCGGATCTTCTCCACCTTTCAAAGCACTCGCGGGCTTTACAGCCGAGGCGCGTAGCGCAGGCAGCAGACCAAATAAAAATGTCACACTGGCGGCCAGCGCGAGTGCGAATCCGAGTACCCGCCAATCTACCGGAAGAGATAGCCGCGCCGGGTTATCCGCGGGGTTGATTCTACTGACCACAAACGGCGCGGCCCACCACGCGAACAACCCACCGATCCAGGTCGCGAATAGAACAAGCAGCGCACTTTCCATCAGCATCATCTGCACCAACCGCCGCCGTCCCGCACCGATGGAGACCCGCAGCGCCATCTCACGAGCACGCCCAGCCGCCTGAGCGGTGAGCAGATTCGCCACGTTCGCGCACGTGATCAGTAGCACGATTCCGACCAGCACCCCGAGAACCGTGAGCCCACGCCGAAAATCTTTTCGCAAATCGGAAAGGCCGACGGCGGCAGGCTCGACTAGAACAGTCTGGCTAAGAAAGTTCTCCAATCGTCGCTTCGGCCATCCAGTGAACCCCTTTGCGCGCTCCCGTTGCACGCGGTTAAACACAGCTTGCAATTTGTCCCGAACAAGCGCCAGGTTTGCTCCCGCCTTTAACTGCACGAAAGTTCGGATCCAGCTCCAGTCGTCATGAGTGACTCCGGCGTGCATCATCGTGGGGATAAAGACGTCGGTGAATGTGCCGGGCTCGGTTCCGGTGAAGCCTTGGGGACCCACGCCAATGATTTGATAAAGGTCGTCGCCCATCCGGAAATTGCGCCCGATAACTTTCGGATCCTGTCCAAAACGGCGGGTCCAATAGTCAAAGGAGAGCACCGCGTACGGATGCGCGTGCGGTTTCAAATCGTCACTTTCGGTGAATAGCCGGCCCAGCGTGGGCTGGAGCCTGAAGGCTCCGAACATCCATCCCGAAACGTATTGCCGGTAGGCTTTTTCGATCTCCTGATCCGAGCCGAAAGTCAGATCGGCGCGATCTGCCCAGGAGACCGCAATCAGCTCTGCCTCATTCTTCACCGCCGCCCGCATCAACTGAAACTGCGGATATTCGTTGCTGTCGGTGATTCTAAATGTGCCGTCGGGGCCAATTCCGCGGCACGACATCGCGTACAACCGTTTCGGATGTGCAACCGGCAACGGCCGCAGCAGCAGCGCGTCAATGAGCCGGAATGCCGACGTGCACGCTCCGATCGCGAGCGCCAGCGAAAGAATCGCTGCGGCGGAGGTCGCTTTCCTTTTCATGAGCTGCCGCCATCCAAAAACCAGGTCAGCGCGCAGCGAATCGAGCCAGGGTAGGATCTTCACATCGCGGCTCGTTTCGCGCGTCCGCAGCGCAGACCCGAACGCCGCGCGGACCGCCACCGGGTCACGGCCCTGCTCGGTAGCCTCTGCGACGTGCGATTCGAATTCCTCATCAATCTCGCGGCTCAAGCGATCGCTGCGAAATACGTTTGCGAGGCGTGACCAGAGCGACATATCAAGCCATCTTCAGGACACGATTCACGGCCGAAGTAACGACTTGCCAGCGCGCTTCTTCCGCCGTGAGTTGTTTTCTGCCCGCAGTTGTCAGTTCGTAGAGACGTGCCCGGCGTCCGCTATCTTTCGTGATCCACTCGGCGCGGATCCAGCCCGTCTCCTCCATCCGATGCAGTGCCGGATAGAGCGAACCCTCCTCGGCGCGAAGCACCTCAGCGGACATGTCCTTGATCGCTGACATGATTCCGTAGCCGTGCAAGCGCGGCCGCCGTGAGAGGATCTTCAACACTAAGAGATCGAGCGATCCCTGGAGGGAATCGGTCTTGGCCATATACTAAGACATCATAATATATAGACGCCTTAGTATGTAATGTAGCAAGCGGCTCGACTCGCCCTAGACTGAGGCTCTGTTCTAAGGCTCCTGCGTGGCCGGATGTTCGTGGCGCGCGGGATGTGGCCGGGTGGCCTTCGCCAGCAGCGCATCAAATTCGGCGCGAGGCATTTTTAGTTTTTCAGGATGAGCGTCGATCCACTTCGCGAATGCCGCATATTTTGCGGGCGTCCAGCCTCCTTCAAACTCAGCACCGTTCTTGCCTTGCTGATTCAGCTCAAAGTTAAACGCGTCCGTCAGGTTGGTGAATTCGGCTGAACTGACGGCATCTTCGGCCAGAATGGCCGGGATAAAAACGACGCCATCGGTCTTTGCGAGCACAAGGTCTCCCGGTAGAACAACCGCGCGGCCGATACGGATGGGCGCATTGATAGCCGTCAGTTCCATTTGCGCCCATGCTGAGGGATCGTAGCCCTTGTAAAATCCGTTAAAATTCGGGATCTCCCGGTTTTCTTCCTGATCCCTGATGCCGCCGTAGAACACAAAGCCGGTATGGGTGTGGGCGGCGATGCCGTTACCAAGGTTCGAGCCGATCAGAGTGCCTTCGATAACTTTTCCAAAACCGTCGGCGACATACACGTCCCCGATCTGCAGTTCGTTGATCGGCCAACTGTTCGTCCCGCTGACGCGCCCTTCTGCTTTCCCTTCGGCGGCGATGGCTTTGGCCATATCGGGCCGGAGCGGCATATATTGCGCGGTTAACGCACGGCCAGCAAACGGCTTCTCGATGTGGAGCGCCTGCCAGTCGCCTTCGAATTGATTTCTGTAACCATGCTCGCGCAGGTAGTCCCACACGTCCTCAATCGACACATCAACGGCGCGTTTGAGTAAGCTATCGGGCACCTTCGGGCGTCCGTCGGGGAAGCGGTCGCCTTTCCAGTCCGACGTGTAGAACATCATCTGTTCCTTCGTCATCTTTACTTGAGCGAAGACAGGCGAAACTGTAAACGCGAGCCAAACTGCGAGACCCGTTAGAACTACTTTCTTCATGCGATCTTTCCTGCTCGGCCCTCCCGATCAAACCGCTTGGGCGCCATGCTCCAAAGCCGGTCCCATGAGTGCTCCTTGTCCCACTGCGGCGTGGGCTCGAAGTAACCGGTTCCCGGGAGCAAATGCTGTTTCACGGCATCGTCGTTCAGAGTTATGCCGAGGCCGGGTTTGTCGGGAACAGCGATGAAACCTCTGTTGATGATGGGCTTTTCGACACCTTCCACAAGGTCCTGCCACCACGGAACATCAAGCGAATGGTTTTCGCAGGCTAGAAAATTCTCCGTGGCTGCCGCGCAGTGAACACTTGCAAAGGCTCCGATCGGCAGGCCCGCATAATGCATGGCCATTGGAACGCCATGCTCCATTGCCATATTGCCGATTTTATGTGTCTCGAGAATCCCGCCCGATGTAGAAATATCGGGGTGAATTTTGCTCACCACGTGGTTCTCGCACAGCTTAGCGAAATTTTCTTTGAGGTAGATGTCTTCACCGGTCAGCGTGGGAGTGGGGCTCTCTTCCGTGATGTGCTTCAACAAATCCATGTATTGCCATGGGATGACATCTTCTATCCAGGAGAGGTTGTATCGCTCGTAGGCCTTCCCGAGCCGAATGACAGAATGCACACCGATGTGGCCGAGATGGTCCATAGAAAGCGGAATCTCCATTCCGACCGCTTCCCGAATAGCTGCAACATAGGCGGCTAACATCTCGATTCCTTTGTCCGTTACCTCGGTCGCCACAAAAGGATGGCGCAGTTGCGTCTCTTCCCAGCGGGACAATCCGGCTGGCCGAGTCACGGTGCCCGGAGTGTCTTCGATCATGTTAATGCCGAGGTCCATCTTCAGCCACGTGATGCCCATTTCTTCCTTGCGGGCTTTCATACGCTGCGCATAGACTTTGATGTCCTTCGATTCTTCGGTGTCGGCATAGATGCGCATTTTGTCGCGAAATTTGCCGCCGAGCATCTGGTAAATGGGCACACCGTATACTTTTCCGGCAATGTCCCAGAGCGCCTCTTCCACCGCAACAACTCCACCGGCCTGGCGCGCGTCGCCGCCGAACTGCTTAACTTTCTCGAATAAAAAGGTAACGTTCAGAGGGTTCTCTCCGAGAAGGCGACTCTTAAGGAACAGCGCATACGTCGCGCTCGCGCCATCTCGAACTTCGCCCAGACCATACACGCCCTGATTGGTGTCAAGGCGAATAATGGTGCACGGACTCGGACCCGGCTTCTTCACCGTCGCAACGCGCAGATCGGTGAGCTTCAGCTTCGAAGGGCTGGAGTTCGTGTTCACATTCTGGATGCGAGGCTCCGGATCGGCTTCGACTCTGGAGCCCAGCAGCGCTCCGCCGACCATTGCGGCCGATGTTTTGAGGAGTTTTCGCCGGTTCATGCTGATCACAGTTATGCAGGATATCAGGACAAAGTTGGACGGGCGCAGTACGATTGAGTACGGTCAATCGTACGTCCTACAATTTCATCATTTCCTAAGGTACTGACGCTACGCTGGAAGCGGAGCAAACGTTGCATAGACGATTCTCTGCTTTTCCAATACTTGCTTCCGCTGTATGTGTTTCGCTGACTGCGCAGACCGGCGCAGCGCCTCCACCTACGATTGATCTTCAAGAGGCGCTCGCACGTGCACGTAAATACGGCGCCCAAATAGAAAGCGCTAATATCGCCGCACAGCTTGCCAGAGAAGACCGCGTCCAAGCCAGAGCCGGAGCTTTACCATCGCTCGAGGCGATTAACCAATTCATTTACACGGAGGGAAACGGTACGCCCTCCGGTGTATTCATTGCAAACGACGGCGTGCACGTTTATAACGAACAGGCTCACCTGCATCAGGAGCTTCTTTCAGCGGTCCGCCACGGAGAGATCCGTCTTGCCGCTGCCGGCGAAGCCGTCGCGCGAGCGAAAGCCGATGTGGCTGCCCGCGGCCTGACTGCAACGGTCATACAGGACTATTACGGGATAGCGAACGCGGAACGAAAATTCAAGAACGCGCAGACCAGCTTGCAGGAGGCGCAGCGTTTTTTCGATATCACGCAGAAGCAGGAGCGCGGCGGCGAAGCGGCGCATGCCGATGTGATCAAGGCGCAGCTACAGGTCCAACAGCGCCAGCGCGATGTCGAGGACAGCCAACTTGCTGTCGTGAAGGCGAAGAACGCGCTCGCGGTTTTGATCTTTCCCTCGCTGCCATCGAGCTACGAGATCGTCGATGACATGTCACAGCTTCCCACTCTACAGACTTTTGCCGAGGCAAGCACACAGGCAACAGCGGCGAATCCGGACCTTCAAGCGGCGCAGGCAACCATCACCCAAGCCAAGGCCGGCGCCAGCGTCGCGCGCTACGGGTACCTGCCGTCCTTCGGCCTCGATTTCTGGTACGGCATCAATGCCAACCAGTTCGCCGCGCAAACAAACTATCCGACATACGCTACTGGCCGGAGCACGTTCCCTCCGACTGTGGTTCCATTCCGCCAGAATCTAGGATATTCGGCGGCTGCCACGCTCAACGTACCGGTCTGGAACTGGGGCGCGATTCACAGTAAGGTCAAGCAGGCCTCGCTGCGAGAACGCCAGGCAGAACTCGACTTGAGCGTAACGCAAAAGCAGGTACAGGCAGAGTTGTCCTCCTTCTACCACGAAGCCCAGACTGCGTTATCGCAGATCCCATCCCTGCGATCGTCTTCGGAATTGTCTGCTGAAGGCCTACGGCTCACAGTACTTCGTTATGAAGCCGGGGAGGCCACGGCTCTCGAGGTAGTCGACGCGCAAGCAACGGCAAGCCTGGCTCGCAATGCCTACGATGACGGTCTCTTGCGATATCGCGCTGCCATGGCCAACCTGCAAACTCTGACGGGGACCTTCTGAGCATGTCAAAGCCTGGACTATTTTTCGTTGCCGCCTGTAGCTTATTACTGCTCGCGTGCTCTGCAAAAACCGGCGGCGATGAGGGGAATACGCAGCCAGTCACGCCCGTTCAAGTGGCGCCGGCTAAGCGGGGAAGTATCGCCCATATCGTTACGGCGGAAGCCGTGCTTCATCCGCTGCAGCAGGCGACCATCACGCCTAAGATCAGCGCTCCCGTGCAGAAATTCTTCGTGCAGCGGGGGGATCACGTTCACGAAGGACAAGTGCTTGCCCTGCTCGAGGACCGTGACCTTCGGGCTGCAGTTCAGGAAAGCAAGAATCTCTACCAACAGGCCGAGGCGTCGTACGAGAACACGAAGGCGGCAACCATGCCGGACGATCTTGCTAAGGCAAAGGCCGACGAGCAAACCGCGCGCCAGGCGCTTGACGCTGCTCAGGCCGTCTATGAGAATCGCGTTCAGCTCTTCAAGGAGGGAGCCCTGGCGCACAAACTGGTGGATGACGCGAAGGTAGCGCTTGTACAGGCGCAGAGCCAGTTTAATACCAGCCAGCAGCATCTCACTTCGCTTCAAACGGCCGGGCGCGCCGCGCAACTGAAGAGCGCGCAAGCCCAGATGGAAGCCGCCAAAGCGCACTACGAGAGTTCGCAAGCGCAACTTTCCTACGCCGAGGTACGGAGCCCAATGAGCGGCATCGTTTCTGACCGGCCGGTGAACATTGGGGAAATGGCGAGCAGCGGTTCTGCTTTGCTGTCCGTGGTCGATATCTCGCAGGTGGTCGCGCGGGCCAATATACCGATTCAAGAAGCGGCGGCGATGCGCGTCGGAGATCCGGCCACGATCTCCGGATCAGGGGTCAAACTGTCGGGCAAGATTATCGTCGTAAGCCCGGCTGTCGATCCGAACACGACGACATTGCAGGTGTGGGTGGGCGCTTCGAATCCCGGCGAGCGGATGAAATTGGGCCTTACAGTTCAAATCGCCGTCAATATCGGCGACGTGAGGGACGCGACCATTGTGCCGGTCAGCGCTCTGCTCGCGTCAGAGGAAGGAGGCGAACAGGTCATGATCGCCGGATCAGACGGTTTGGCGCACGCGAGCAAGGTCGAAACCGGCGTCCGCGACGGCGACGCCGTACAAATTCTCAACGGCGTACGGCCCGGCGATCTGGTCATCACCGACGGAGCTTTGGGCCTGGACGACAAAGCCAAAATCGAAATCAAGAAACCCGGCGGCGAGGCCGAATCCACGAGCGGCGCGGATAGCGCTGATAAGAAATGAGCATCACGACTGCCTACACGCCGTCTGAAACCGCGCACGAGTCCGAGCACTGGACCGCACGGTACCTCAAATCGATCATCTTCATCACTGTTGCTCTCGCGGCGTTCGGCGTTTATCTCGTATTCACCATTCCCATCGCTGTCTTCCCGGCGACAAATTTCCCGCGCATCGTAGTGGGGATCGATAACGGCGTGATGCCCATCGATCAGATGCAAGTGACGGTCACGCGCCCGATCGAACAAGCGGTGAACGCCGTTCCCGGCCTGGATCAGGTTGTGTCACTTACGAGCCGGGGCCAAGCGGAGGTAGATCTCTACTTCACCTGGAGCGTCGACATGTTTCAGACGCTGCAGTATGTAAACGCCGCAGTAGCCGATATTCGACCAACGCTTCCGCCAACAGCGACGATTACGGTCAACCGGCTGACGTTTGCGGCATTTCCCATCATGGGCTATAGCCTGACGTCTTCTTCGGTTTCACAATCCAGATTGTGGGAGCTGGCTACCTACAGCCTGAAACCACAACTAAACCGGCTGCCCGGCGTGTCGAACGTGCTTGTGCAGGGCGGTCAAGAACCGGAGTTCCACATCGAGCCCGACCCGGAAAAGCTTGTTCAGTCGCAGATTACGATTCCCAACCTGGTGGATGCCTTTTCGCGGAGCAACTTGATCGATTCGCCCGGTTTCATTCAGCGCAATCATCAGCTCGTTCTGGCACTGGTGAACGGACAGGCCACCAGCGTCGCAGGGATCGGCAACATGGTGGCGAAGTCAGTCGATTCCGGCGCTCCGGTTCACATTCGGGATGTCGCCACCGTGAGGCAAGCGGCCAAGCCCGTATACACCACCGTAACCGCAAACGGCCAGCCCGCGGTACTGCTGAATGTCTTTCGCCAGCCAGATAGCAATACCGTTGCGGTGGCGGATGAGGTGCACCGGCAAATCGAACAACTGGAGAGATCGTTGCCACCGGGCGTTAACGTCAGCGTCTTCTATGATCAATCCGAACTAGTCAGCGCTTCGATCAAAAGCGTGCGCGACGCTATTGTCATCGGACTTATTTTGGCTGCGACGATTCTGGTGTTTTTCCTGCGTGATTGGGGGACTTCTATCGTTGCGGGGCTGGTCATTCCGGCCACCATCGCGGTGACCTTCATTGCGTTACGGCTCCTGGGCGAGAGTTTCAACCTGATGACGCTGGGCGGACTGGCTGCCGCGGTCGGGCTTGTCATTGACGACGCGATCGTGGTGGTCGAAAACATTGTGATGCACCGCGATGCGGGGCAGACGCGCTCCCAGGCGATCCGCAGCGCGCTGAGCGAAATCCGCAAGCCGCTGGTGGGCTCGACGGTGACGCCCATTGTTGTTTTTCTTCCATTGATTTCGATCACCGGGGTTACGGGCACCTTCTTCCGCGCCTTGGCCGTTACCGTCGCCATCGCGCTGCTTACGTCACTGGTGCTAGCGCTCACCTGGACGCCGGCTCTTAGCTATCTGCTCGTCGGCGTGCGCCGCCCGACGCATGACGGACATGCTGAAGCGGACTCGACAGGATTGATGAGCAAGATCACAAGATTGTACGGGCGCCTCATCAAAACATCGCTCGACCATCCCCTATTGCTTACGGCCTTGTGTTGCCTGCTGATTGTTATCTCCTTCTTCTGCTATAAGTCGCTCGGCAGTGATTTGCTTCCCGCCATGGACGAAGGCGAGTTCGTGTTGGATTATCTGATGCCGGCCGGCTCGGCGCTGACGGACACGAATCGCGTTTTGATCGGAGTTGAGAAGATACTGCGATCGATACCGGAGGTAGAAAGCACGTCGCGCCGCACCGGCCTACAGCTTGGTCTGGCAACCGTTACAGAAGCCAATACCGGGGATATCTCGGTCAAACTGAAATTGAAGCGGAACCGCAGAATAGAAGAAGTCATTGCCGATGCCCGGGAAAAAATTAACAAGGCGTATCCGCAGCTCGACACAGACTTTATCCAACTTTTACAGGATCAGATTGGCGACCTCACCGGTTCGCCCGAGCCGATTCAGATCAAGCTTTTTTCTGAAAACGTCAACCTGCTGAAGGAGTGGGCGCCCCGAGTGGCGGACGCGATCAAGACGATTCCCGCCGTAAAGGACTTGAAGGACGGGATTGAAAATACGATCAGCGGACCGGCGATCACGTTTACCGTGGATCAGACCACAGCGGCGCGTGCCGGTTTTACGCCGCAGGAACTGGAGCTTGACACGAGTGCCATCATGGATGGCGAACCCTCGACCGTACCCATCGTGGTCAATGGCCGCGCATATACGATGCGGGTCCGTTTTCCGGAATACACGCGTGCCTCTCTCGAGAGCATCCGAAACACTCTGTTAATCAGTGGAACCGGACGCGTCGCAACGCTTGGCTCGCTCGCGACGGTCCAGGACAACTCCGGGCAACTCCAGGTTTTGCGTGAGAACCTGCAGCGCTACGTAGCCGTGACGGCGCGGCTGGAGGGAATGAGTCTCGGAACCGGAGTAGAGCTGGCGCAGCGGAAAGTGGCAGCGCTTCACCTGCCGTCCGCGATCCGGGTTGTTTACGGCGGCCTGTACGCGCAGCAGCAGCGGTCGTTTCACGATCTGTTGTTCGTCCTGGCGGCGGCGATCGTGCTCGTCTTTATCGTGCTGCTGATCGAGTTCGGGGGATTCGCCGCACCGATTGCCATTCTTGCGTCGGCGTTGCTATCGACGTCCGGAGTATTCCTCGGTCTGTTCGTGACAGGCACGACGTTCAATCTCTCGTCGTTCATGGGCTTGATCATGGTAGTCGGAATTGTGGCGAAGAACGGCATTCTGCTGCTGGATGCCGATCAAAAATATCGCGCCGAGGGTTCCAGTCCGCGCGATGCGATGATTCATGCGGGCGAAAGACGCCTGCGGCCCATCATGATGACGGCGCTCGCGGCGATTGCAGGAATGATTCCTCTCGCGCTCGCGCTGGGCGCCGGCTCACAGATGCTGCAGCCGCTCGCTATCGCAGTCATCGGCGGGATTCTCGCTTCTATGCTGCTTTCCTTGATTGTTACGCCTACCGTTCACTACCTGTTTGCTCGAAAGTAAGTTATTCGCTTTCGCGTCTAAAGAAGTGGTGAGGATAAGACAACTGAAATGAAGAGCTTGGTGGCGCTGCTCGCCATGAGTTCGACCGCCGTTTTTGCCGCGAAACAACCTGACGTTCAGACTATTATTCAAAAATCCGTTGAAGCGAACCGTGCGGATTTCGAAGCCGCTCCGCATTTCAATTACAAGGAGCGCGACCGCGATTCCGACGGGAAAGGGTCGAAAACTTACCAGGTAACGATGATCGAGGGAACTCCTTATCAGCGGCTTATGGAACTGAACGGAAAGCCAGTCTCCGCCGAACAGAATGCAGATGAAATGAAGAAGCAGGAGCAAGAGGCGGCGCACCGCCGCTCGGAGTCTCCGGATGAAAAGCAGAAACGAATCGCCGAATACGAGAAGGGCCGCCAACGCGATCACGACATGATGGCGCAGTTAACGAAGGCATTCGACTTCAAGGTGACCGGAACTCAGAAGCTTAAGGGCCTCACGGTCTGGCAGTTAAAAGCGACGCCTCGCCCCGGGTACAAGCCACCGAATATGCACGCACGGGTTCTGACAGGAATGCAAGGCGAATTGTGGATAGACCAGAAGAGCTATCAATGGGTTAAGGTAACAGCGCAAGTGATGGAACCCGTGTCGATCGAAGGTTTTCTGGCGCGAGTGGAGCCCGGAACGCGCTTCGAACTGGAGATGTCGCCTGTCGAAGGAGGCACCTGGCAGAGTACGCATTTTTCTATGAAATCCGAAGCCAAGGTGCTGGGCGTCTTCAATCACAACTCACAGCAAGACAGTACCTACTTCGATTACCAGAGGATTGGCGGTTCGAACGGAGACGAATCGCGCCCATGAAGCCTCAGCCGCCCCTGGTTTGACATCGGTTAAACTCATTCTTATCATTAAGATTCCGTCGGCCCGGTGGAGAAGGCCAAGTCTGACGCGCATTGCACCGGGATTTGAGATCTGGAGGGTTCTTGATCAAGCTAGACATCATCAATGAGGTCGTAAACCGCACCGGCATCACGAAAACGAAGGCTGAGATGGCTGTCGAAACGGTTTTCGAAACAATGAAAAAGGCGCTGAGCGAGGGTGACCGCATTGAGCTGAGAGGATTCGGGATTTTCAATGTGCGGCCGCGAAAAACCGGGATCGGGCGGAATCCCAGAACCGGCGCCGAAGTCGCCATTCCACCGGGCAAAGCGGTCCGGTTCAAGCCCGGTAAGGAACTGCAGACGTTGCAGTAACCGCTGTGTCTGTGCGGGGGTCCACGGGCCGGATCGAAAGCCTGGAATATGCGCCGGAGTTTGTGTTCCGCGGACTGTGGACACAAGGGTGGTGGCTCAATCTTCTTCTCTTCGTTCTGACGTTTCTAACGACCACCATTTTTGGATTTGCCTTGACCCGGGCGTTTTCAACTGGAGAACCGCTCGATGTTTCAATGGTTTTCGCGGGCTACGCGCGATTAACCCGCGGAGATACCCACCTCTGGACCGGTCTGCAATTCTCCGTTCCACTGCTGCTCATTCTGCTGGCTCACGAGTTCGGGCACTACTTTGATTGCTGGAGATGGAACGTAGACGGTAGCCTCCCTTACTTTCTTCCTTCCCCCACACTTTTCGGAACGTGCGGGGCCTTCATCAGGATCCGGTCGCCGATCTATTCGCGCCAGGCGCTGTTTGATATCGGAGTTTCAGGACCCATCGCAGGGTTCGTGATGCTCATACCTTTTCTGGTATTGGGCGTCTCGCTCTCGCATATCGTTCCTGCTGCCGCTCATCAAACGCGATTTGTATTCGGAACGCCCCTGGCGCTACGGGCCCTCGAAGCTCTCCGATTCCCCCATGTCCCTGCCGTTTACGTTTCGCTACATCCGGTCGCGGTTGCGGCCTGGGCCGGGTTGCTGGCGACTGCGATCAATCTGCTTCCCATGGGGCAACTGGATGGCGGCCATATTCTGTACGCGGTATTAGGGGAGCGGTGGCACCGGTACGTCACCCTTGCGTTCATTGCGGTTCTGGTTGTGCTCGGTTTTTTTTATTGGGCCTGGTGGGTATGGGCAGCATTGCTGTTCCTTTTCGGCCGCCGCCATCCGCTGGTTTACGATCAGACTCCTCTTTCGCTCGGACGGGTTTGGCTATCCGCCGCGGCCCTGGTAATGTTTCTGCTGTCATTTTCGCTGGTGCCGGTGAGCATATCGTAAGCGCCGGACATGAAGCTATCCGCAACCATCATCACGTTTAATGAGGAGCGAAATATTAGCCGGGTGATCGAGAGCCTGCGTTGCTGCGATGAGATTTTGCTTCTCGATAGCGGTTCAAATGATCGCACTGTCGAAATCGCCACGAAGCTAGGCGCGCGAGTGGAGGAAGCCTCCTGGCATGGCTACGCAGCGCAAAAGAACATTGCGGCGGAACTGGCCACTTACGACTGGATCCTGTCGCTCGATGCGGATGAGAGCCTGAGCGAGGCGCTGGAGGCGGAGATCTGGCACATCAAGAAGTGCGGGCCCGAATTTGACGGCTACACCATGCCGCGCCTTGCTCAATACCTGGGGCGGTGGATTCTGCATAGCGGCTGGTATCCCGATAGAAAAGTCAGGCTCTTCAACAGGAAGAAGGCCAAGTGGGTGGGCGACTTTGTTCATGAATCGGTGCAGGTGTTGGGCTCGGTGGGCCATCTGAAATCGAACCTGCTGCATTTCACATGCAGCTCCTTATCGGAGCACGTGCGCAGCATGGACAGCTATACGACACTGGCAGCTCAGGAGATTGCGGCGCGAGAACAAAAGATCGCTCTCACCCGGCTTCTTTTTGATCCGCCCTGGACATTTTTTCGCACTTACGTGCTGCAACTCGGATTTCTTGACGGCATAGAGGGGCTGAGCATCGCCTACATGGCCGCTTTCTACAACTTCGTGAAGTACATGAAGGCAAGGCACATGAGTCCGGGCCGAAAATTGTAGTCGCTCGCCGGCATGAGGGATACGCTGCATGTTCTTCACGTAGACACAGGAGGCGAAATGCGGGGCGGGCAACGGCAGGTTCTGCTGTTGATGCAGGCGCTGCGAAAGGCCGGCCATGAGTGCGCGTTACTTGCCAGGAGGCAGCGGCCCTTATGGCAGGCCGCCACAGCGGCAGGTTTTGAAACCCACGCGGCCAGCCTCGCAAATCTATGGCGCCATTCGATGGAAGCGGATATCCTGCATGTTCATGACGCCCGCGCCCACACGCTCGCGGCGATCGCCTCGCGGCGCAGGTTTGTCGCTTCGCGGCGGGTCGCATTTGCGGTCGGCGGTTCGCCTCTGTCGCAGTGGAAATACGCGCGGGCGCGGCGCTACCTCGCTGTCTCGCATTTTGTGGCCGAACAGTTGACGCGGGGCGGGATTCCGGACGAATGGATTGACGTGATCTACGATGCCATCGAGCCGACCGAAGTGTCCGACGAGTGGAGTCCGTCTCACCCCGCGGTGGTCCTGGCATCCAGGGATCCCCAAAAAGGCCGCGACCTCGCGGTGCAGGCTGCCGCTAAAGCCCAGGTAGAACTCCTGCTGTCGGATGCGCTTGCCGAGGACTTTCGCCGCGCATCGATGTTCGTGTACATCACGCGGTCCGAGGGCTTGGGATCAGCCGCTCTTCTCGCGATGAGCATGGGCGTGCCAGTCATCGCAAGCCGCACCGGCGGGCTGCCGGAGGTAATTGAGGACGGTGTCTCGGGTCTGTTGGTCGAGAATGAGACGAGCGAGATCGCTGCCGCCATGCAGCGGATTCTGCATGACTCCCAACAGGCGCGGCTGCTCATTGAAAACGCCAAGGCGAGAGTAGCGGCTCGCTTTACTCCAGACCACCTTGTAGCGGCAACACTGGCGTCTTACCGGAGGGCGCTTGCCCGCTGATCCGTCTTTCGTGTATGTAGCTCTGGCAGCGCTTTTCGGCCTGCTGTTTGGCAGTTTTTTGAATGTTTGCATCTACCGGCTTCCGCGCGATTTGTCCGTGGTCGTCCCGCGCTCGTTTTGCCCGGAGTGCGGGAGGCAGATCGCCTGGTACGACAATCTGCCCGTAGTGAGCTACGCCGTCTTGCGGGGACGCTGCCGCCATTGCGAGAACCCGATCGGTATCCGATACCTTGTTGTGGAGCTCACCACGGCAGCGCTCTTTGCTCTCACTGCTTACCGATACGGAGCCACGCTTGCTGCAGTGAAGTGGTGCGCTTTCGGCGCGATTATGGTGGCGCTGTTTTGTACCGACCTCGAAGAGCGCATCCTCCCCGATGAGCTGACTCTGGGAGGCGCACTTGCGGGTCTGGCGTTTTCCATTGCCGTAGCCGTTCCCGGGTTGGCCGACCTCTCTTTTTCGCGTTGGAGTCCGTGGGCCCGCTCGGTTTTCAATGCATTGACCGGCGGCATCGCTTTGTCGATACCGATTTGGGGCCTTGGTTCACTGTACGGGCGTATCCGGAAATGCGAGGCGCTGGGGCGGGGCGACGTGAAGCTGCTGGCGACGATCGGCGTGTTTCTTGGGCTCGAAAACGGACTTTTTGCGCTGCTGCTTGGGGCCGTTACCGGCTCGGTGCTTGGGCTGGCGTATATTTTCTGGAAGCGAAAAGACGCAAGAACGTACGAATTGCCGTTTGGCAGCTTTCTGTGTGTGGGCGCCGTGGCAGCGGCGTTCATCGGGAGCTAGTTGCGGTCTAAACCTCTGGCGCGACGCAGTGAAAGAGTCTCGCGTGACGAAAACTTTAGAGATCTAACTGGCACATCTCCTGGTATTGGAATGTAGTAGTAAGCTTTATACCAATTCCTGGATTTAGATTAGATCAAGCCACGAGGTATCAATCGCTTATCACGTGGGCCCAGAATTGCGATGCCGTTCAAGCTGGGTGCCTGAAGGGGGGCTGGTCGTGAATAGAAACTTCAAAATCTTTTTGCCCGTGTTGTTGATTCTGGGGCTTTGCGGTCGGGTGACTGGTCAGGATGTCACCAAGGGCTCTATTGCAGGCGTCGTGCACGACGCTTCCGGCGCGGTCGTCTCGGGGGCGGCGGTAAAGCTCACGTCGCCATTTGGCGACCGCACGACCACGACAAGTTCGATCGGGGAATACAGTTTTCTCAACCTCGTCGTTGGGGATGGTTACAACCTGTCGGTTGAGCAGCCTGGGTTCGCTAAGGCTATGGCATCGAATCTGACGGTCAGCGTGAACCATCAGACCACGTTTGATTTTACGCTACAGGTTGGTACGGCGACGCAAGCGGTGGAGGTCGTCGAGACCGCCGTCGCGATCGACACCAGTTCCACCACCATCGGCGCGAATATCGACGAGTCCCTTTATAAAAATGTCCCAATCGGTCGCAACATTTCCGCCGTAATGGCCATGTCGCCGGGTGTCGCCGACAGCGGCGGCGCGGGCACTGCCAATCCCTCCATCAACGGCGCATCCGGTCTTGAAAATCAATATATTGTTGGCGGCGCGAACACGACGGATCCAGGCTTCGGAGGTTTTGGAACGTACAGCCGCGTTTATGGGCCGCTCGGCAACGGCATTAATTTCGATTTCGTCCAGGAAGTGCAGGTCCAGACCGGCGGCTTTGAGGCGCAGTATGGCACGGCACTCGGCGGGGTTGTAAATGTGATCACGAAAGCTGGCACCAACAACTTTCACGGCGACCTGTTCGGCTATTTTTCGCCCCATCAGTTCGAAGCCGGGCGTACGAACGCCAGTCCGCTGTTAGAAACCAAGTTTGATTTCCTCGCCCACCAGGGAAGCATCGATTACGGCGGGGATGCGGGCGGCTATCTGATTAAAGACAAGCTGTTCTGGTACGGCGGTTTCAATCCGTTATATCAGGACAACATCAAGGAGGCCGACCCGATCTACGCGAATGCAGCGCTGGGCGATGTCAATCGGCGATTCCGGACTTACAACTACACGGCCAAGTTGAACTACAACCTGGGCGCTAACCATCAATTCGAGGGCTCGGTTTTCGGCGATCCGTCAGCTACTCCGATGACGTACCAGGGAGAGGTAGGTACGACGCTCGCTCCCGGTCCGATCGATAGAAGCACTCAGAGCAAGCTGGACTATGGCACGCGCACCTGGACCGGGCGTTACACCGGCGCACTTACGAGCCGCTGGGTGGTTACGGCGAACTACGCCAACTACTACAACAGCTTTACGGAAACTCCCCTGGAAGACGGATATCGGATTACCGACAACACGGCAGTGCAGGAAGGCACCGGCGGCGCAACAACATATGGCGGGGTCGGATTCATCGAAGGAAGTGAAGCGAAGGTGAATCAATTCAACGTTTCCAGCTCACATCTCTTAACGTTCTTCGGCGGCCACAATATCCAATATGGATACCAGTTTGAAGACGACGTATACAACGACAACCGCAGGTATACCGGAGCGAATTTCACGCTGCCCGATCTTCCCGAATTCGGCGCAGCCGCGGGTCAGACCATGTACGGTGCCACTTTTGTCCGGCAGCACGAGGACCCCGACGATCCCACTTCGCCCATCGTGCTGAAAAACAGCCGCGGCAACTATTCACCTCCCGCCGTAGCAACGGACACGCGTTATAACGCCGGCTATATCCAGGACACCTGGACACTGGGCGGCCGCCTGACGCTAAAGCCCGGCCTCCGATTCGAACAGCAGCAGCTCATCGGCAGAACGCAGAGTTATACGTTAGCCCATAATTGGGCACCCCGCATGGGCATCATCGTCGATCCGTTTAACGATCGCAAGACGAAGATTTCTGCAAGCTGGGGCCGCTTTTTCGAGAAGGTTCCGCTCGATATCGCCGTCCGATCCCTTTCGGTCGAGACGGGCATTACGGGAGCTTTTTATGCCGATCCGGGAACTGGAGCTCAGCCTAACGTCGACGCCAGTAATTACGTTCCTGGCGGCAACATTGCCTTCCAGGGTACCGAAGTAACTCCCATCGCAGGCGGCACGGCCGCCCAGTTCCAGGACGAAGTCACCGGCACGTTCGAGCACGAGTTCGCCCACAACCTCACGTTCACAGGCCGGTTTGTGTATCGCAACATGCGGCGGATTATCGAGGATACGTCGGGTGTGAACGTAACGCAAGCCCTTGCCGGGGTACCCCAACAGTATGTGATCGCCAACCCCTCGGCTGCGCTGGATATTTACCAGAATGCCTTTCCGTGCACACCGGGCAGTGCAGGAAATTGTATTGATTATGGAAACGGCGTGGGCTATACGGCCTTCGCCAATGGCACGGACAACCCGCTGGGTTCCGATGGCATTCGCGACGGGTTCCCGAATCCGAGCCGCATTTATAAATCAATGGAGTTGATTGCGAGCAAGCGATTTGCGACCAATTTCCAGTTCTATGGAAGTTATGTGCTCTCGAAGCTGTACGGCAACTTCCAAGGGTCGTTCCGCGGTGACAACTTTCAGACGGACCCCAATATCAGCTCGCTCTTCGACTTTACGAACACCGACGGCTTGCTAACGGGTCAAACCACTCCGGGTGTTCTGCCCACCGACCGCCGCCACCAATTCAAGCTTTTTGGAAATTACCAGTGGCGCGCGTTCAATTTCGGCTTTGGCTGGACACCCACCTCGGGCACCCCGATCTCGAAGCTGAATGATCACCCCGCTTACGAGAACAGCGGAGAGATTCCGATCGGTCCGCGAGGCGCCTTCGGCCGTACCGCCTGGGCTTTTCCCTTCAACTTCCACGCCGAGTACACCCGGCCCATCACCGAGAGGCTGCGCTTTAAATTCGTGGCCGACCTGTTTAACCTCTTCAATCAACAACAGGTGGTGCGTGTCAATCAGAACGGCGAAATCGATGGCAGCCCCGGGACGCCGAATCCGGACTTCCTGTTGCCGGACCGGCAGGATTTTGTTAATCCGTATCAAAACCCGTTCAGCGCCCGGCTGGGCTTGCGACTTGAGTTCTAGTGAAAGAAAGGCGAGGCATGCCTCGCCACTACAGAAGATCACGCATTTTGTAAGGATCGGGCATGCCCGATCCGGTTTCGAGAAACGTAACGGCCGGTTTGGGACACCGGTTCTTGTCCTTCTGGTCGTGCTCAGTATCACTGCAGCCGGCGCTCCCAAGCCCAAGCTGCCCGAACGGTATGCAAAGTGGTTGAACCAGGAGGCCGTCTACATCATCACCGACGAGGAGCGTAAGGCGTTCCTCGCACTCCCAAGCGATGAACAACGGGACAAGTTCATCCAGGACTTCTGGGATATTCGGAATCCCAACCCTGGTTCGGATCGCAACGCGTACAAGGAAGAGCACTACAGCCGATTAGAGTACGCGAACTCTCATTTCGGCAGCCAGTCCAATACACCTGGCTGGATGACCGACATGGGCCGCACCTGGATCCTGCTGGGCAAGCCTACTTCGGAGCACCCCTTCACCGGATACAGCCAGATTTATCCGCTCGAGCTATGGTTCTATGACAATCCGGCCCGCTTCCCTTCCCTACCTTCGTTTTTCTACGTGATGTTCTACATGCCGGGAGACATCGGCGAGTACAAATTCTACCGGCCATTTCTTGATGGCCCCATGAAGCTGGTGCGAGGCTCGCGGTTCAATTCCAACGCGGACGTCTACCGCTTCCTCCAGCCATTGGGCGGCGATGTTGCTCATGCGTCTCTTTCGCTTATCGCCGGAGATCCGATCGATACGCGTACTTTTCAGCCAGAGCTCGCAAGCGACATGCTGGTCAGCAAAATCCAGAACCTGGCCAACGATCATTTCAACATTCAACAACTACGCACCAGGCGAGCCATGCGCGAGCTTGTGACCAGCAGGGTCTTATCTGCAGGGACAGACCTGAATCTCTCGGCGGTCGTGCTTACCGATCCGCTGCACGAAAAATGGCTCGATTACTCCGTGCCAATCGAAGACGAACAAATGGGTGTTCGAACTGATGACGGGCAGTTCGCCCTCGATTTTCGATACAGCGTCTTGACCGAGAATGGCACGCTCGTGATGGAAGATCAGGGCCAGCGGAAGTACCCGGCCTATGAAAGTTCTTCGGCATTTGTGCCTTTCGCAGTTGCCGGACGGATTCCGCTCGTACCGGGAAAGTACAGGCTCGAAGTGCAGGTCGTCAACCACAAGACAAGCTGGTCCTATCGCGGCCACGCCAGCGTCTCCATCCCTGCCGAGGGACAGACATCCTGGATCTCAGGACCGCTTCTCGCGGATTCGGTATCCCGCGCCCCCCAATCCAGCGCGCTTACGCCGTTCCAGTATTACGGAATTCAATTCCATCCCCTCGCCCGCCGCCAGCTCGGCACAAAGGCGCCGCTGCGGGTGCTGTACCAGCTCTATGAGCCCCAGCCGTCGGACTACGATGTCGAATATGTGCTTGCCAATCTGGTGGTTCGAGAGGCCCGAATCGTTAGTACCGACCACGTCGCCTCATCCGAATTTAAGGACCATCTGCTTCTGAAATCGAAGACGCTCGACACGTCAGCCTTGCCTTACGGCGAGTATATGCTTGCTATACAGCTCAAAGCTGGAACCGGATCCGTCATCACTTCGACGAATGAAAGGCTCCGAATCCTAGAAAAACCGCTGAACATGCGGCTCTTTTTTGAGACAGATCCAGCGAAGCTGGCCAAGCCGGGAGTGATCGACTATATGCGCGGTCTCGCGGCCGTTGCGCAACATAATGATGCCGGAGCGGAAAAGTATTTGAAGCGCTCACTGGAACTGAATCCTGCCAATAGCTTCGCGACGCTGTATCTAGCGCAGGCCTACTACCGCCAGCACCGATACAAAGCGGTTAGCGATCTGTATCGGAGCAGTTCACTCAAGGATTTCCAGGTCTCACCGGAAGTAATGGCGCAGATCGCCGTCAGCCTCTGGGATTCGGGGGATTTCACTCAGGCAAAAACCGTTCTCAAGACTGCACGCAGCCTCTTCCCGGAGGATGCGCTGCTGGCGGCCACCGCCAGGTTCTTTTCCACACAGAAAAACTAACGTAGCAACTTCTTGCAAGCGAGTACCTTCGTGTATCATAGAACTTTACGTTATGAAGGAACTGCTTCGGAGGCTGTCTCCTGATGACCGCGATTGGCAAATTGCGACGCAACTGGATCCCAAACGTATTCCGGCACACATCGCAATCATCATGGACGGGAATGGGCGCTGGGCCCGGCAACGGAATTATCCCCGCATCCTGGGACATAAGGCTGGCGTTGATCCAGTCAGAGTGGTCGTAGAGACATGCGCACAGCTTGGACTGGAAGCGCTCACGCTCTACGCCTTTTCGGTTGAGAACTGGAAGAGGCCACGCCACGAGATCGAAGGCCTGTGGCGGCTCCTGCGGTATTATCTCCGTCGCGAACTGCCGAACCTCATGCAGAACGATATTCAGTTGATCGCCATTGGACGGCTGGAATCGCTGCCGGACGTGGTCCAACAAGAACTGCAAAGCGTGATGGACAAGACCTCCCGAAACCGGGGCATGCGCCTGAACCTTGCCATCAATTATGGCGGACGCACGGAATTGGTTGACGCGGTCAATGCGATGCTCGACAATGCCCGGCTTGAGGGCAACCTGGATTCGCTCGAAATTACCGAAGAGTCCATTTCGGCGCATCTTTACACGGCAGGCTTGAAGGACCCCGACTTGCTGATCCGCACCTCGGGTGAGATGCGTATCAGCAACTTTCTTCTCTGGCAGATCGCCTATGCCGAGCTTTATGTTACCGAAACGCTCTGGCCGGATTTCACTCGCACCGAACTGCTGGAAGCTATCGCGGAGTATCAAAGCCGGGATCGCCGCTTTGGCGGCGTTAGCCTGGGCTCACCCGCCTCGATAGAATCTGTGCCGCTCGCCCTCGAAGAGGAACTCTTGGAATCGCCACTGGCGTGATAAGCCTTATAGGGTGAATTCACGCCCGCTATGAGCCGCCTGGTTACCGCAATCGGGCTGCTAGCAATCGCGCTCTATCTTGTTTTCCTGGCTCCCTGGTCCATCTTTATTGCAGCAGCGATCTGCATGGGCCTGGTCTGCTACTGGGAGTATGCAGGTCTGGTCGCCGGGCATTCGATTCCGTCGCCCGGCGTATACGGCCTGCTGGCGGGACTCTGCTTTTTGCTTTGGCCAGGAACCGTGCAGATTCCCGCCATCAGTCTGCCCGGCGCTTTGACGCTTCTCGTGCTCCTCGCCTTCGTCACCTCGATTCGATCTTCGAACTTGCACGATGTCCTGCCACGGGTTGCCTGCGTATTGCTTGGCGCATTTTATGCGTTTGCACCTTGGCGCTTTGCCATCGATTTGCGCCGCGAGAGCGTTCATCTGCTATTCTTTGCTCTGGCGCTGAACTGGGCCGGCGACTCAGCCGCCTATTATGTGGGCCGGCGGTTCGGACGTCGCAAATTCGCTCCATTGGTGAGCCCCCAAAAGAGTTGGGAGGGGGCCTTCGCTTCTGTGGCCGGCTCCCTGATTTTCGGCCTGCTATACCTGGACCACTTTATGCCCCGGATGCCCATCTGGGAAATCGTCATTCTGGCGATTGTAGGAAATATTGCCGGACAGTTCGGCGATCTGGCCGAGTCGGCTATGAAACGCGGGGCCGGAATGAAAGATAGCAGCCACATCCTGCCGGGGCATGGCGGGATGCTGGACCGCGTTGACAGCAGCTTATTCGCCCTTCCTGTCGTCTATCTCGTATACACCATCGCAGAAAAAATTCCCTGAGTTTTATTGCGCTTCGTTGAACCTTATCCCAGTAATCCGCCGACAACTTCAAGCAGTTCAGAATTCTGAACGGTAGCTCAATTGAAGAGAAACGCGATGGGTTCCGCAACCGTCAATTTCAAGCGAAACGGAATTTGCTTAGTAATACTAATTTAATTGAAACGAAAAGGCAATACGTTTAGACTGGATTACGTGGGATTGTTAGAGTGCGGAGGCTCTAACAATTCGCGGCTGGGGGGCCCGTTAAGGGCGAATTGCCCTTACGGGCCCAAGTTCTAGCGCATGCGCGTTCAATGAATGGTTCGCGTCTTGCGGTTCATATAGTCCATTAGCAAATAGTTGCCGAGAGTATAGGGTGTGGTGAAATACGCCTTGCCACGGCACATCTGGGTCACTTTCTGTATGAACTGAACGAGACCGTAATCGCTGGCGAGCATGAACGTGTTAATCAGAATGCCGCGCTTTTTACAGCGAGCGACTTCCTCGAGGGTCTGGCTGATCACCAGCGGATCGAGACCAAAAGCATTCTTGTAGATGCGGCCGTCGTCGAGCGTCAGGGCGGAAGGCTTACCATCCGTGATCATCACGATCTGCTTCATGTCCTTCTTTTCCTGGGCGAGAAGGCGCTGCGCCAGGATCAAGCCATCGCGTGTGTTGGTGTAATAGGGCCCCACCTGCACACGGGCGAGCTCGGAAATCCGCAACTCTTCGGCGGAATCGTGGAAGAGCACGCAGCGCAGCGAATCGCCAGGATATTGCGTGCGGATGAGATGCGAAAGCGCGAGCGCGACCTTTTTGGCCGGTGTGAAGCGGTCTTCGCCATAAAGGATCATGCTGTGGCTGCAGTCCAGCATCAGCACGGTGGCGCATGAGCTCTGGTATTCGGCCTGGTGGACATACAGGTCGGAATACTCGAGATTCAATGGGAGGCGCAAGCCCTCGCGCTGTATAGCCGAGAACAGAGTGGCACTGACGTCCAGGTTCAGCACGTCGCCGAATTCGTAGGTCTTGGCTCCCCCGCTTGCATCGACTCCGGTCGCCAGGTCGCGCGTATCGTGCGCGCCGAAACTGGATTTGCCCAACGAACCTAGAAGGTCTTTGAGAGTCTTGAAACCGAGAAAGTCAATAGCCTTATCTGTGACTTCGAATTTCATCCGGGTTTCGGGGTCGCCCTGTGACCCGGGCGCTGAGGGGTTTTCCGGCGGCGGGCCCTCGGTGTTGATGTATCCCGCCTCTTCCAGCTTTTCGATCAGCCGTTGAATCAGGTTCTGACGCTGTTGCGCGGTCATTTGCTGCAGTCGTTCGCGCATCTCCTCGAGCTGTTCGGAATTAAAAAGCTCTCCGCTTTGCAAGGCGCGCTCGATGGCTTCTTTGAGCTGCTCAAGCGTATGCTGGTTCAATTCTGAAAACTGCAGATAGGGATCCTGAAAACCGCTTTGCAGGAAATAATCGGAAAGAGCGCGCAGCAGATCCTCTGTTTCGATGCCCAGATCATCTTCGGTAAATTTCGAATAAGAGATACGCCTCATGCGCGGCTTCTCCCGTTCAATTCAGGTTGCGGCGTCCTCCCCCCGGGCCTCCGCCTCCGCGGCGCGGATCGTAGCCGCGCCTTCCAAACTGTTCGGGTTCTTCGCGCCCGCGCTCCTCGCGCGACAGGCGTTCGCCGGCGACAAAGGCGAGCTCTTCATTCCGGTTTATGCGCTTATGAGCATAGAGGCCTTCGAGAATGAATTCTCCCGCGGAGGCGCGCATCGCATCGGCTTCGTTTTCACCCAAGCCGAGTTTCTTCGTGAACGGCAACAGCTCCTGAATGCGTCCAAGCTCCTCAACCATCTGTTGGGCCGGCATATCCTCATCTAATCGAAGCGAGCCGCCAAGCTCGAACCACTGCACGATCTGCCTGAGATTCACGCCATCGAAATAAGAACTGAAAACCTTGCCGACGGCGCTGCGAATGATCTCACGGGCGATGGCATCCCCGCCCTTCAGCTCGCCTTCATATTCCAATTCGAGTTTGCCGGTAATGGAGGGGAGAGCTGCGTACAAGTCCAGAATGCGCGGCACAGCATTTGATTCCCCGGACTTCAGGGCGCGGCGCTCGGCATTCGAGACTACGTTCTCCAGAACGGTGATAGGCAAGCGTTGCGATACGCCCGAACGCTTATCAACGCGCTTGTCCTCGCGCGCAAGAAACGCGATCTGCTCTGTCACTTCATGGATGTAAGGGGGCACCTCAATCTCGACGGGTGATCGCCGCCGGGTCCAGGCCTCCTGCTTCGTGATCGCCATGCCCTGCGAAGGCGTCAACGGGTAGTGAGTCCGAATTTCGCTGCCGATGCGGTCCTTTAACGGCGTGATAATTTTGCCGCGCGCCGTATAGTCCTCCGGATTCGCGGTGAAGACCAGCGCAACATCCAGAGGCAGACGCACCGGATAGCCTTTGATCTGAACATCGCCTTCCTGCATGATGTTGAATAGGCCAACCTGCACCTTTCCCGCAAGATCAGGAAGCTCGTTGATCACGAAAATACCGCGGTTGGCACGCGGCACCAGGCCGTAGTGAATGGTCAGTTCGTTTGAAATATCCTGTCCGGATCGTGCAGCTTTGATAGGGTCGATGTCGCCGATCATGTCGGCGATCGTCACATCCGGAGTAGCCAGTTTTTCTATATAGCGATCCTCCGGACTCACCCAGGCGATTTCTGTCTCATCAGCACACTCGTTGATTTTCTTGCGGCACTGCTTGCAAATGGGACGCAGCGGATGATCGCGGATCTCGCACCCCGCAATATATGGCATCCAGGGATCCAACAGGCGCGTAAGTAAACGCGCCAGACGCGTTTTGGCTTGGCCTCGAAGCCCGAGCAGAATGAAATTGTGGCGCGAGAGAATCGCGTTCACAACTTGCGGGATAACCGTATCTTCGAACCCCTTAATGCCCGGAAAGAGAGTCTCTTCGCGGCTTAACCTGCAGATCAAGTTCGATCTCAGTTCTTCCTTAAGGGTTCGATCCGGTTGAAGCTGATCGAAAAATCTCGTGGCGCGAAGCCCACCGAGCGTGCGGGGCAAGTCAGAGTGAAGCATCAGGAGACTCGCAGGTTCGTTTCAGAACAAGTCTAGCAGCGTGAAGCCGAGCGCGGTTTGCAGAGTGATTGCGGGGCTGAAGCCCCGCGCAGGCTAAAGCCTACCCTACTTAATGTCACTTAGAATCTGTGTAGGGATGTCACTAGACCTTTCGGAGATTGCCTGCAACATCGAAGCCCGGGAAGATGGCCTCTGGACATCGCGGACCCACTCCAAAGTTTCTTATCCGGATGAAGGAAATGACGCATGTTTCGCTGTGGAAGATGCCTCGTTTTGGTTCCGTCACCGAAATAACTGCATCCTGCAGGCCATGACGGCCTATCCGCCGTCAGGAACGCTTTTCGACATAGGCGGAGGGAATGGTTATGTGGCCCGGGCTGTTCAGGATGCCGGAACGGATGTAGTACTGGTAGAACCCGGAGCGGCCGGCGCACAGAATGCACGGGTGCGCGGCGTGCGCCACGTCGTTCACTCGACCCTCGAAAACGCCGGTTTCCAAGGCAAGACGCTGCCGGCGGTGGGTTTATTCGACGTGCTGGAACATATCCAGGACGATCAGGCATTCCTCGAAAATCTCAACCGGCTGATGTGGCCTGACGGGCGGGTTTATGTTACGGTTCCCGCGTACCCGGCGCTTTGGTCCCGAGAAGACGATGTTGCCGGACACTGGCGGCGCTATACACTGGGCAGCCTTTCGCGTGTCCTCAACCGCTCCGGCTTCGCCGTGGAGTTTGCCACACACTTTTTTGCGTTTCTGCCTGTTCCCATTCTGCTGATGCGCGTCTTGCCCTACCGGCTGCGCCGGCAATCGAGCCAGAACGATAACGGCCGCATGAAGGCGGAGCACCAACCAGGCACTCTCGCGGCAGGTGTGCTCCGGATGCTGACGCGTCGCGAACTGTCCCGCGTGGCGGCCGGCCGCCGGTCCGCTTTCGGCGCGAGCTGCCTCGCTGTGGCCCGGAAGAGCTAACGGCGTGATTCGAACCGGCTACGAGCTGCAGTTTGAACCGATCTGCCCGGGAGTTCCGGGGCTCGGCACGGCAGCACTTGTGCCCTGGGACACAGAAATCTTCGGGTTCCGGGTAGCGGTATACAAACCTGGACCGGCCTGCGCTGACGCGGACATGGCCCGCTTTGGGACAGGCTTCGCGTCCTGGACGGAGGCGCATGGTATTTCACTTTGCTCGTGCGCCGTATCCGCCGCCGATTCGTTCTGGCGCCGGTGGCTTCCCGAAAGCGGGTTCTGCTTAGTCGATTGCGCACTCCAGGTCAGCTTGGGGCCGTTGTCCAGGGCGAAACTGCCGGCAGCTCGTCTTTCCGTGCGCCCAGTCATGCCGGAAGATCACCGCGCGATTGAGGCCATCGCCGGCCAGTCGTTCGCGCACGGGCGATATCACGCGGACCCGTTTTTTCCAGACGAATTGGCGAACCGGCGCTATCTCCGCTGGGTGCAAAATGCCCTGTCCGGAGAGAAGCCGGAAGACCGCGTCTTCGTGCTTGGTAAGCCAGGGGAGGTATTGGGCTTTTATCATGTCACGATTGAAGGGGAGATGTCGGATTTGCGGCTGGCAGCGGTCGCGCCCCATCTCAAGCAAACAGGCGCCGGCGTCGATCTCTATGCGGCTGTCCTGCACGAGCTGCGAAATTTGGGCATTCGACGGGCTGTATCGACGATTTCAGCCGCGAATAGCGGCGTGTTAAATGTCTATTCGCTACTTGGTTTTCGCTTCAGCAAACCTGAGATCATCTATCACTGGCACGCACCAGGAACATCCCGCTAACGCTCTGCCACGGACCCGGCGAAGCAGGCCTCGGGCTGCGCTACTTGCGACCCGCTCTGTTCTGCCGCAGCGCGCACAGCGTAGGATGGCTGCTTCATGCTTCGCGTGTGCATGCGAGCTAAATACTCGCCGATAATTCCCAAGGCAAACAATTGCGCGCCAGAGAAGATCGCAATGACAGATGCCAGGAAGGCGAATCCGGGCACGCTTCCCCCATGAATGAAATATCGTGTCAGAACGTAAGCCAGCACGCCGAACCCAAATAAAGTAAAAATAAACCCGAGTAAGCTGGCAATCTGCAAAGGAACAGCGCTAAAACCCGTCGCCATATTCAAGGCGTGGACCAGCAGCTTATGTACGGTGTAGTTAGAAGCGCCGAAGGCACGCGGACGGCTTTCGACCCGAACGAAGGCGAACCGCTGGGTGGCCCAGGTGAGCAAAACATCGACAGATACATGCGGGCTGTCGTAGTCTTTGAAGGCGTCGCGCAATTTGCTTCGGAACACGCGGAAGGCGCTGATGTTACGTGCCGTTTCGGCGCCCATCGCGCCCTGCAGAGCCACCTTCGTGATTCGCGACGCAAGCTCCCGCAAAAAGCCGTGAGTTTCCCTCCGTGGCGTCCCGTACACGACGTCATAACCCTCATCCAGCTTCGGGAGCAGGTGACGCACCTCGCCGGGCGGATTTTGCAGATCGTCATCAATGGTAACCACCACGTCGTAGCGAGCCTCCCGAATGCCGCATAGAACGGCATTGTGCTGCCCGTAATTCCGCATCAGGTCAATACCGCGAATCCAGGGGTATTCGGACGC
>DATBHS010000056.1:0-32884 GCA_036557345.1 Bryobacteraceae bacterium
CACACCGCATGCGAAGTGCTGCCACACGAGCTGTCATGGGCAAATAGGGTCGCAAACTCGTTTGAAACCAGACATAGCGCAGCCTTAAATCGCCCCTCAGCCATTCAGGATCGTACTTGAAGTTCGTGTACGCGCTCTCGCGCGATCACTTTTGAGAGCTCTGTGAGATGCATCCCCAAAAACTCGAGTAGATCATCCACCGTAACAATGCCGAGCAAGACTCCACGTGAATCGACTACGGGCAGGCGGCGTATTCCCTTCCTCTTCATCTGCTCAATCGTTTCAAAAAGACCCTGATCCTCAGAGACCGTGACGATCCCGGAACCCATGATATCCCCCGCTGTCAGCTTCGAAGGATCGAGTTGCTCAGCGAGAACCGCGACTGCCATATCTCGGTCAGTGACAATGCCGACGGGAATCGATCCTTTCCCGTTGCGATCAATGACGATTACATCTCCCACGTGCCGCGACCGCATCAGCCGTGCCGCTTCATAGAGTGGCGTGTTGCGATCCACGGTCACGACATTTCGAATGCAGATTTCGCCAATTCGCATATTGAACTCCTTCGGGAGTTCACGTCGCATGTCCATCACCAAACAGCCGATCGGGCTCCGCTGCAATGCCCTCGGCAAATTCCGGGCTCCGTTGCTCCAATCCCGCAGGATCCCACCACCGGGGGAGCAATTTGCCAATCAAAGAGGATCTCCACGTGCTCCACACGAACAATGGGTCATTCGGCGCACATGTTCTCGCATCTGGGTGAAATTGCGCAGCTCGGTATATCGCCTGTAGCGCCACGGTGGTCGGACACCCACTCCTCTGACTTGGACGCCCAAATGCTCAACCCTTCCGAAGGGAAGGCTCACAGGATGTTTCAAGTTCGAATTCACGGCCGTGGCGGACAAGGCGTCGTGACTGCCGCCGAAATTCTGTCGATTGCCGCATTCCTCGAAGGAAAGCACGCGCAAGCGTTCCCCACATTCGGCTCCGAGCGAATGGGCGCTCCGGTTACCGCCTTTTGCCGCATAGATGATCATCCGATCCGACTAAGGGAACCCATCGTCGCACCGGACGCTTTGATCATCCAGGATGCAACGCTTCTTCATCGCGTGCCGCTTTTCGATGGTTTGGCAGACTCCAGTTATTTGCTGATTAATAGCACGCAAGCCTTCGAAGAGCTTGCCATCAGGGAGTTTGCCAAACCGTTGCCGCGGGAGCGCTGCTGTACGCTGCCAGCTACCAGACTCGGCCTGGAGCATGTAGGACGACCCATACCCAATGCAGCGCTCCTGGGAGGCTTTGCTGCGATTTCCGAGATCCTTACCATCGATTCAATTGCAGACGCAATCAGGAGAAAGTTTTCCGGCAGGGTTGGCGAGAAGAACGTGGAAGCGGCACGTGCCGCTTACGGCTTTGTTATGGAAAGGAAAATTACGCATGCTCCAGCAGGTTGAGACGTCACGGGCGATCGCCGAAACCGTTGCGCTCTGCCGACCCGAGGTCGTCTGCGCCTATCCCATTACTCCACAAACGCACATTGTGGAAGCGTTGGCCGAGATGGTCAGGACCGGCGAACTCAATCCGTGCGAATTCATCAATGTCGAATCGGAATTCGCTGCCTTGTCGGTCGCCATTGGCGCGTCCGCAGCGGGGGCGCGCGCCTATACGGCCACCGCCAGCCAGGGACTTCTCTTTATGGCGGAAGCTGTTTATAACGCCGCGGGTCTTGGTCTTCCCATTGTCATGACCGTCGGGAACCGGGCGATCGGTGCTCCAATAAATATTTGGAACGACCACTCGGACTCGATGTCCATGCGGGATGCCGGTTGGTTGCAGCTTTACGCCGAAACCGCACAAGAGGCCGCGGATCTCCACATCCTGGCATTTCGCGTCGCGGAAGAACTCTCTTGCCCGGTAATGGTCTGCGTCGACGGATTTGTCCTGACTCACTCGTACGAGCAGGTAGATCTCGTCTCCCAGCCCGCTGTGGATGCCTACTTGCCACCATTCGATCCTCGCCAAGTTCTAGATCCGGCCGAGCCGGTGTCCATCGGGGCAATGGTCGGCCCTGAGGCGTTCCTGGAAGTTCGCTATCTAGCACATCACAAGCAGCTCCGCGCCTTGGAGCGCATTCCCGACCTGGCCCGCGATTTTCGGCAGACCTTTGGTCACGATTCGGGACGGCTGGTGCGCAGTTATCGGACCGAAGGCGCGGAGACGATCGCGATCGCACTGGGATCGGTAAATGGAACGATTCAGGACGTTGTGGACGAACTGCGGAAAGAGGATGTTTCCATCGGCTCCGTGAGCGTCTGCTGTTATCGGCCGTTCCCCGTGGCGGCCCTTCGGTCCTTAATTTCAGGTGCGCGCCGCGTGGTCGTCATAGAGAAATGCCTGGCCCCCGGAATTGGCGGTATTCTCTCTACCGATATCCGTACAGCGCTGACCGGGACCGGAACGCCGGTTCTCACCGCGATTGCCGGTCTCGGTGGCCGGCCAATTACTAAGGCATCGCTGCGTGAGCTATTTCTAAAGGCAGTCACCGGCGAACTCGAAGAGCTCACTTTCCTCGACCTCCATACAGAGTTGATTGAACGGCACCTCGAACGCGAAAGAAGACAACGGCGGAGTGGTCCTACTGCCGAGAACCTGCTTTCCGATATTCGGGTTTTGGCAGGTCAAATCGGATAACGGCAAACCAAGGAGAAAGTGATGCCCGCGCCCATCATCAAGTTCTATCAGACAGGAACCTTTACCGTTGGCAATCGATTGCTCGACGAGGATGTAGCCTCGGTGCAATCGGACACTCTGCGCCCGAACGTCCTTACCTCTGGCCACCGCGCCTGCCAGGGATGCGGTGAGGCTCTGGGCGCGCGCTACGCACTCGATGCCGCCATGCGCGCCACGAATGATCAGCTCATTGTGGCCAACGCCACTGGTTGTCTGGAGGTCTTTTCTACGCCTTATCCTGAGTCTTCCTGGCGTGTGCCATGGATGCATTCGCTTTTTGCAAATGCGTCCTCTGTCGCTACTGGAATCGCTGCCGCGATGAAGGTCAAAGGGCGCGCTCAAGTACGCGTCATCGCCCAGGGCGGCGATGGAGGAACTACCGATATTGGATTGGGATGCCTGTCCGGAATGTTTGAGCGCAACGACGATGTGCTCTACATTTGCTACGACAACGAAGCCTACATGAATACCGGCGTGCAACGATCGAGCGCAACGCCCCCTGCCGCTCGTACCGCAACTACTCCAGCTGCGGGATCGCAGCCAGGGAATCCGTTCGGCCACGGCAAGAGTGTTCCCTTGATCGCGATGGCACACCGCATTCCATATGTCGCAACGGCTTCGGTCGCCGACCTGCGCGATCTCGAATACAAAGTCCAGAAGTCCATGCGGCTACACGGCGCCCGTTATATTCACGTGCATGTTCCTTGCCCGTTGGGGTGGGGCTCCGAGCCGCGGGAAACCATTCGTGTCGCGCGTCTGGCAATAGAAACGGGACTGTTTCCACTTTTCGAAGCAGAATTCGGGAAGGTGACAGATCGAACGCCGATCCGCCACGTGAAGGCGGTCGAGGAGTATCTCCGTCTGCAGAAGCGATTCGCCCATCTCTTTCAGCCGGGCGCGGACCCAGCGTGGATCAGGTCGATTCAGGAGATCGCAAACGATAATATCGTCGAATTTGGACTGGCAGAGGTGAGCCATGCATAAGCCATTTGCCATTACATTGGAGGTCGGCTCGAGTTTCGCCAATCATACGGGTTCGTGGCGTACCGAGCGCCCGGTATACCGCGATTTCCTTCCCCCGTGCAATCATGCGTGCCCCGCCGGCGAAGATATTCAGGGGTGGTTGTACTACGCCGAAGCGGGCGAATACCAGAGAGCCTGGGAGAAGCTAGTCGAGAACAATCCGTTGCCGGCGATCATGGGCCGCGCTTGTTATCATCCCTGCGAAATAGCATGCAACCGTGGCCAGCTTGACAAAGCAGTCAACATTCACGCGGTCGAGCGTTTCTTGGGCGATCTGGCTATAGAGCGTGACTGGCAATTGAATTTGCCCGACACGAGCACTGGGAAACATGTGCTAGTCGTGGGTGCGGGGCCTTCGGGGCTTTCGGCGGCTTACCACCTGGCGCGGCTGGGCCACCAAGTCACGATCTACGAAGCGGAATCGGAGCCAGGTGGCATGATGCGTTACGGCATTCCAAAGTACCGGCTACCGCGCGCCATTTTGGATGCCGAGATTCAGCGAATCGAGAATATCGGCGTGACGATTGAGCTGAACAGGAAGGTCTACGATCTGTCTGCCATAATCGCCGACGGAGAATTCGACGCCGTATTCCTAGCGGTCGGCGCACATTTGGCCAAGCGTGCATATATTCCGGCTGGCGATGCCAGTAAGATTCTGGATGCCCTCGATCTGCTCCATGATGTGGAGACCGGTGAACCGCCGCAACTGGGTCGACGTGTTGTTGTCTATGGCGGGGGCAACACAGCGCTCGATGCCGCCCGGACGGCCAAACGGTTAGGCGCGACAGAGGCGTTAATCGTCTACCGCCGGACCCGTGAAAAGATGCCAGCACACGTTTCAGAGTTACAGGAAGCACTTGAAGAAGGCATTAAGATGAAGTGGCTCTCAGCTATTAAGGCGTGTGGCAGGGATCATGACATTTTGATCGAGAAAATGAAGCTCGACGAATCTGGATTCCCGCAGCCGACCGGTGAGTTCGAAAGTATCACGGCAGACTCTGTGGTCCTGGCGCTCGGCCAGGATGTCGATTTGAGTTTCCTCAATTGGACCACGGGAATCGAAGTCGTCGATGGTGTCGTGAAGGTCGATTCCCAGATGATGACGGGACATCCTGGTATTTTCGCCGGGGGAGACATGGTACCGGCGGAGCGCACTGTGACCACTGCGGTTGGTCATGGAAAGAAAGCTGCGCGTTGTGTGGACGCATTTCTTCGTGGCAGCTCGTATGTTCCGCTGCCGAAGCATCCGATTGCGCTCTTCAACAAGCTGAACACCCGGTACTATAGCGACGCGCCGCAAGTGATCCAATCTACCTTGGATAAGGTGCGCCGTGCTTCTACGTTTGCCGAAGTAGTGCATGGTCTGGACGAGACGAATGCGCTGTTTGAAGCTCGCCGCTGCCTTTCCTGCGGTAACTGCTTCGAGTGCGATAACTGCTATGGCGTTTGCCCCGACAATTCCGTGATCAAGCTGGGCCCCGAGAAGCGCTTTCAAATCAACTACGATTACTGCAAGGGATGTGGGCTCTGCGCCGCCGAATGCCCGTGCGGCGCAATTGAAATGGTTCCAGAGGCACTGTAATGGGTACCCCTTTCGGGATGGAATTGACTGGTGACGCATCCGGCACGAAGGGAATTCCGGTTGGGGCGTTGCGACGAATGGGCGTACCGACGCTCGGGCAGTTAATCAACGCTCTTCGACAACGTGGTTACCAGGTGATTGGACCTGTCCTCCGGGATGGCGCGATCTCATACGGGCCGATCGGGAACTTGGCCGATCTACCCGCCGGCTGGACCTCGGAAGAAAATCCCGCATCCTACCGCTTGAAACGGCGCTCCGATGACGCACTATTCGGCTACGCAACGGGTCCGAAGAGTATGAAAGATTTTTTACACGTTTCGGAGATCCACACCTTTACGGTCGATCGGACCGACGGTCCCTTCCGCATTCTTCCCAACTCGGAAGCACCTCCCCGGTATGCCTTTCTCGGGGTGCGGGGCTGTGACATTGCAGCAATGTTTGTGCAGGACCGCGTCCTCCTCGGCGGTATGCCCGCGGATCCTTTCTATGAAAACCGCCGGCGGAACTGCCTCATCATCGCGGTCCACTGCACGGAGCCGGCTAACACGTGCTTCTGTACGTCAATGGGCACAGGTCCGCGAGCGCGAGATTTCGATCTGGCGCTGACGGAGTTTGTGGATTCGGATTCTCATCACTTCTTGGTCGAAGTAGGAAGTGAAGCTGGAGCTGAGCTTCTGGAACAGCTGCCCGTGGAAATGGCGTCTGCTGAAATGGCCGGCCGCTCGCAAACTCTTACCGAGCGCGCCAGACGTGCAATGACACGGCAACTCGACAAAGACCGCGCGGCCCGTCTACTGCAGGAAAACTTCGATAGCCCGCAGTGGGACCGCGTTGCAGAGAAATGCCTCGCTTGTGGTAATTGCACGATGGTCTGCCCCACATGCTTCTGTGTAACGTTTGAAGATTCGAGTGACATCACGGGTACGCACGTCGAGCGGTGGCGCAAATGGGATTCGTGCTTTAGCCTGGCTTTTTCCTACATTCACGGCGGAAGCGTACGGTCGTCTACCAAGTCCCGTTACAGACAATGGCTCACACATAAGCTCTCCTCCTGGGTGGATCAATTCGGGAGCTCGGGGTGTGTCGGTTGCGGCCGGTGCATCACCTGGTGTCCTGTGGGTATCGACCTGACGGAAGAAGTAAAGGCGATCCAAGCAACAAGTCCAGCCGAGTGAAGGAGGAATTGGAAGGAGCATCATGAGAGTTAACCGGATAGAGGAGCTAGCAAGGGCAGCAGAAACGTACCCGTTACTGGCCGATCTCCCGCCGGAACATTTGCCGAAACTATTGGAGATTGCGGAAGAACGGTGGTTCGAGGAAAACGAGATTATCTTTCCAGAGGGCGCCCGGTCCGAACGTCTCTTTCTGATCGCCTCGGGCCGGATCGCATTGGAGACAATGGCAGGCGGTCAAAGAATCGTGATTCAGACGCTCGGCGCAGGCGACACGATGGGCTGGTCCGCTTTGACCGAAACAACAACGACACACTTTCAGGCGCGCGCGCTAACGCGCGTTCAGACGATTGCTTTCGATGGAGTCGCGCTTAGGGTTGCCTTCAAAGAGAACCATAATCTCGGCTTCGAAATAATGAAGCGTTTGCTTGCTTTGGTCACGGAGCGCCTGGACCACACACGCATGCAACTGATCGACATGTACGGGAAGCGGGCGGCGAAGCGTTCGTGAGTACAGCAGCCATGTCACTGGCGGATCCCATGTGCCCTCTACTCGTGCGGATCTCGGAGGTTGTGCGCGAAACACACGACACCTGTACGCTCACGACAGTAGCCGCGAATGGAGAGAGACTACCTTCCTTTTTGCCCGGCCAATTCAGCATGGTTTCCGAGTTTGGCACAGGAGAGATACCAATCTCCATCAGCGGTGATGCGGAAATGCCGGACCAGCTAGTTTACACGATTCGTTCCGTCGGCAAAGTGAGCGACGCGCTGATACGGCATAAACCGGGAGACTACATCGGCCTTCGTGGCTCGTTTGGAACGGCGTGGCCTGTGAAAGCGGCCCGCGGACAAGATCTGCTGCTGGTAGCAGGCGGCATCGGCCTGGCGCCGTTGCGTCCCGTCATTTCTCACATTGCGCGGCATCGAAATGACTACGGCCGGTTTCTTCTCTTGTATGGCGCGCGCACACCGAAAGACCTGCTCTTTCGAAAACAGCTTCGCGCCTGGGGCAAGTTGCACGACGCCCAGGTCCACATCACGGTCGATGGCGCCGATTCCAAATGGCGCGGCCATGTAGGAGTCGTCACCCGGCTGTTCGACTTCGCCGCGCTGCGGCCGGAGCGCACGATCGCGATGACATGCGGTCCTGAGATCATGATGCACTTTGCCATACGGGCACTTCGTGCCAGAAATGTCGTAAACGACCGGATCTTCCTGTCAATGGAGCGCAACATGAAGTGCGCCGTGGGATTCTGCGGGCACTGCCAGATGGGTCCACTGTTCATCTGCAAAGACGGACCAGTGTTCGCGTATTCTCAAGTCGACCGCTGGCTGGAGCGTCACCATGAGCTCTAAAGCGGCTCGCAACCTACGCCTGGCTGTGTTCAAGTTCGCGTCGTGCGATGGATGCCAACTCAGTCTGCTCGATCTGGAGGATGAGCTTTTGACGCTTGCGGATAAGGTAGAGATTGCATATTTTCCTGAAGCATCGAGCAAGATGAAGAAAGGACCTTACGATATCGGCCTGGTGGAAGGGTCTGTTACGACGCAGCATGACGCTGAGCGTATCCAGGAGATCCGGCGGCAATGTAAGATGCTCGTGACGATTGGAGCATGCGCGACGGCGGGCGGAATTCAGGCTCTTCGCAATTGGCACGATGTGAAGCAATGGGTCGGCCAGATCTATGCCAAGCCGGAATTCATTCACACGCTCGCCACATCTACGCCCATCGCAAAGCATGTGCTGGTCGATTTCGAGCTCCGGGGTTGTCCCATCAACAAGCATCAGCTTCTGGAGCTCCTCTCTGCCGTGGCAGTGGGCCGCAAGCCGAACATTCCCACTTACAGCGTCTGCGTGGAATGCAAACGGCGCGGAAATACGTGTATCGCCGTGGCCCAGGGGGTCGCTTGCCTGGGCCCGGTGACGCAGGCCGGATGTGGCGCCATCTGTCCTGCTTACGGCCGCGGCTGCTATGGTTGCTTTGGCCCAGCGGAGACATCGAGCACCGAGATATTGTCGGCGCATCTGCTGGCACAAGGAAACGCAAACGACGCGCTGCAACGATCATTCAGAACGTTCAACGCCTGGGCGGAGCCATTCCGCAAGGCCTCGACTTGATGAAAAAGACGTGAACGGAACTCTTCCACCTGACAAAAGGAGCCGGACCATCCGGGTCAATTACATGAGCCGGGTAGAAGGGGAGGCCTCGTTGGCCATCAGGTTGAAGGGCGATCAGATACGCGATGTAAGACTGAAGATCTTCGAGCCACCCCGGCTGTTTGAAGCGCTTTTGAGCGGCCGCCATTTCAGCGAGCTCCCGGATATCACCGCCCGTATCTGCGGAATTTGTCCAGTCGCGTATCAGATGACCTCCGTGCATGCTATCGAGAGGGCTTTGGA
Source organism: Bryobacteraceae bacterium (assembly GCA_036557345.1). Lineage (GTDB taxonomy): Bacteria > Acidobacteriota > Terriglobia > Bryobacterales > Bryobacteraceae > Bog-105. The sequence continues at coordinate 8,912 of DATBHS010000056.1, forward strand.
TACTACAGTCGATCCCAGCGTCCGATTGCTTCGGCGGCTCCTCTATGCAGGCGAGTGGTTGGAAAGCCATGCGCTTCATGTGTACTTGCTTCACATGCCTGATTTCCTCGGCTATCCGGACGCCATCGACATGGCGCGAGCCCATCGAACCGAAGTCGAGAACGCCCTGCGCATCAAGAAAATCGGCAATGCAATTATGAGTCTGCTCGGCGGGCGTGAAATCCATCCGGTATCTGTGACGGTTGGCGGATTTTACAAGGTTCCCAGCAAAGCCGAGCTGGAAGTCCTTATCGAGGATTTGAAATGGGGTCTCGATCAGGCAATTGCGAATATGCGCCGGATCGGCCAATTTGAGTTTCCAGACTTCGAAGAAGATTACGAATTCGTCGCACTGTCGCACCCGGACGAATATCCATTTAATGAGGGCCGGTTAATTTCAAGCAAAGGTCTGGATATCGATGTCCGCGAATATGAGAGGCATTTTTCCGAGCGGCAGGTGAAGCATTCGAACGCTCTGCACTCTCAAATTCGCGACCGAGGGTCTTACCTCGTAGGTGCGCTGGCGCGGGTAAATCTTAATTTTTCAAAATTGCCAGAGGTCGCCAAACAAGCAGCCGAAGATGCGGGCTTGCGGATTCCCTGCCGCAATCCGTTCAAAAGCATTATTGCTAGAGGCGCAGAAATGATCTTTGCGCTCCACGAGGCACTACGCATCATTTCCGTGTACGAGCCACCGGCGTCCCCGAGCGTTCCTGTTCCGGCGCGTGCCGGTTCAGGATGTGCCATAACCGAAGCGCCGCGCGGCAGCCTTTATAACCGTTACAGCTTCGATGAAAACGGCCTGTTGCAGAGCGCACTGATCGTTCCGCCCACCTCGCAAAATCAAAAACGAATTGAGGAGGATCTCTGGACATTTCTTCCGCCGCTTAGCTCATTGCCGACCAACGAGCTAGCCAGGCGATGCGAACAGTTGGTCCGCAGCTACGATCCATGTATTTCGTGTGCGACGCATTTCCTGCGAGTGAACGTCGAGCGGGAATAGGGTGCTGATTATCGGAATCGGGAACCCGGATCGGGGAGATGACGCGGCCGGCATTCTGGTGGCCCGACGTCTACGAGAGCGCGGTATCGAGGCTATCGAGCATGCCTGCGCCATGCTGAATCTCTTGGATCTCTGGGCGACGGGCGATCGCGTCATTTTGGCCGATGCGGTAGTTTACAAGGCTGCAGCGGGATCCATTCAAGTCTGGGATCCGTGGAAAGAACCACTACAAAGAATTACTTTTCGCGCTTCCACGCATGAATTCAATCTGGCAGACACCATAGAACTCGCGCGAACGTTGGGACGGCTGCCAAAGTGGATGAGGATCTATGGAATCGAGGGCAGGGATTTTGAAGCGGGGACGGGACCGTGTGAGGAGGTTGCCTCCGCGGCTGATAGGGTCGCGGAAGAGATTGCGGGTCGATTCTCAGCGCGAAGTTGAGCGAGATCGTGCAGCTTTTCGCCAGAGGGCCATAGCGAAGTATGTCCTAAAGCTCACCGGAACGCCTGCTTCGAATGGCCACCAGAAGGCATAACAATTGTCTTATTTCCCAGCAGACTTGGTGGCCGACTGAAAAACCGCAAGTGGGTTTTTGATCAGTACACGGCGAACCTGCTCATAGGGCTTGTTGACGTAGTTATAGCAGCGCATCTCGCGACCTTTATTCATCAAAAGTGCAAGGTAATCGGGCTTCCAGTGTCTTAGAGCGACCCGTGCTCTGCGTCCTAGCGAAAAACATCATCATCAACTGCCGCGTCCCGTCGGGTGATGACGGTGTGCGCGGTCCGAGATTCTGATTTGTGGTATTCAAGAACGACCCTCGCAGGTTTCCTTCGTTTGTCGGGCCATTTAACGCTACTCGTGCGCAATATCACCCAGCCGTCTCCTTTCCCGGCACAATCAAAAAGCAGGCCCGCGTTGCATACCGACCTTAACGAAAGGTCCCGTTCGTGCTTTTTGAGAACGAAAGACCGCTATGTTAGCGGCACGCAGAGAATGCTTTCGCAGCGAGCTGTGAGCAGGTCTGAAGGTTTTGGGCTCGCGCATGCTCGAATGGAATTGAGCCTTCGATGAGTGTAACGCTTACTTCCGTCTGTGCGTCTTGTGGTACGAAAAACCGAATCCCAGCGGAACACCTGGCCGATGCCGGTCGTTGCGGAAAATGCAAAGTACCGCTTGGACCGGCGAGTGAACCTGTCGAGGTGAACGAGAGCCTGTTTGAGGCAGTCATTTCGACGTCGAAGGCACCGGTCCTGGTTGAGTTTTGGGCCCCATGGTGCGGGCCTTGTCGGATGGCTGCCCCCGAAGTCCAGGCCCTCGCTCGGGAGATGAGCGGTAAAGCTCTCGTCGTTAAAGTCGATACAGAGGCCTTTCCCCGGCTGGCGGCGCGATTCGGAGTCCAGTCGATCCCAAACTTTATCGTTTTTCGTAATGGCGAGCCTGTTTTTCAACGGGCCGGTGTAGCGCCACGCTCCGAGATGCGCCGGTGGCTTGAGTGTTGTTTCGCGCAAAAGTCCTAGCGTCATGGCACTTCGGATTTAGTCAGACCTAGCCGAGGAATCGCCGTACCGCCGTCTCGCGAACGAAGGGAATTCGATAAAACCGGGTGACGGAGAACCCGTCAATATCGAGGAGAGCGCTGCTACCAGTGTAGTTTCATGGTCGCACGGATGTCGACTTGCTGACTCTAGATTCATGTATGACCGAACTAACGCTTGAAACAGTCCAACAGTACCTCAGCTCGCTTTGGAGGAAACCGGTCCGGGTCTTGGGCCTAGCCGCCCTGGGGCAAGACAGCGAATCGAAGGCAATCAAATTCTGTGGATACGGAACTCCGATTCGTGTCGACTGCCAAATAGCAGGCGAGGGCTCACAGAGCCTGGTTCTTCACACGATGCGTCCGGGGCCGTTTGGTCACGAGCACATGGCCGATCGCGCACAGATATTGCTCTGGTCAAATCAGGCGTTTCGCCGTCTTTCGCGGCACGTCTGCTCTTTCGATGTAGGTGGATTCCGTCCTGATGGGACGCTGACTTCTCTCGGAGATGTCGAGGAATTCCTTCTCTTGACGCAATATGCGGAAGGAGAAGGATACTTTCGTGATCTGGAGCAGCTTCGCGATACGGGAACTCTCCGGACACTTGATCGGGATCGTGCGGATGCACTCTGCGATTATCTCGTGGAGATCCACCAGACGTCCGGCGATGATCCGGGGCTCTATACGCGTCGCATCCGCGAGCTGATCGGACACGGAGAATGCATCATGGGCCTCGCCGACAGTTATCCGCCTCACGCGCTGATCACATCTCAGAAGCTGCAACAGATTGAGCGTACCTGCGTGGACTGGCGCTGGCGCTTGAAAGACCTAAAGCATCGCTTACGCCAGGTTCACGGAGACCTCCACCCATGGAACATTCTGTTTCGGTCAGGAACCGATTTCACGGTACTGGATCGCTCTCGCGGAGAATACGGCGATCCGGCCGACGACGTCGCTTGTCTGACCCTGAACTATGTTTTTTTCTCGCTTCAGCGCAGCCAGCGGCTCGAGGGCGGATTCGAAACCATATTCCGGCGGTTCTGGGATCGCTATCTTAATAAAACCGGGGATCATGAAATGCTTCAGGTCGTGGCGCCGTTCTTTGCTTTTCGAGCACTGGTGATGGCAAGCCCGATTTGGTATCCCATCCTATCGGAAACAGTCCGGTCGAAGCTCCTCAACTTTATTTTTGGCGTGTTGGGTGAGGACGCATTCGATCCAACTCAGGTGAACAGGTATTGTGGCGCATAAGACACCACGCGCTTTCGCTGTGTGGATTACAGGCCTTCCTGCCTCCGGTAAGTCCACCGTCGCTGCGGCAGTAGTAACGCAGCTTGCGGCGCGAGGAATCAATCTAGCGGTTCTGGAATCGGATGAGCTTCGAAAGATATTTACTCCGGAGCCACGCTATGACGAGAAAGAGCGAGATACGTTCTATCGCCAGATGGTGTACGTTGGTGCGCTGCTCGTGCGCCACGGAGTGCCGGTGCTCTTTGATGCGACTGCCAATCGCCGGGCATATCGCGACCTGGCCCGAAAGCAAATACGCCAGTTTCTGGAAGTGTACGTCGACTCGCCTCTCGAGACGTGTACGGCGCGAGACCCAAAGGGAATCTATCGCTATGCGCAAAAAGGTGAAACAAGCACCGTCCCCGGATTGCAAGCCGAATACGAACCTCCCGAAGATCCAGATCTGATTGTTCACGGAGATCGCGAAAACCCCGAGGATGCGGCCCGGCGATTAATCGGGCAACTGATTGAGCGAGACTTTCTGTAACGCGAGGAGCCATCCTCGATTGGAGGAGGAATTGCCCTAGAGTTCTGCGAGAGGTCAAATATGACTACCCTTCAGACTTGTTTGAATTACCTGGACGAGCGCGGCATTCGATATGCCCACACCACGCACTCGCCGGCCTACACTGCTAAAGAAGTCGCCGCGGCAGAGCATATACCAGCGCACAGAATGTCGAAAACCGTCGTTTGCCGGGACAAAGACGGCTATATCATGGTCGTCGTTCCCGCCGATTCATACGTTGATTTAGAACAGCTACGGACGGCGATCGGCGTCCCTACTCTGTATGTTGCGGAAGAAAGTGATTTACGTCTGCTTTTTCCGAACGCCCAGCTCGGAGCGATGCCGACTTTGGGAACCTTGTTTGGCCTCGCCGTCTATTTGGATCGCGAAGTCGCCCGCCAGGAGTTTATAGCCTTTAATGCCGGCACTCATCGGGACGTGATTCACATGCGGATGGCCGACTTCCAGCACTTAGTGCGGCCTGTCATTGGCGATTTCTGCCAGTCGAATTACCGTTTGACCGCCAGCTCCATCGCTTCGAGCGTTGTGTGAATTAACGCAGTTGTGGTGTGAAATCCCCCAATAAGCTGGATCCAAGCCGCATGTGGAAGTGGCAGATGTCGCACTCTCGAAGGATCCCTTGCAAGTCGATCCCTTAGTCGTTTCGTCGTCTGTTGTTCTGCTTTGCAGGAGCACGCTTTCGTTTGCAGGTCCGCAGCAGGCCGGAATTGTCGCTATCGGCATTATGATCGGACGAAGGCGAAGCGGCCGGCAGTTTCATCAGACTGCGACGACTCCAGTGCGCGCCCGCGTCTGGATGCGGAACGCGGCCTCAAAAGCCCTTTTCTGAGCGTCTGCGGCTCTTTGCATCTTCTCGAAGAGCGCGGCTGCCGCATGATCGCCGTCTGCCATAGCTTCCTTTGCGAACTGCCGGTACATGGAGGCCTCCGCCCGGCTGTCTTCGGTTACAGATCTAAGATTGCCGGAGTCGTCTGCGTCCAGGCCGGCGAGGTCCGCCTCTTCGGCAAAGTGCTCCATGCGGTCGGTATCTGCCGCGGCCTGGAATGAGTTGGCCAGCTCCCAATTCTCGTGCATGCGGGCGTGCGCCGCAAAGCGCAAGCATTTGGCATGACTGAATGCCTCGCGAAGCATCGCACTGTTCAGATTCTCCTTTGTTCGGGGGCTCATGATAATCTCCGCTCTCCTATATGCACGCGGCATACCGCTCGCCGTGTAATTCGAGCCAGCAATAGTTTGCTAATGCTCTGGACTGCAAAGTTGCTGTCCCGAAAACGGACGGAATCTGAATGGCCGCAAAGGTTGGGATCAACGGATTCGGCAGAATTGGACGATGCTTTCTACGGGCGAGCTTAGGGCGCGAAGACATCGACTTCATAGCAGTGAATGATCTAACAGACGCCCGGACGCTGGCACATCTCTTGGAAGACGATTCCATCTTCGGAACGCTGAAAGAGAACGTGAGGTCCGAGCAGAACGCGATCATCGCCGGCGATCGCAAAATCAGGCTCCTGAGCGGAAGAGATCCGGAGGCGCTGGATTGGAGCTCCTCGGGAGCCGAGATTGTTGTTGAATCGACTGGTCAGTTCACTGACGCCACCGCGGCGCGGAAGCACATCCGGGGAACCGTCGAGAAAGTAATCACTGCGCCGGCGAAGCACGACGACATCACGCTGGTGCTCGGAGTAAACGAAGCTTCGTACGACGCGGCCGAAGCAGTTCGCTTCCTGGATAACATTCTTCGCCGCATGCAGGCTCATCAGCTCAAGAAACGATCTATGCTTCGCCGCTTGGCTGTGGCCGATTCGGCACGGGCTTGAGCGTGGCTTCATTTTGTCAAACACCGCGGCCGATTGGCCACGGCGCTAACCTTGTGTGTGAATGATGGAATGAATCGTTTCCCAAACTGCCATATCAAGAGGAGGTTTGCAGGCACCGAGAGGTGATCCGGTATCTAGCTGAGTATGGGTTTTCGCCCAACCGATTTGGCAGGTGAACTGCACCGCTTGTCAGAAAGTTGCACGCGATTTCATAAGCAACGAACGGAATACCAATCTTCATGTTGCTCGCCGCCTTACCTCCGACGGGAACGGCCTATCGAGCGACGGGCTTATCGACAGCCGAGTCCTTACGCCGGTTGGCTGAATACGGACCGAATGAGCCGGCCCCTTCACGAAAGCGCTCGGCAGCCGCGGCCCTCTTGCTGCTGTTCTTGAATCCGCTAGCAATCGTGTTGCTGATTGCAGCCGGGTTCTCAGCGTTCCTCGGGCAAGCGGTCGATGCCGCCATCATTGTGCTGGTTGTGGCCCTAGGCAACGCTATCAACTTCTGGCAGACCTACCGATCGGAGCGCGCAACAGAGCGCTTGCGGCAAGTGGTAATGAGCACAGCATCCGTCCTTCGCGACGGCGAATGGCAGGAAATATCCCGCCGGGACGTTGTTCCAGGGGATATTGTGCGCCTGTTCGCCGGTGATCTCGTTCCTGCCGATGGAAAATTGATCCAGTCAAAGGACTTGTATGTTCAACAGGCGGCCCTTACGGGGGAATCACTTCCCGTCGAAAAGGAGACGGCACCTCGCGAACCGGCAACCGATCAACCCGAAGACATGCACATGGTCTTCCTCGGCACTTCGGTCGTCAGCGGATCGGCGATCGCGGAAGTGAGCGCCACGGGGGCGCGGACGGTCTTTGGCGGCATCGCCGCGCGCCTTGCCACGCGGCCGGAGGAGAACGAATTCGAGCGCGGTCTGCGAAAGTTTGGCCTCCTCATCATGCGAGTGGTGTTCATCCTGGTCCTGTTTCTTATTTCCTTGAGCATCGCGTTGCATCGCGATCCGCTCGAATCACTGCTCTTTGCAGTGGCATTAGCGGTCGGGCTCACGCCGGAGTTTCTACCGATGATTACCTCGGTAACCCTTGCCAGGGGGGCAGTACAGATGGCTCATCGAAAGGTGATTGTCAAGCACCTTCCGGCCATTCAAAACCTGGGTAGCATCGACGTCCTCTGTAGCGACAAGACGGGCACGCTCACAAGCGGAATGATGAAACTGGAACGAAGCCTGGACTCCTTAGGCAAGGAATCCGAACACGCCCGTTTTTTGGGTTATTTGAACAGCAAGTTCGAGACGGGCATTCGAAATCCGCTCAACCTCGCAATTCTGGCGACAGAATGTCCAGCGACCGAGGATTACGTAAAGTGCGACGAAATTCCTTTTGACTTCGAGCGGCGGCGGGTTTCGATTGTAGTCAAGCGCAACAACGAGACTGTCATCATTACCAAGGGTGCGCCGGAATCTTTAATCGAACAGTGTTCGGCATATGAATCCGGCGGACGGATAAACACGCTTAACGAGCATCAAAAGTCCACATGTCTTCAAATATTCCGGGAACTGAGCAATCAGGGTTATCGGGTGTTAGCGGTTGCGTATCGCGATGTCGAAAGCCGTGATGCGTATTCAGCCGACGACGAGTCGGAGCTCGTATTGGCGGGTTATCTCGCATTCGCCGATCCGCCACGGGCAGATACGGCGATGACAGTGGCTGCGCTGCGACAGGACGGCGTTCGATTGAAGATTGTGACCGGCGACAACGAACTCGTTACCCGCCGCGTTTGCGAACAGGTTGGCATTGACGGGTCGGGAGTCGTTCTAGGCTGCGAAATCGAGCGAATGACAGATGCCGCCTTGCAGCATGTCGTCGAAGAGGCGACCGTATTTGCTCGCGTGTCGCCAGCCCAAAAGAACCGTATTATTCTCGCCCTGAAACATCGGAGTCACGTCGTTGGCTATTTAGGTGACGGCATCAATGATGCGCCATCCCTACACGCGGCCGATGTCGGCATTTCCGTGGACGGCGCAGCCGATGTGGCGCGCGATGCCGCCGAGATCATCCTGGTCGAGCCGGGATTGAATGTCCTTCATACGGGGATTCTCGAAGGAAGGAAGGCATCTGGCAACGTTCTGAAGTACCTGCTCATGGGAACAAGCTCCAATTTCGGAAACATGCTGAGCATGGCGGGGGCGTCGCTCTTTCTGCCTTTTCTGCCGATGCTCCCCACACAGATTTTGTTGAACAATTTTTTGTACGATCTGGCGCAAATCACGATTCCGACCGACAGGGTCGATCCCAATTATCTTCGCAAGCCGCACCGTTGGAGCATTTCGCTGATTCGCAATTTCATGCTCCTAATAGGCCCGATCAGCTCGATCTTTGATTTCTTGACCTTCTTTGTTTTGCTGCGCTATTTCCAAGCCAGCCAGGTGGAATTTCACACGGGCTGGTTCGTTGAGTCTCTCGCAACCCAAACGCTGGTTCTCTTCGTCATCCGAACACTTGGAAATCCATGGAAGAGCAAGCCCAGTCTGTCCCTCGCATTCACGGTTCTGACGGTTGTGTTGGCCGGATCATTCATACCGTTTAGTCCTGTTGCCCACATGCTCGGCTTTACGGCACTGCCCGCTCCATTCTTTTTCTTTCTCGCCGCTGCAACCGCAGCCTATTTGGGAATGGTAGAAGCTGCCAAACGGCGGCTCTTTCATGGGCTTATATCCTAAGCTCTTCGCCTCGCTGGGAAGCGCGGGCTCATCTATCGGCTGAGTTCGCTCGAGAGCCGATTCTTATGCCACCAAAGTTTTGGAGCCAGTTCTGACAACGCTTCCGTAGAATACCGGTTCCTGGGATCCCAGAGTAGCCATCCGTCCGCACCGGCATCTTGAGCCGCCTTGATCTGCTGTTCCAACTGGAGCTTGCCGAATTTCCTACGATCAAATGCGTAATCGTCGAAGGCTTGCAACCACGGACGAAAAGTTGTGGCTGAAAAGCCCGTCCGTTGCTTCGCACGCTCGAGCGATGCAAAGACGATTCGGTACGGGTCGTTCAAGGGATTTTTGAGCCCCGGAATTCCGAATTGGAAGGACGATGGATAAAGCATGGGCGAAATGTAGTCGACAACGGGCCCAACGTCGGCGAAACATTGGCCGATACCGGTGTCATCGAGATTCCAACAGGCGTAACCGAAGTTGTCGGCTGAGAGAAATACATTGAACGGGAGAAGCCGCTTTCGAGCTTCGGTGAGAAAATCTACAATGGCCTTTCTTCGATTCGTTTCTGTATTTGGCTTTGAAAACCTGAGTCCCTTTTGGTCAGGAAAGCGAACATAGTCAAACTGGATCTCGTCAAACCCCTCTTTGGCAGCCTCGATAGCCAGCTCTATGTTGTAATCCCAAACCGTGCGGTGAAACGGATCGGTCCAGGCGAGACCTTCGCGGTCTACGAAGAGCTTTCCCTGGACAGTCTTAATGGCGAGATCAGGCCGTGAGCGCGCTACCGGGTCGTCTTTGAACACCACGATGCGTGCAATGACATAGAGGCCCCGCCGGTGCAAATCAGAAAGGAGGGCATCGGGATCACGGATCGTGATGATGCGGTTTCCTCCTGCCTCGATTCCGAGTGCGGAATGCGAGGGATGGCTGACAAAGCCTCTGTCTCCCTTGATATCAATCACGACGGCATTCAGATGCGCCTTGGACACAGTCTCGAGAACACCAGTCCGCAACGGCTCTGAGCCAAGGCCCCAGAACGAGAGATACAGTCCCCGCACCTGGAACCGGGTAAGGGCAACGTGTATTTCAGAGGTCTCGGCGACCTGCTCGCGCGAGTATCCGGCAGCACGTACGCCCACCCACGCTCCGTTGCTCTGAAGGGCAAACCAGCCTTCGCGATTCGTGCGGGTGGCTTCTCCGCCAGAGACGATCCAGGCCCCTTCAATCGGTTTTCCGCTACCGGCGTCAACCACCTGGCCGCGCACCTCCCTCAACGATTCGGCCCGACCGGCAAGGCTGCGAAGAAGCAATGCCGCAGTAACAGAAATTACACCGTGTATTCGATTGCGCTGCATTGTCAGTTCTTTGCCGTACGAATCGCCGAATCGAGCAATCGAAGAAAGCGGGGGCCTATATCTTGGTCAGAGACCAGACAGCGCGGAAGAGCCATGATCGGGTCGGACATCGTTGCCGCGTGGCATTCGATGGTAAAAGCGGCCTGATAGCCTGCGACACCGGCGCGATTCATCAGGTATCGATCGTAGACTCCAAACGGCCATGCGAGAAACTCGACTGGGCGCCTGAACCGCTCCTCGAGTACCGCCTTCGAGTGCCGCAGCTGCGTATCAACCAACGTAGTATAAGCCGACTGGTCCAGCTTCTTAGCTTCCTGTTTAAAATTGGGATGCCAGAAGGTATGAGATTCAATTCTGAAGTAAGGAGTGGCGGCCAGTTCCGATAGCTCCTCCCAAGTCATAGCGTAGGACGCGCGCGAGATGCATGATGGATAGATGAAAAGCGTGACCGGGATGCGATTGGCCGTGACGATGCGAAATGCTTCGCTATAAACCGAGATGTGGCCGTCATCAAAAGTTAAGACAACCGATCGGGGTGGCGGCGGCGTGCCTTTCCCCAGCCTCCAGGCAACGACCTTTTCAAGTGGAATCACTGAGTAATGGTTTCTACAGAGCAGGTCAATTTGCTCTTTGAAATGCCCGGTGGTGATGGTCATCGAGTCAGTGTGCACCGGGCCGAAGCGGTGATAAACAAGTATGGGAACGGCGGGTTCCGCAGCCACCAGAAAAGTGGGGTGCAATCCGATGCTCAAAATCATTCCGAGCAAACGGCGCGGGTAGAGCAGCATAATGTACCGGACAGGCTGACAGCAAGGCGGCTGCCAATGCAGTACTTACGCGAGGAGATCACCCAGTCTTTTGAATGGGTGAGAGACCCGGCCAATTTACCTCGATGTTGTTTTCACTTCAAACTGGGAGCTCTCTCGACTGGGTGATTTGGCCCAACCAACTGCGCGTGAGAACGCAATAGGAGCGGGCTTAGCATGGCGTCCGCCCAAGGGAGTAGCAAAGAATGCGCCCAGAGGATCAGCAGGGCGTCTATTTGGGAGTGTGAAATAGCTTATGCGAGATATCGGGCCAGAATTCGACAAATATGTTGCCAAAAGCGCCTTCGGCAGTTTCAATGAATGCTCGCTCGAAAGTCAGTCCCACACCGCGGTTGTCAGATGGATAGTAAAGGTTCGATATCCCTCCCGCCGCCAGATTGCCCAGCAGGCTTGAATAGTTTGGCTGCCACTGCCGGTTGTCGCCCTTCGCCCTTACCGTTGCTAAAACCGCATAGAACAGGCGCTTCTTGAAGTCGCCGGTACCTAGCCGGAAGTACCTCGGATCCTGACGAAGGATCACCGGGAACACGGCGCCTCCCAAAATGGTTGCATCGAAAGCGTCGACATATGAGGCTGCAAATCGTTTGGCGTAGCCCTGTGCGCCCTGACCATAGCCGGCGAAATCGTCCGAATGCTGACTTAGACCTGCATCGATTCCTGACACTACGAATTGGAAGGGATCCAGTGTGTTCTTGAACGCGAGATGAAACTTCTGGGAGGGAGAGAGCGGTTCGGCATTCGGAATCAGAGAAGTATTGAAATTCGGAATAACGCCGAGGATCCGCTGACGCTCCTGCTGCTTCAATTGCTCCTGAGCGCGCGCGCGTCTCTCACGGTCTGTCTGGGCCGTCGACTGGCCGATAGCAACCGGAACCGGTGCTTGTGACTGCGCATGACTCGCGGCGGGCTTCTCATGGGCACTCTCCGCAGTTTGCGAATACCACGGGAGCGGGCTTAGCAGGATGAGCGCGAATAGAAACGGCAAATGGCCGCAAGATGACATTACGAGTGAACTCGCTGGCTCGACCTGAATGTTTCTCAACACCGGAACTGCAAGATCAGGTTACGACACCAAAGCACACAAAAGCTAATGGAAACAACGGCGGCAAAGTCCCTTCGACCGGAGGCCGCCATGCTGTTCTACCAGGTGTTTAGTGATCGCTAGGCCTAATCCCGTGCCCTCACGCACACCTTTGGTCATAGCGTCTACTTGGTAAAACTTGTCGAAGATTGCCGCCTGCTCCTCCTGCGACTCCTGTATCGCTGACAGAAAATTGCGCAAACAGACCCGTGACAGAGCACTCGATGGAGACTCTGCCGCCCCGGGTGTGAACTTTACCGCATCGCTGAAAAGGTTGTATAAGATCTGCTTGAATTGCACACGATTCGCCTGTACTACAAACGGCTCGCACAGGTCTTGCTCGCCTACGATTGATCGTGCCGCTGCAAAGGGAGCGGTGCTGGTTACCACTGCATTCAAGGCATCGAAAGGATCGACGGTCTCCGCATGCAACTCAAAGTTTCCTGCCTCTATTTTGCTGATATCGAGAATGCCATCTATCAATCGAGTAAGTGAAGAGAATCCCGATAGATGTGATCGACGAAGCATTTCTGCTTCTCGGTGAGGGGACCTTCCAACTCTTCCGTGAGCAGTTGCGCAAATCCAATCACGGTGTGCAGTGGAGTCCCAGCTCATGGCTCATGGTCGCCAGGAACTCGCTTTTGTGCCGATTGGCTTGCTCGATCTTTCTGTTCCGGACCTCCAATTCGTGTTTGGCCGACGACAGGTCTGCGGTGAATCAATCACGGATTGTCGCGAATTCGGTGCTCGACGGCATAGAAGGGCTGTGGAATTGCCAGACAGATGCATTTGCCCGTTTCCGCTTGGAAGGCGCTATAGGCATCCCGAGAAGCGATCGGGAGCCCGATCACGAGCTCCGTCGAGTGCTGCCTTCGGACAGCCTCCACGGCGGCAAGCATTGTGGACCCAGTCGCGGCGCCATCATCGACGAGAATGACTGTTCGGCCAGTTAGGATTTGACCGTCGCGGAACAGCGCCTCCCTTCTCGCAAGCTCGCTCTCCTCTCTCGCGATCACTCCGTAGACAAAGTAGTTCGATAGATTGAGGGACCGGATCAGCTCGTGGTTCAGTATCCGGATGCCACCGCTTGCTACGGTGCCCATAGCCAACTCCGGTTGCCAGAGTACGCCGAGTTTGCGTACTACCAACACATCGAGTGGCGCATGCAGGCGCCCTAAACTTCCCCAGTTCCGGCAACAGGGATCTGCCGGCTCTTCTGCTTGGCCCCATTCACTGGAACCTTGATCTCGAGGATGCCATTTTTCATTTCCGCCTTGACTTGATCCGTCTTTGCACCATCGGGCAGCGGGATGGAACGATAGAAACGGCCGTAGCTACGTTCGGAGCGATAGAGACCCTCTTTCTCTTCTCTCTTCTCCTCTTTGCGTTCGCCCTCAATCGTCAAGGCTTCATCGGTTACTTCGACCTTGACATCTCCCGTCTTAATGCCTGGCAATTCTGCCGTAACTAAGAAATTGCCATTCGCTTTCTTGACTTCAATTGCGGGGATCCACACTTCCGGCCGCAATTCGCTAGCCGAAGAAGTCGAGAAAGCACGGTCCATCTCTTTTGTGAATTCGCGCATCAAAGCGAATGGATTCACTCCGAACAAATCTCCAAAAGGAATCATCGGACCAAACAGACCTCGCGGACCAAAGAGGTTGGACTCCGGCCAGCGGCGTGCAGGTTTTTCGGTTGTGGTCTTGACTACTGTAGTTTCTGGCATACTGCCGCCTCTCTTTGCCGGGGCTCCAGCCTCCGTCCTGGAGCCCCAGCGCACTTCCTTCAAGGCAGCCAAGGTGCCATTCTTTGGCCCTTGAGATTTCTTCGTTATTGCTCAAATTTCCGTTCCCAGGTGGGTGAACAGGCGCAGTTTCGGCGACCTTGCGTGAAAAGAAACAGTCAACGTGTTGGTCATGGCAGCAACATTCTGCGCTAAGGCTATTTCTGGTTTAGCAAACACGTTGCTCTCGCTAGTTCACAGTTAATCCCATAAACACCAACGAGGTGCTCCAATGCCTGCCAAGCAAGTCCTGTTTCGATCAGATACCCGCGAAGTGATTTTGCGCGGCGCAAGCGCCCTGGCGGACGCCGTACGCGTCACCTTAGGGCCAAAGTCTAAGCGTGTACTGATCGACAAAAGTTTCGGCCACCCACTCGTTTGTAATGACGAGGTAACTATTGCTAAAGAGATGGAACTAACGAATCCAGTCGAGAATTTGGGTGCCAAGATGATTCGAGAAGCGGCGGAACGGACAAGTGAAGCGGGTAGGAGACGGTACGACCAATGCCACCCGCAAGGCGTTCAGCACTGTAGGAAGATCAATCACCTCCTGTGCCAGCGCGCCGGCAAAGGGCGGAGGATAACATGCTGAGCACCATACCGCCCACGGCACTCTCAAGAGCAATTCTTCGCATTCTCTGGCCAATGTGAATAAGTTCGTCGACTTTGCTTAGCGACGATTCCATCACAACCGCATCCGCAGCCTCGGCCGTTACGTCACTGTTTTGGCCGAAAGCGATGCCGACCGTTGCCGCCTGCATAGCCGGCGCATCATTAATTCCATCGCCCAGAAACAACGTTGGCGCACGACTGGCTTCGTTCCGAATAATCGCGCGGGTGCTGTCAGCGCATGGGCAATCGGGATCTCTCCAAGGTTGTGGCATGCTGAGCTTGTGGGGTCCTTTCGGGATGAAATTCGGTGCCCCATGGGGAATATCGCGCAATGCTTGCGCCAAATGACCAAGCGGCCCGGACACGAAGCCGGCAGTTTGCTGATCCGGTGAAGTGTAATTCGTAATTTCAACGGCATGCTTATTGCTTGTTTGTTGCATGAGAGATTCAAATGCCCGAACCAGTTCGATCCGTCATGCTTGCGGGCGATGGCCTGCTGCGCTGGCCTGGAGGCGAAGAACGAGTCCACTACCGCGTGACTGTCAGACTCGATAACGCAATCAATGCGATACACATTGGACCGCCAGTGCCGGATATTCTATTGCGTCCTAGCCGCCACGGAGGCCTTTTCTTACACATGCCCGAAGGCCGAAGGCTTGCCTTGAACGTAGCGCCGAACGGCTACTTGTCGCCAGATGGCCCGATGGAGCGAAGCTTAGATGGACAGGACTGGTGGCTCGACACGACTCCATGGCTTCCTTTTGAGACTGCGGATCGCTTCACTCTTGCGATGAAGACCGGCACCGTGCAGATTTTCGAATCACATAAGGCGCCGGAAGAAGCCGAAACCGCGTACCGGGCCTGGCAGAACGTAGAAATAGCGGAAATACGGCCGCCGTTCGGCAGACCGACACGACTAAAGTAAACGCAGCACTAGGGGTAATGCTGTGAGATTTCGGAGTTGGGCAGTTGCGCTTCTCGCCTTGGCAGGCACGCACATAACTTTTGTCGGACACTCGACTGTTCGGGCTCAGAATCCGCCAGAAATGGAACGTTTGATTCCGTCGCTGGATGGCCCAACACTCTATCTGACCTACTGTGCTGTCTGTCACGGCAAGGCCGGCAGCGGGAATGGTCCCATGGCGCCTGTTCTCAAAATGCAGGTTCCGAACCTGACCCAAATTGCAAAGAGAAATAGCGGTGCGTTCCCATTTGCGCGAGTTCAGAAAATCATCGATGGAACCGAATCGATGGGCCTTGGCCACGGAACGAGGGAGATGCCGATCTGGGGCCCAATCTTCTCGCGCGTCGCTGATGATCGGGATTATGGCAAAGTTCGGATTTACAACTTGACCAAATACCTCGAGAGTATCCAAAAGTAGAGCGGATTCAGCTTCGATCAACCGGTATGCGAAAGCGCTTCATAGCCGGTGATCACGTCAAACAATTCTTCGTCAATAGAGTTTTGGCGCGCCTGGTTGAATTCCAATTGCAATTCGTCCATCAGGTCACCAATCTTTCGCTCGGCTGCCTGCATGGCAGCCAGGCGGCTTGCACTCTCGCTCGCAAGTGATTCGGCACAGGCACGGAACAAAGATACAAACAAATACTCTCGCAGGAGTGCAGCAAGAGTTTCGGTTTCGACCGGCATGACTTGCGGGATCATCTTCGTCGGCCACTTTCCAGCGCCAAGTGCTCGTAGCCACTCAGTGTCGAAGGGCAATAATTGTTGCCGGACGGGTTGATAGCCTCTGCCTCCGAATGGTTGATTGTGGAACACGAGCACACGGGTTACATTTCGATTTTCGTGGTGCTGCTGGATACCTTCTAAAATAGTCGCGGTCAACGATGTAACGGCTGCGACAGTATCTGGGACTGACTGAAGCGGCATGAGATCGACGTTGGGGGCTTTAAGCCGCCAGGCGATGCGTTCTCCGACTGGCCAAATCTGTTTTGTGCCAGATAGCGGCTCTAATTCGCCTAGGACAAAATCTGCCAGTGTCTCGTTAAATTGTCCGACCATGCCCTGATCTGATCCGAAAACCACAACACCCGTGCGCTCCTTTTCGGCGCCACGCTTACTATTGCCTGGCGGATTATCTACGTTTCGAAGACAAGCGATCAAACCGAGCTCCACGGCCCGATAATAATGGGCCAAGGAATGCACCGCCTTTTCGTAAGGGACAATGCTTACCGCCGCGAGCGTTTTCATGGTGCGCACAACGGATTTGAGCTCTCCGGCAGTATGAAGACGGCGACGCAACGCTTCCAACTCTTCGCTCATTCTTTTTCTTTATAGTTCGACAGCGCGCTGGCAGCGATCGCTACGATGGCATCTCGATCCTCAGTTCCCAATGGCTGGCTGCCGAGAATCCGCTCGCAGGTCTCTGCCGGGACTTGTGATGCGGCCTGCTGGACCGCTTGCTCCGCTGCCTTCATGAAGTCCTGCGGAACCGCATCAAAGAGGCCCGCAGTCAGAGCGATTAACAATGTAATCTGCTCCATGACTGTTACGGGCTGAAGCTCATCCTGCTTCAGGCACTCTCGAATTCGATTCCCGTGCTCAATGCTCTTGCGCGTCTGTTCATCCAGCCGTGTGCCGAAACGCGAAAAGACCTCCAGTTCTTCAAATTGCGAGTATGCCAACTTCAAATCGCCGGCCACAGCACGATAGGCGGAGAGCTGCGCCTTTCCACCCACGCGCGAAACGGACTTGCCCACGTCTATCGCAGGCAAGACTCCTTTTTGAAACAGGTCAGGAGAGACGTACAACTGGCCATCCGTAATGGAAATGAGATTGGTTGGGATGTATGCGGCCAGGTTTTGCGCTTCGGTTTCAATGATCGGCAGCGCCGTGAGTGAACCGCCCCCTAATTCACGAGCCAGCTGCGTCGCGCGTTCGAGCAAACGGGAATGCAGATAGAACACATCGCCCGGAAACGCTTCGCGCCCTGGCGGCCGCCGCAGCAGGAGCGAGATGGAACGGTAAGCGCGAGCGTGGCTTGTTAAATCGTCATAAACGACGAGCGCGTGCTGTCCGTGGTCCCTAAAAAATTCGGCAATTGCGGTCGCGGCATAGGGGGCAACGTATAGCAGCCCCGGGGCTTCATTCGCTTCCGCAACCACAATCACGGTGTAATCGAGAGCCTGCCGTTCCTCTAGCGCGTTGATAACGCGGGCAACGGAAGCGCTGCGCTGACCGATCGCGCAGTAGACGCAAATGACATCCTTGTTCTTCTGATTGGCAATTACATCGACGGCGATCGCCGTTTTGCCGGTTTGCCGGTCGCCCAGGATCAGCTCCCGCTGGCCTCGGCCAATGGGGATGAGGGCGTCCACTGCTTTGATACCGGTCTCTAGCGGTCTCACCACAGGAGCGCGGTCCATGATCCGGGGAGCCGGACGTTCCACTGGCATTCGCGCGCTGGCGGATACCGGGCCTTTGCAGTCCAGGGCCGATCCGGTGGGTGTGATCACACGGCCCAACAGACCATCTCCGACCGGAACGTCGATTCTCCGGAACGTACGCGTCACGCTCGTCCCGGCACGCAATTCACTGCTCCCATCTAACAGCACACAGGAAACGGAATCTTCATCCAAATCGAAGGCCAGCCCAAACGCGCCACCCTCGAACGCAACGAGTTCTTCATATCCAACACTGGGCAACCCGGAGATTCGGGCGATCCCTTCGGATACCGATGTGACCGTACCGGTTTCGCTAAACACAAACGCAGGCCGGTGCGACTCGCGAGTGCGGCGGATGCTATCAAATGTTGTGTCGACTGCCGCAGAAAGCTCACTAGACATGTGCAAAGTCTCGCTTCCTGGTCGCCTGATCCAGCTCGTCTTGCATCGAGGAAAGGTAGTCCTGAATCGTCCAAGCGATTCTGCGCCCGTTTGCGCGGAATTCGATTCCGGCGATGAGTTCCGGAGCTATCAGGAACTGCATCTCGGCCGCGACGCCAAGGTCGTCTCTGACCGTCTCCTCAATGTGACGCTTGCTGTTTTCAGAAAGTGCGAAAGCTGATGTGATGACGATATTCGAAGAATTGCTGAGTGCTCCGGCGAGGCAATCTCGTTCACCTGTGTCAAGGGATTTTAACCGCTCGGTGAAGCGCTGCGCGACGCAGGTTTCCAAATTCGCGTCGGCCAGATCGGAAAGTACCTGGCGGCTGATTGCGAAGACTTCATTCTGGACGCGCGCCGAGAGTTCTTCGAGAAACATTTTCCTTTCGCGCTCGATCGCGTCGCGCCAGCGCGCCTCAAGCCCGGCGACCTCCTCACGAGCCGCAGAAATCATTCTCTTGCGCTCTTCCTCTGCTTGTTGAACGGCAGACTTAAGAACCCCTTCTTTTTCGTCAGTCAGTTTCTGTGACCTCTCTTCGAAAGAGCGCCGCTCGTTTTCGGCGTTTCTCTTTTGCATTTCTGCATCTTCAAGCGCCTTCGCCATTCTTCGTTCGCGTTCGTCCATGGCCCGGAGAATCGGTTTGTACAGGAAACGCTTTAGCAGCCATACCAGCATCAGGAAGTTGACGATTTGAGCAGCGGTAGTGAACCAATCGACGAGCATGCTAATGGCCAGCACGGCTCGCTACAAAATTCCAGAAGGGATTCGCGAAAATAAGAATCATCGAAATGACAAAGCAATAGATGCCCAGCGACTCGATCATGGCCAAACCAACAAACAGGGTACGCGTGATCGTACTGGAGGCATCAGGCTGCTGGGCAATCGAACTCAGCGCCGACGTGATCGCCTTGCCCTCCCCGATAGCTGGAGCGATCGAGCCGATGCACATGGTAAAGCCCGCTGTAACAAGGGAAACGAGTGCAATGACACCAATGTGGTCCATAAATCTATATCTCCGATGACTTGGTAGCGGCCGCAATGTAAACTGTCGCGAGAACCGCGAAGATGTATGCCTGCACAGCACCGATCAAAAGGTCGAGCGACTTCATTAGCACTGGGAAGAACAAAGGCGCAACGCTGAGCAGAATGCCAGCAATGACGGATCCACTCATGACATTCCCGAAGAGCCGGATGGCGAGCGCGACCGTACGGGAGAGATCGCTCACGACATTGAGCGGGACCATGAAAAATTTCGGCTCGGCATATTTCTTCAAGTACGGACCCATCCCACGCTCCGCGATCCCGTAGATCGGAACGGCCAGGAATACACAAATTGCCAGTGCCGCCGTCGTCGAAAGAGAACCGGTCGGCGGTTCGTACGCAGGCAGGACTCCGCAGAGTGCGGCAAACAAAATAAATAGAAATAAGGTCCCGACAAAATCAAGATATTTTTCCGGGTGTTCGAGGCCGATTTCGCGAATCTGGTCCCGGATGCCGGATATCAGGATTTCGAGAAGGTTTTGCCAATGCGAAATCTCAGGTGCGGTCGAAAGGCGCCGGGTGATCATCCAGGATCCAATCGCCATGACCAGCATCAAAGCCCACGTGGTGACGATTGTTGAGTTGAGGACCCAGAAACCATGCTGCCAAAAGATAGTGTGATCGGGGCTAATCGACAATTCTTGTCCCTCCTCGATGGATTCGTAAGATCATCGTGCGACCGACAAAAAAGCCGAGCATACAAACTGCGAGACGGAAGGGATTGCCTCGGGAGACCACCCAGAGTACAGTAAGCAGAAACGTCGAACGGATAGTGAAACTGAGAATAAACACAGGGATGCGTCTCCTATAATCCGACAATTTTGAAATCGTTCGCCATAGCCCCTCGAAGAAGATAGCGCCGGCACATATACCGGCGAATAAAGAAAGAGCTAACCAGAAAGAATCAGTCATGATGATTGTTTTTCTCCTGTTCGTGACGAATCGTTTGGTGTTCCCGCGATATCCAATGCCACGCATTCAGACAGCCAATACCTAAACCGGCGATCAGCAGCATCAGCGTCCAGGAATACCGCCCTGGATGACGCGCATCAAGCCACACGCCCAGAGCAATCCCAGCGAGGGTCGGAATTGCGACAGACCAGCCGATCAGACCGAAGGAACTGAATCCAAACCAGGTGTTCCGGAACGTGTGACGCGCCCGCA
Source organism: Bryobacteraceae bacterium (assembly GCA_036557345.1). Classification (GTDB taxonomy): domain Bacteria; phylum Acidobacteriota; class Terriglobia; order Bryobacterales; family Bryobacteraceae; genus Bog-105. The sequence continues at coordinate 29,558 of DATBHS010000056.1, forward strand.
TTTTCCTCCTCTCCTTCGCACCGATCAGCATGCCGAAGCGGTCCTGTGATGACGGTAGACTCTTCTTTGGATCATCCTGTTTCTTATTCATGGCGGGACAACTCCAGAAGCCGGCGGGCGAAATTGCTCTCTAATTTCGCCAAAACGGCCCGAACACTCTTTGCGCGCTCGTCGAGTGAGAGAAACTCCCGCTCTACGGTTTGGCGAAGCTTACCGAGGTCGGCGCCGCCGACGGCGTTGCGCACCGACACCAGCACGCGATCTCCCGCCTTGACAAGTATTCCTTCATCCACAGCCAAAAATGCTTCCTTTCCGCTTTCGATTTCGAAGGCTAGAATCCCGGGCGCGAGCGGTGCGACACAGTCAAGGCGGTGGGGTAGTATACCGAAGCTGCCGTGGGGAGTCTCCGCAACAATGCGAGTCACACGGTCTTCTTCCAGAAACTCACATGCGGGCAGGAGAACTCTAAGCTGCATGAGTTCCAGCCTCACTTGTGCCGACGTCCCGTCTTTCGCGAGCTTCTTCGATACGGCCAATCATGTACAGTGCAGACTCCGGGTAGTCTCGAAACTCGTCCCGCAGGATGCGCTCACAGCCATCAAGAGTCTCCTCCCGGCTCACCAGCCGTCCGGGCATGCCCGTGAACTGTTCGGTGGTGAAAAATGGTTGCGTTAAAAAACGCTCTAGGCGCCGCGCACGAAAGACCACATTGCGATCCTCTTGCGATAACTGCTCGAGACCGAGCATGGCGATCACGTCTTTTAATTCTTCATACTGGGCAAGGGTGCGGCGGATATCCTGAGCAAGACCATAGTGTTTCTGGCCGATAATGCCTGGTGTTGCCATTTTCGAGGCGGAGGCCAGCGGATCAATGGCAGGGAAGAGTCCTTCGCTGGCCCTTTTTCGTGAGAGTACGATCGTTGCGGAGAGATGGGAGAAGGCGTGCACTGCAGCAGGGTCCGTAAAATCGTCGGCTGGTACGTAAACCGCTTGAATCGAAGTGATCGCCCCGGCATCCGTGTTAGCAATCCGCTCCTCTAATTCCGCCAATTCCGTACCCATCGTGGGTTGATAGCCCAAACGCGCCGGCAGCCGGCCCATTAGTCCCGATACTTCCGAGCCAGCCTGAATAAAACGGAAGATATTGTCAATCAGCAGCAGAACGTCGCGATGCTCGTCATCCCGAAAATATTCGGCCATCGTTAAAGCCGCGTGTCCAATTTCGAAGCGGCAGCCGGGCGGTTCATTCATTTGCCCGTAAAGCATCACCATATTGGGCAATACACCCGCCTGTTGCATGTCACGATACAGTTCTTCGCCTTCCCGGCAACGTTCTCCAATACCGCAGAACACGCTGATACCCTCGTGGCGACCAATCATGTTATGGATCATCTCAGTCAGAAGAACGGTTTTGCCTACGCCCGCTCCGCCAAACAGTCCTGCCTTTCCACCCCTCTCGAGAGGAACCAGAACGTCGATCGCTTTAATTCCGGTTTCGAAGATCTCCGTCTTCGTGGAGTGTCGGGACAGAGCAGGTGGTTGGCGATGAACGGGCCGCCACTCCACGCCCGTCACTTCGGGTCCACGATCAATCGCCTGGCCGAAGACATTGAACATTCGTGAGAGCACTGACCTTCCGACGGGCGCCATAAGGGGGGCATTCATGCTCTCGACGGCATCTCCTCTCGCGAGGCCTTCTGTTGGCGTAAGTGAAATTCCTCGGATCCGGTTAGGGCCGAGATGCGAGAGGACCTCTATAAAGATTTCGGCTGCTTTACCCGCCTTCAGCAAAGTACGGACGGGAGGCAGGCCGCGTTCAAATGTCACGTCAACTACACTGCCGCGAATACAAACGATGCGACCTGATGCGGGTTCAGACGCCGGAGACATTCCCACCGCTCAAACGCTCAAGACTGGGCATGGCGAATCGCGCACGATCGCGTAAGTGTTGGTACGCAAGCGCCCGAGGAAACCGTGCGCATGTCCTCTACCGATTACAACGAGATTAGCCTTGTGTTCCAACGCAGCTTTCCGCACCATGTGGGAAATAGGACCCGATTCGATGTCGATTTCAGCAGTTATGTCCGCATTATGCCGCAGTTCAGTCATTTTGAGGCGGCCCGACTCGATCAACTGATGCTGCCATTGGGCTCTCAGCTTGCTCGAATAAACCTCGAGCTCAGGAACGACATGGATGAGATGGAGTGTCGCTGAATATAGGTCTGCGATGTCGGATGCACTTTTAAGAAGCCAGACACTTTCTTCTTTGTCATCGGCGCCACAGACGATGACGTGAATCCCCAAATCCATCTCGCGATGGTGCTCCTCCATGTGTGCATCCGTCCAAACCGGGCACTCGGCATCATTGAGGACCTTTGCGGTCACTGAGCCAAGCACAAAGGCACGAAACCGACCGCTACCATGCGTCGGCATCATAATCAGATTGGCCCGTGTCTCGGCAGCCAAACAGACAATCTCTTTTGCCGGATCCCCCATCCTGCAAACAGTCTCTACGGTCTTGCCAGGGAAAATTTCGGTTGCGCATCGCCGCAGAAATCCGGTGCTGGCTGCCAAAATTTCATCTGGCTCTTTTGGAGGGATGAGAAACCGGGCACTTGCCGGCAAACGTACGCTGGGATCTTCAACAACGTTGAGTATCGTCAAACGTGCTCCGCTCTTTTCCACCCAGGCCTTTACGAATGGCGCCGCATGGCGGCAGCGGTCTGAGTAGTCGAATGGGAAAAGAATATGTTTGAGTTGCATCTCAGCACTCGTTTACTCAGAAGCAATCGGCGGCCCATTACCGGCTTGACATTCCCGAGAGAACTGGAGGGAAGTGTCGGCTTAGAACGAAGAGTCTATCCGAGCGGGGACGTCTCAATCATATTGGGTGATTTCGCGCAGAGGATGCGCGCCAACCCAACGAGTCTGGCGCATTGGCTCAATCGCGCATGGAGGCTTCTTAGCGATATATGAAAGGATCGGTGGCGACTCCGATGGGACGGACGCTGCGGAGTGGTAAGGAATGATCCTCGGAGTAGAGTCACCTGCTGGGCGCGTAGCGGCGACTGCTGCTGTGTATTGGTAGGCGTTTTGAGCGCCGATGAGCGGTTCTCCTCGAAGCATCACCTCACGAACGGGTTCGCCTCTGTCCAGCGATTCGGCGTATAAGTCGACCTGGATGGCATCACAATCGAGTTCGTCAAGATATACAGGAACATGAAATATGCTGCCCTGCTTTAGCGGCGCTTCTTCGGCTTGAGCGACTCGCATCCAGGATAGGTCTTTCCTTTCAAAAAATGGAAGTCTTGCCGCGTTCGTTCGCCG
>DATBHS010000057.1:0-35803 GCA_036557345.1 Bryobacteraceae bacterium
ACGCCCCGCTCCACCAGCCGCCGTGCGAGCAGGCATCCCTGCCCAAATCGATTGAGGCCATACCGCTTGCGCATGTCTTCGTTTTCCTGTGTGAGGTCAAACGCCTCCCGCGCCTTGGCCGAAGTCATCAACGTATACGCCTGGTCGAAAGTCGAGTCCATCAACTTGGCGTCCTGATTGGATTCTTCGAAATATTTCACCGACTGGTCGATCATCTGACGCCAGTCGCGCCGCCGGTCCACGCGCACCGCCGAGATGTAATCGGGCGGCAGCATGTCAGGTACTTTGAAGTTCGCCTCCGAAGGATCGGCGTTCAAAACAAACGGGTCGTAGGCCTTGCCGAGAAATCCCGCCGTATCGCCATGCGGTAGGTTGCCACCAAGCTGCCCGATCATGTAAGGGATCAGCACGTTTGGCGGCATATCGCCGCGTGCGCCTTTTTCGAATCGCAATACCGAGCCGTAGTTCGGTGATTCCAGCCCGCCCTGGAACAGCCGCCCGGTTTGCATCATTTGGCAGCCGGTGTCATGCACCGCCGCCGCAGTGTGATAGACCGAGCGCAGGAGCGCAAACTTGTCCGCGTGCTTCGCCATACGCGGGAAGATCTCCGAGATCTCGATGCCCGGAACGTTAGTCTTGATGGGCTTGTATGGTCCGCGAATTGAGGCGGGTGCATCCGGCTTCATGTCCCATGTATCCAGCTGGCTCGGACCACCCACCAGCATCAACTGGATGCAATTTACGTCTTTCTTGGGATCGACGGCCCCACTGGCCTTAACGGCGAGGAACTCAGGTAACGTGAGACCCAGAAAACCCAGGGAACCCGCGTGCAGAAAATCGCGGCGGGTTACACCGTCGCAGAAATGGACTTTTTTGTCAGCGTCCAGTCTAAACACTATGTCTTGCCTCCACGACCAGGCAAGCATGGGGATTTATGATCGGCAGCCTGCGCGGCCTATTCACTTGCACTCTGCTCAGCTTTGTAATCCGGTCCGCCGCAGTATCGCGCGAGTGCAGGGGACAACGCCCGAGCCCGTACAACTTACAGGCGTCCTTTTGCGGCGGGTATCAGCATATCACAAGCAATGCGGGCGTGAATCGTGAATGTAAACCCGGTTGACCGAAGTCGCTTATGCTTTCCGGCTCAGATTTAAGGTTTCGGACAACCGAGGGTGACCTCGGGTCACCTCCCGTGTGGCTAAGTCAATGACTTTGCCCACTGTTGTCCCGCTATTGTAATGTTGTATGCCACTGGTCAAAGTGAAGGCGCTCGCGGAGTTTCCAGCGGGTGAAGTCGCTGAAATCGAAACCGCCGAGGCAGCCTACGCCGTATGCAACGTCGACGGCAAGCTGCACTGCGTCTCGGGTATCTGCCCTCATGCAGGTGGTCCGCTCGGGCAAGGCACTTTGCACGGCAACTATTTGGTTTGCCCCTTGCATGGCTTCGAATTCGATTGCCGCACGGGCCTTAACGACGATGATGAGGATATGAAGGTGGAGACCTATCCCGTGCTCGTGCAGGACGGCAACGTCTTCGTCGACCTTCCCTAGTATTCGCTGTGCCGGAACTTCCAGAAGTAGAGACGGTAGTTCGCTCCGTAGCTCCTCATATACTCGGACAAACGATCCAGCATGCCGAGTTGTTGTCGAGCCGGGTAACTCGCGGCGGGCTGCGGCGAACGGCCGCAGCGCTTCGTGGCGCGCTCATAAAAGATGTTCGACGGCGGGGTAAGCAGATTTTCTTCGATCTCGATCGAGGCGTGCTTTACATACATCTGGGAATGACCGGCAAACTCCTCTGGGACGGATTACCCGGCAAGTACACGCGCGCGGTCTTTCACCTTGACGCCGGGACTCTTCTATACGACGATGTCCGGCAGTTCGGCCGCGTAGAGCATTATGCGTGCCTGCCCGATTCTTTGGACCGCGTCGGTCCTGACGCTCTTCAGATTGATTTCGACGAATTCTATGGCCGCCTCAAAAAGCGAAAGGGCAGTATAAAGACCCTATTGCTCAACCAGGCGTTTATCTGCGGAGTCGGCAATATTTACGCCGACGAAGCGCTTTTTGCCGCCCGAATTCATCCGCGCACACCGGCTCAACACATCTCAGAGAGGCGAGCCAGAGACCTGCACAGCCAGATTCTACAGGTGCTCCGTGCTGCAATCGAGCACCGTGGCTCTTCTATTTCCGACTATGTGGACGGCGCCGGAAAACGCGGCGCGTTTCAGCAGTTGCATTGCGTGTATGGCCGCGCAGGCGAACCCTGCCCGCGGTGCGGCAGCGCCGTCAGGCGAACCGTGCTCGGCCAACGCGGCACTCACTACTGTCCGCGCTGCCAACGCGCTTGATGGGCCGGTTGGTCCGCCTCCGAAATGACCGCCAGCTTAATTGCGTCCGCCACTTCCGCTACGCTCTTCATCGTTCGCACATCATGGACCCGAACGATATGCGCGCCATTCAGAATACTGGCAGTGACCGCCGCCGCGGTAGCGTATTCCGTAAGATCTGCCTGTTCCTTTCTTAGAAAGGATTTTCTCGACGGCCCGACGAGAACCGGCAAGTCGAAGGATCGCAAAGCGCCCAGGCTGGCGATAATCTCGGAGTTCTGCTCGCGCCGCTTCCCGAAACCCAGCCCCGGATCGATCGCCAGTTGGTGCCTTTGTACTCCGCTCTGCCTCGCCCTATGCAGGGCCGCCTCCAGGTCAATCGCGATGGATCGCATTAAATCCTTTAGCGGCGGCAGCTTGGCCCAGGTTTCGGGCGTGCCGCGCATATGATTCACGATCAGACCCGCATCGTATTTCGCTACTACTTTTGGAAGCTGTAAATCCAGCAGGATTCCGGTTGGATCGTTGATGATCTCCGCTCCATGCTCCAGCGCTTTTTCCGCGACCCCAGACTTGTAGGTGTCAACAGAAATGGGAACCGTCAACTTGCCGCGCAGGCGCTTAAGCACGGGGATCAGACGTCGCAATTCCTCCCCCTCCGATATCCTTTGGGATCCCGGGCGCGTGGATTCCGCCCCTACGTCGACAATATCTGCACCCTGTTCCTCCAGTTCTACGGCGCGGGCAAAGGCGCGGTCGGGATCTGAAAATTTGCCTCCGTCTGAAAAGGAATCCGGCGTGACGTTCAACACACCCATGAGCAGAGTTCGCTCGCCGAGCATGAGTTCACGCCGCTTCAATTTCCAGTGATAGCGCTTCTGCATTCGTTAGTAACCGTTTCGATCATTCAAAATCGGATCGGGCATGCCCGATCCCTACAAAACGCCCGGGATTTCAGGTAATGGCGGCATGTTCCGTCTCAGTATGAGTGTGGCAGACGAACTAGCTAGACACGGGGCGCCCGGACGGGTGCCGTTGCGCCAGGATCTTCCTGCGTGCCCACCTCAGTTGTTCCTCGACGGTTTGCGCGATTTGCGGATGGCCTCCGCGAAGCGCCGATAAGTAACTGTCCACGGTCTCCTCGGAGCACTCCGTCAGCGGGCCGCCCCAATTCATCCGCGAGCCGCTGATGAAAGAGCGGAACATCTCCCTTGCCAACTCATCAAGCAGCGCGTATAGATGATTTCCGGTTATCCCGCCGGCGCGCAGGGCCTGTTGCGCATCAAGGAAAAGAGGCACAGGGAGAGCCGTGGTGAGGAGCTGCGCGGCGAAATAGAGTTGTTTCATGCCCGCGCGTATTTCGAATGCCCTCCCGTCGTTTCGCTCAATGAAGCGGCGGACTTGCCGTACGGCGGGCAACTGACCTTCGACCACAAACCACTTTTCTCTGGAGCTTGGTACCGAAACCGCTGTCGCCACGGTGGCTCCGCGATCCGCCAGCGGCTGCAAAACCGCGCTTGGGAGCCAACTCGCGCAAAGCAGAAAGGAAAGACCCTTGAAGAGCAGTTCAGAACGGCAGATCTCATCGACCACGCGCGCGACGGCCGAATCGGGAACGCGCAGCAGAATCAGCCTCGCGGCTTGGAGGTCCTCATATTGAGCCACGGCATAACCGGCTTTCAGAAAATTCGAGAGCCGGCGCGCAACGCGCACCGTGGAGGATTTTACAGGTCCCAATTCTTCTGAAACGGTAGGCAGGCGAAGAAGCGCAGAATTAGTGGAACTACCCTCTACCACCAGGCCGAGTGGCAGCCGCTTCTTCATACACTCCGCTCTCTTTCAGAGCTCTCATGCGGTCGCGATATTGCGCCGCTTTTTCGAATTCAAACACTTTTGCCGCTTCGCGCATTTTCGCCTCAAGTTCTGCGATCAAAACTTCGCGCGCTTCGGGGCTCAGTTCCGCGTCGGAATCTGTACCGGTCTCTAGCGGTACAGTAACATAATCACCTTCTGCTACCGCCACAAGGCTCATATCGATAGGCTTCATAATCGATTGAGGCGTAATGTTGTTTGCCTCGTTGTATGCCTGCTGGATCGCGCGCCTGCGATCGGTCTCCCGTATCGCTCGCTGCATGCTTTGCGTAATGACGTCGGCATACAAGATGGCGCGGCCGCGTAAATTTCTCGCCGCCCGTCCAATCGTCTGGATGAGAGAGCCGCTCGACCGCAGAAAGCCTTCTTTGTCTGCATCGAGGATCGCAACCAGGGACACTTCCGGAAGATCGAGCCCCTCGCGCAACAGGTTTACTCCGATTAAGACATCATGCCCGCCGCGGCGTAAATCGCGAAGGATTTTAATACGATCGAGCGTGCTGACTTCCGAGTGCAAATAAGCGCATTTGACCCCGACCTCCGAATAGTATTCGGCCAAGTCCTCCGCCATGCGTTTGGTCAGAGTTGTGACCAGCACCCGCTCGTTTTGTTCCGCGCGCGACCGGATCTCGTGCAAGAGGTCGTCTACCTGTCCCTTTATCGGCCGAACCTCGATTTCCGGGTCAACCAGCCCCGTTGGCCGGATGATTTGCTCGGTCACGACACCCGCTGACTTGGTGAGTTCGTACGGCCCGGGCGTCGCGGATACGTACACGACCTGGTTCACCCTGTTCTCGAATTCCTCGAAGGTCAAGGGCCGGTTATCCCGGGCGCTGGGGAGCCGGAATCCGTACTGGACCAGCACGTCTTTCCGGGAACGGTCTCCATGGTACATGCCTTGCAGTTGCGGGACCGTTTGATGGCTTTCATCGATAAATAACAAAGCGTCATTCGGAAGATAGTCGAGCAAAGTGGGGGGCGCTTCGCCGGGGAGTCTCCCTGAAAAGTGGCGCGAGTAATTTTCGATACCGTGGCAGTAGCCGATCTGCCTGATCATCTCCAGATCGAACATGGTGCGCTGATACAAACGCTGCGCCTCAATGAGCTTGCCCTGCGATTCCAGCTCTTTATGCCACCATTGGAGCTCATTTTCGATGCTCTGCATGGCTTGCTCGCGCGTCGGCGCATCCATCACGTAGTGAGTTTTCGGATAGATCGGAAGGCGCAGATATGTTTGCTTCACCTGGCCCAGCAGCGGGTCGATCTGGCTGAGCGACTCGATTTCATCTCCCCATAGCTCGATGCGGTAGGCGTTGTCGTCGTAGGTCGGATAGAGCTCGACGACATCGCCACGAACGCGAAACGTGCCGCGACGGAAGTCGTGATCGTTTCTGTCATAGAGAATCTCGACCAGCCTTTGGAGCAACTCCTTGCGGCTGATGTGCTGGCCCTTTTCGAGCATCAGCAGCATGCCGTAGTAAGCTTCAGGAGAACCGAGGCCATAGATGCAGCTCACACTCGCAACGATGACGCAGTCCCTCCGCTCGAAGAGGGAGCGCGTGGCCGACAAGCGCAGCTTATCCAGCTCGTCATTGATCGTGGCTTCTTTCTCGATGTAGATATCGCCCGAAGGTATGTAGGCTTCCGGTTGGTAGTAATCGTAGTAGCTGACGAAATATTCGACCGCGTTGCCGGGAAAGAAAGTCTTGAACTCGTGATAGAGCTGCGCAGCCAGGGTCTTATTGTGAGCGAGGACAAGAGAAGGGCGCCCACACGCCTCAATGATCTTCGCCATGGTGAATGTCTTGCCGGAACCGGTAACGCCCAGCAGAACCTGATGTTTTTCGGCATCGAAAACGCCGCGCGTGAGCTGTTCGATAGCGGCGGCCTGATCGCCGCGCGGCTGATAGTCGATGCCCAGATGGAACGGCACGACCTCAGTATAGAGAAAGGCTACGGAACTCATAGCCAAGTCATAGTGAATTCGTTAGTAAAGGGCGGGCAACGAGTTATAGAAGGCACGTAACCGAGGCACGTACTGGTCACCGGCGATGTATAACAAGTCGTTGTGATGGGCGCCGTGAATGCGCCAGAACTCCTTGGGTTGATTCGCGGCGGCGAATACGGCTTGACCTTGCCAGAATGGCACGATCTCATCCGCATCACCATGCAGGATGAGAAGGGGGACGCGCACTCGCTTGATCGTAGTCTTGGTATTGAAGCCCTCGGCAAGAAGTGAACCAATGATCGGCACAACCCTTGCAGCCATATCGCCCAAGGAGGCCAAGGGCGATTCGAGGATGACGCCTGCACACGGCCGGCGGGAGGCGAGATCCACAGCTATAGCTGTTCCCAGCGATTCGCCGTGGATTAGAAGTTCGCCCGGACGGTAGCCGCGTTGAAGGGCGGCGTCGTATGCCGCGTCCGCATCCAATTGCAAACCGCGTTCGCCAGGATGGCCATTGCTCTTGCCGTACCCGCGATAGTCGAGGACTAGAACTGCTGACCCGGCACTCTTGACGGCCTGCGCGTGATCGATTCGATGGGTTACATTGCCGGCGTTTCCATGCAGAAACAATGTGACAAAACGAGAGCCTGGCTCCGGAAACCACCAGGCATTTAAACGAATGCCATCTTGGGTCGTTAACCAAAGATCCTGCGCGCCGGCCTGAGCCTGCAGGTTCCAGTCACCCTGCGGATACCGCATAGGGTAGTAGACAAGGCGATCCAGGAGATGCCGGAGCATGAAGAATATAAAGACTAGCAACGAGGCGATGATCCAGGCGCGGGCCGCGGATCGCAAAGACGAAAAGCAACTCAAGATGCTGCCGACGACCGCTCGAGCACGACCATCGAATCAATCCGCTCCCGCTCCGCATTGAATTCGCAGCCGAGCAGCGCGATACAAGCGATCAAGTACAGCCAGATCAGAAGCACGATCACGTAGGCGATGCTGCCATAGAAGATGTTGTAGTTGGTGATCCGGTGACCCACGTACCAAGCGAAAGCAGCGGTTGTGAGGAGCCATAGAATCGTGGCGAGGAACGCTCCGGGCCACACCCTCATGAATCGCGATCGGGCTGGTGCTCTCAGTTGCCGCGGTTCGGGACGGTGATTCGTACCAAAGTAGTAAAGCAAGCCGGTCACGAAGGTTGTCGTACAGAACGCCACGAGATAACGGGCGATCCTCCAGGCAAACTGAACCGGCTCGCTGACATCGGACACACCGATCCAATGAATGAACGCACTCTCGATCCGGTTCCCAAATATGATGAGCGAGGATGCGCCAACGGCGGGGAAAGCGGCAATCAAAACCAAAAAAATAGCCATCGCACGCTGCTTGAGGAAAGGGCGGCCCGAAGGGATGCGGTAGGCCGCCTGAAAGCCTTCCATCAGGCTGATCATGGCGCCAGACCCGGCCCAGAGAGCAAGGACAATCGCTATTACGGGCAAGGAAATGGGTCTTGCGCCTCTTTCGCGCAGACGCTCGAGCACGAGCGTTTCCGCGCCGGGAGGCACGATCTGATGCACAAAGGTCGCAATGACGCGCACAATCGAACGCGCGTTCGCCTGGATGAGGATGGATGTCAACGTGGTCAGAATGGGAAACAGCGACAGCAGGAAGGAATAAGCGGCGCCTTTCGCTACACTGAAGCAGTTGTCCTCGTAAGCTGCGACCAACGAACGCTTAAGCAACCACCAGGTGCGCGCCAGGACGCCCGGTTCAAGAACGTATGCTTCAGGCATACCAGAGGCGGTTTCTCTGAATATGTGAAGCGTTTCCGCCATATAGAACCGACGTCCTGCTTTGCTATTCTGACACTTTCAAGCCGTTCACCCCTAATCTCGCGGCTTCCACGGAAGCTAAACCCAGACGGAATTTTCAGATGCAAGTATTCGAACTGACGCGAAAACTCATCGATATTGAATCCGTCACTCCAAACGAGCGCGAGATCGGCGAATTCCTGTGGCGCAATCTGCATGACCTGGCCATGCGGTTCGAGGGCGAGGCGGAACGAATGCGCGTCGAACCGGGCCGGGACAACGTCTTTGTTCGATTCGGCGATCCGGTTGTGGTCCTCTCGACACACATGGACACCGTACCGCCGTTCATACCTTCGCGTGAGGACGAGGAGCACATCTGGGGCCGCGGGGCTTGCGATACGAAGGGCATTATTGCAGCCATGATTGGCGCGGCGCTGCAGTTGCTCGAGGGAGGACACCGCAATTTTGGGCTGCTGTTCGTAGTCGGCGAGGAGCGCAACAGCGCAGGGGCGCTTGTGGCGGCCCGCAATCCGCGAGGCGCCAGATTCTTGATTAACGGCGAGCCCACAGAGAACAAGCTCGCGCTCGGGTCGAAGGGAGCGCTGCGGTACGAAATCATTGCCCGTGGGCGAATGGCTCACTCGGCCTATCCCGAATTGGGTGAATCGGCGATCGAGAAGCTTCTCAATGCTCTCGAACGAATTCGCAAGCTCGAACTGCCGGTTGACCCTGTTCTTGGCCGCAGCACCTTGAACATAGGCACGATCAGTGGAGGCCGGGCGCCGAACGTGATCCCGGATGAGGCGAGAGCGGAGGTCTTCATTAGAGCCGTGGGAGAAGTGGCCGTCCTTCGCATCGCCGTCGCAAAAGCTGCCCAACCCGATGCCGAAGCGCAGGAGGTGCTGTTCATTCCTCCCGCGCATCTTGGCACGCTCGAGGGCTTTGAAAGAACGGTGGTGGCTTTCACGACCGACATACCAGCCTTTAACGGCACGTGGGGCCAGCCGTTTCTCATTGGTCCCGGGAGTATTCATGATGCGCATACGAGTGAAGAGCGGATTTCGAAATCGCAGCTTGTCGACGCCGTCGGTTTGTATCAGCGGCTGGTTCTGCAGCTTTCGACATAAGTTGGCGCTATGAGACCTATCGAAGCAGGCATCCTTGGCGGAACTGGCATGGTTGGCCAGCACTTCATTCGCTTTCTTCAGGGGCATCCCTGGTTCAAATTGACCTGGCTCGGAGCAAGCGACCGCTCGGCCGGCAAAAAGCTGAAGGACGCCACGCCCTGGCGGCTGGACGGCGAAATGCCTGCTAGCGCGGCTGAAATCATGGTTTCCGATTCGAAGCCCGGCCACGCTCCCCGGCTTGTCTTTTCCGCTATGGACGCATCGGTTGCCACGGAGATCGAACGAGAGTTTGCACAGGCCGGTCACGTGGTGGTCTCGAATTCGCGGAATCATCGCATGGAGCCGGACGTCCCGCTGATCGTACCGGAAGTGAACCCTGGACACCTTTCGCTCCTTCCTGTCCAGCGGCAGAACCGGCACTGGCCCGGGATGATTGTTACGAATCCAAACTGCTCTACCGTGGTCCTGAGCATGGCTCTCGCGCCGCTCAGACCGTTTGGACTCGAGCGTGTTCTTGCGGTAACGATGCAAGCGGTGTCCGGAGCGGGCTACCCGGGAGTGCCATCGATGGATGTTGTCGGCAATGTGATTCCGTTCATCGGATCGGAAGAGGAAAAGATGCAGCAGGAGACGCAGAAGATCCTCGGAGACGTAGAGGACGGAAAGGCAGCACCGTTGAAAGTCCGGGTTAGCGCACACTGCCACCGGGTGGCTGTGGTCGACGGCCACATGGTAGCGGCCTCCATTGAATTTTCTACCAAGCCGGATCTAGACGAGGTAAGAAATGCAATTGAGAGTTTCTGCGGGCTGCCGCAGAAGCGCGGATTGCCAAGCGCTCCCGTGAAACCCATTGTTTACATGCCGCAGCAGGATCGGCCGCAGCCGCGCCGCGATGCGGAGCGCGAAAACGGAATGGCGGTGTTTGTCGGACGTCTTCGCGAATGCCCGGTTCTGGATGTCAAGTTTGTAGCTTGCGGACATAACACCATTCGCGGCGCTGCCGGAGCGGCGGTTTTGAATGCGGAGCTGATGGTGTCTGAAGGCCTGTTTGACCAGACATGATCGTGATGAAATTCGGCGGCACGTCCGTCGAATCGCAGGAAGCGGTCTCCCGGGTTACTGAGATCGTCCAGAAGTATCAGGAACGACGCCCGATCGTGGTTGTGTCTGCCATGGGCAAGACAACTAACAAGCTATTGCAGGCTGCTTCGGAAGCGGCGGCCGGACGCCGCGACCAGGCACTCGCGCTGGTTGACGAGTTGCGAGGCCATCATCTTACGCACGGACTTGCACTCGCCGGTCCCGCGGCCCCCGAGCTGGACCGTTACATCCGCGCCCATTTCGAATGGCTCGATGAACTGGTGAAAGGATTGTCGGTTGTGGGCGAGCTCTCTCCGCGCTCCATGGATGCAATTGCCAGCCTGGGCGAGCGCCTCTCCAGCCTGGTGGTGAGCTTCGCTCTTCGGGCCGTAGGCATGGCCGTGCAGCACGTGGACTCCCGCCGCGTCATTCTGACCGATGACCGGTTTACACAGGCGGCTCCGCTGTTTGAAGAGACCTTTTCGCTGTTGCACGAGGTTGTTCGCCCCGCAGCGGAATCTTCCGTGGTTGTTATGGGTGGATTCATCGGCTCTACCAAAGACGGGCACACGACCACTCTCGGACGCGGCGGCTCCGATTATTCGGCATCCATCGTCGGCGCCGGGGTTGAGGCGGAGGAAATCCAGATCTGGACTGACGTGGACGGCATGCTCACGGCCGATCCGCGCATCGTTCCCGGTGGCCACCGTGTGAAGAACATCTCGTTTGCGGAAGCGGCGGAGATGGCATATTTCGGGGCAAAGGTTCTGCATCCTGCAACGGTTCTCCCGGCTGTCGAGAAAAACATTCCGGTGAGAATTCTGAATTCCAGGCGGCCTGACGTAGACGGGACCAGGATCACATCCGAAGCGGTACCGTGCCGTAATCCCGTAAAGTCGATCTCATGCAAAAGCAACATCACGATCCTGAATGTTCGCTCGACGCGCATGCTGATGGCGCACGGTTTTCTGCGCCGCATCTTCGAAGTATTCGATCGTCACGCGACCAGTGTCGATATGGTTTCTACTTCGGAAGTGAGCGTCTCGTTGACGGTGGACAACCTGGAGAATCTGCCCGCGATTTGTGAAGAAGTTAGTCATTTTGCCGAGCTGAGCGTCGAAGACAAGCAGGCAATCGTGTGCCTGGTGGGCGAGAATATCCGCCATACGCCCGGAATCGCCGGGCGGGCCTTCCAGGTATTACGGAACAAGAATATACGCATGATTTCCCAAGGCGCATCGCTCCTCAATCTCGGATTTGTCATTGCTGAAACCGATCTCCGCGACGCGGTAGCGGCTCTGCACAACGAATTCTTTTCCGAACTCGATCCGGCTGTGTTTGACTGAATTGGCATGCAGCCAGCTAAAAGACTTGCGATCGTGGGCCACGGCAAGATGGGCCGGCTCATCGAGCAACTCGCGCCGGATTTCGGATTCTACGTGGCTTTGGCGCTCGACGTGGCGGACAACGCGGATGCATCCGGCATTACCGCGGAGGCATTCGACAATATCGATGTCGCCGTTGAATTCTCGACGCCCGAAGCCGCGCCGAGGAATCTGATGCGGCTGGCAGCGGCGAAGGTTCCAGCGGTCACGGGGACCACCGGATGGCTGCAACATCTGCCGGAAGTCACTGCGGCGGTCGAAGAGTCGGGCACGGCCCTGGTCTGGAGTCCGAACTTCTCGGTAGGAGTAGCTGTATTCCGCAAGCTTGCCGCCCGGATTGCAGAATTGCTGCGCGATGAGCCGGAATACGGCGCATGGGCCTGGGAGATCCACCATGATGCGAAGAAGGACGCACCGTCGGGCACTCTACTTGCCTTGGTGCGTACCATGGAAGAGAGCGGCTACGGGCGAACGATTGACATGAGTTCGAATCGTGCAGGGAAACATCCCGGGACACATGAGATCGGCTTCGACTCTGCCGCTGATACGATTACGCTGCGGCATGTTGCGCGAAGCCGCGAAGGGTTTGCTCGAGGCGCATTGAAGGCGGCTCGATGGATTCCGGGCCGCAGAGGCGTTTTCACGTTCGACGATGTTCTGTTTGGCTCGAAAGACAGTTCATGAACAAGTGGAGGAACTATGTTTACCGGCTGCGGGACCGCCCTGGTCACTCCATTCCGGACAGATCGCTCGCTGGATGAAAAGACCCTGAGCGCGCTGGTCCGGCGTCAGATCGATGCGGGAATTGATTTCTTGTGCCCCTGCGGTACCACAGGAGAGAGCCCGACACTGACGCGCGAGGAACATCTGCGCGTCGTGGAGATCACGGTGCGGGAGGCGCGTGGCCGTGTTCCGGTACTCGCCGGAGCCGGAGGATACAACACGCAAGAAGTCATCGAGCTCATCAACGAGTTACAGAAACTCGATGTTTCCGGCATCCTCTCCGTCACCCCGTACTACAACAAGCCTACGCAGGAAGGCCTTTTTCGCCACTATGAGGCAATCGCGAATTCGACCCGGCTGCCGATCATCGTGTATAGCGTTCAGCCGAGGACGGCGGTCAATATAGAGCCTGCGACCTTAGTCCGCCTGGCTGAGATTCCTAACATTGTGGGAGTGAAGGAGGCGTCCGGCAGCCTTGCGCAGGTTGCCAGCATCCTGGCCCGGGTGCCCGAATCCTTTATAGCTCTTTCGGGCGACGACTCTGTCACTTTGCCGGTAATCTCGCTCGGCGGACGGGGTGTGATTTCCGTTGTCGCTAATGAGATTCCATCCGAGTTTGCGGAGTTGACTAAGGCCGCCCTCGACGGCGATTTCGCAACGGCCCGCAGGCTGCAGCGCAAATACCAGGCCCTGATGGAGATCAATTTTGTCGAGACGAGCCCGGGACCGGTTAAGTTTGCCATGGCGCGAATGGGGCTGCTCGAGCCCGTGTGGCGCTTGCCGCTGGTCGCGCCTCAGGAAGTTGCGCAGCGAAAGATTGAAACGGTTCTCGAATCCGCCGGTCTGCTGTCGGGGGTTCATATTTGAATCTGTCCACAGATGTTGAAGATCTGCGGCAGAGTATCGAAGAATTGTTCGACCGCAACCCACCAGCCTATGACGACGGGGAGATCCGGCTCTTTACCGATTTTCGCGAGTTGCTGAATCACGGCGCAGTGCGGTCCGCCGAACCGGATCCGTCTCAGCCTACCGGCTGGCGCGTGAACACGTGGGTCAAGAAAGGCATACTGCTCGGCTTCCGCATGGGCTCGATTGTGGAACTTCCCAGCGGCGCGGGCGAGGCGCAATTCTTTGATAAATCCACGTACCCGCTGAAGCAATTCACGATGGATGATCGCGTACGCGTGGTCCCGGGCGGTTCCAGTGTTCGCGACGGTTGTTACGTCGGCCGCGGCGTCACCTGTATGCCGCCCATGTACATCAATGTGGGGGCTTACGTGGACGACGGCACGATGATCGATTCACATGCGCTCATCGGAAGCTGCGCCCAGATCGGACGCAACTGCCATATCTCCGCCGCTTCGCAAATCGGCGGCGTGCTCGAGCCTGTAGGCGCGCTTCCGGTGATTATTGAAGACGACGTGCTGGTGGGAGGCAACTGCGGCGTATATGAAGGGACCGTCGTGAAGGGGCGCGCCGTGCTCGGCAGCGGTACCATCCTGAACCGGTCGACGCCTGTTTACGATCTGGTGCGCGGCACGGTCCACCGCGCGGCAGACCATTCCCCGCTTCTTGTACCCGAGAATGCGGTTGTCGTTCCGGGCTCGCGAAAAGTAGGTTATGGTCGCGGTCTTGATTGGGGCATCTCGCTCTACACACCTGTCATTGTTAAGTACCGCGACAGCACAACGGAAACCAAGATTCAGTTGGAAGACCTGCTCAGGTAAGTGAGAACTCAGGGCGCACTTGCAACACAGCTCCTGGTTGTCATGATTACCGCGACAGCCGTCTACGGGCAGAGCAGCGAATTCATTTCCAACCGCATGCCGACGCCATCCTGCCACGCATCGACGCTCGTTGAGCTGGCGAATGGCGATCTGCTCGCTTCCTGGTTTGGGGGCAGTCGCGAGGGCGCCCCGGATGTAGCGATCTGGCAATCGCGCCAGACCGCCTCCGGTTGGTCGCCGCCGCGCGTGGTGATACGCGAGCCTGATATCGCCACCTACAATCCCGTTCTCTTCCATGCGGCCAACGGCGTCTTATGGTTCTACTACAAATTTGGGCCGCATCCCTCAAGCTGGACGGCCGGCCGCACGTACAGCCGCGACGAGGGGCGCACCTGGGCTCCGGTCGAGCATCTTCCTGCCGGGCTGTACGGACCCATTCGCGCCAAACCGTTAGTGCTGACGGATGGCACGATTCTGAGTGGCAGTTCCGTCGAGAGCTACGGTTCCTGGGCGTGCTGGATCGAGCGCAGTACCGATCAGGGCCAAACCTGGCAGCGCCTCGGCCCGATTGCCGCACCTCCTGGCCTTGCCGCTTCCAAGCCCAAACCCGGCGAGCCATTCGGCATCATCCAGCCTTCGCTGGTCGATCTGGGTGGAAAACACATTCGGCTCTATGCGCGCTCCACTGAATCGATTGGGCGAATCTGCCAGGCCGATTCATACAACAATGGATTCACCTGGTCCGAGGTCCAGGCTACCAGTCTGCCGAACCCCAACTCCGGAATCGATGTGGTGCGGCTGCAGGATGGGCGGCTCGTGATGATCTACAATCGCAGCACGCATTCCCGCACTCCGCTCAACCTCGCTGTCAGCCACGGTGACGACCAATGGAAAGATTTCTATGAACTCGAAACCGGCCCGGGCGAGTATTCCTATCCCGCACTGATACAGGCTCGCGAGGGCGATCTGCTCATGACCTACACCTGGCACCGGGAGAAGATTCGGTTTGTGCGCTATCCGCTGGCAAAGATTCCGCGATAGCGCAAGTGCAGGTCTAGCGCCAGCGGGAATGTAATGTGAAATGCGGAAACCATCGCAATCGTTATAATCGAATCGTGTTTCGTCCGACAGCCGCTTTTCTGCTCGCCGTTGTGGTGCTTGTTGGTTGCGGTGACCATATCAAAACGCGCGACAAAGTACAGGAAGCGATCGTTCACCGCCTCGAAACGAGCTCCGGGCTTGACATGAAATCGCTGGATGTCAACACGACGTCGGTGACATTCGACAAGAACCGGGCATTTGCAACGGTTGCCTTCCACCCGAAAGGCGATCCCAATATAACCAGCGGGATGGTGATGAAATACACGTTGGAAGATCGTGGCGGAAACTGGGTGGTGGTGAATGTCGCCGATTCCCAAGGACATGGAATGACGGGTCACAGCGCAGCCGGCACGAAGGAGTTGCCGCCTGGACATCCGCCGTTGAACGGCGCGTCGACGTCTCCGAACGGACAAACTCAATGAAAGTTGTTGCGGTACTTGGCGGCGGCCCTGCCGGAGCCTCCGCGGCCGAACGCTTGGCAACCGCCGGGCTGAAAACCATCATCATCGACGAGAAGCTGGCCTGGGAGAAGCCCTGTGGCGGTGGGATAACGTACAAAGCGTACTCGCAGTATCCCTATCTGATCGAGAACGACACGCCGAAAAAGCTTGTGACCGACACGCTGCTCGCAGCTCCGAAATCGGGCGCGTTCAAGATGTCTCTCACGCGTCCGCTGGTCATCTACTCGCGGTTTGACCTCAACGGCATGCTGTTGCGAAGAGCCGCCGATGCAGGAGCGGAAATCGAAAAGGAGCGAGTGCTTGGGCTGGAGCGGGACGGACGCGGCTGGCGAATCCGGACGCGTGCGTGGACCATCAATGCCGACTACTGTGTCATCGCCACAGGCGCGCGCAATCCGCTTCGCGATGTCGGCACGCAATATACTGCCGACGACACCATGTATGCCCTCGGCTATTACGTACCTACCAACCAGGCACACATCGACATCCAATTTCTCCCAAATCTGGAGGGCTATATTTGGGTCTTCCCACGGGCGGGTCATCTTTCGGTCGGGATATGTGGGAAGAGCGAATCGGCGCAATGCCTCCGCGGCCGGCTCGAACGCTACATGGATGAAAAGGGAATTACCCGGAAGGATGCCCGATTTTACGGCCACATGCTGCCGGCCTTGGAATCGCGCGGCTGGCGCAACAATCGCCTTGCCGGCAATGGCTGGATCGCGGTTGGCGACGCGGGAGGCTTGGTCGATCCAATTACGGGAGAGGGGTTATATTATGCCGTTCGCTCGGGCGACCTCGCCAGCCGGGCCGTTCTGGGCGAGCAGGAGCCGGAGAAACAGGCTGAGACGTATCGGCAACTGATCTCCCGAGATTTCGGTCTGGACCTTACTTATGGGGCCGGGCTCGCCAAGCGATTGTTTTGCGGCGTATTGTTTTTCGGCGCAGTGCCGAATCGCATGATCGACCTCATGAAACGCAGTCCGAAGTTTTGCGAAATCATGCAGGATCTTTTCGCGGGAACTCAGCCATACCTGGAATTGAAGAACCGGCTGCTGCGAAACGTGAATACCACGCTTCACGAAATCTTGATGAGCTTCCTGTTTCGCAAGCTGATCCTCGGCCAAACTCGGGTATGAAGATCGCCCAGTCGGAAGCGTTATTCGACCGCGCAACAAAGAGCATTCCGGGCGGCGTGAATTCGCCGGTCCGCGCATTTCGCGGCGTAGGCGGGACGCCGCGGTTCATCGCGCGGGGCGAGGGCTCGCATATTTTTGATGTGGACGGCAACGAATATATCGACTACGTGTGCTCCTGGGGCCCGCTCCTTTTCGGACACCGCCCCAAACCTGTGATCGATGCGATCGCCTCCGTGCTCGAGCTCGGGACCAGCTTTGGAGCGCCGACCGCGCGCGAGCTCGAGCTTGCAGAACTGATTATCGATGCAGTGCCCTCCGTCGAGATGGTGCGGCTGGTTAACTCCGGGACCGAAGCCTGCATGAGCACTATACGATTGGCGCGGGGATTCACGGGCCGTGAACTGACTGTCAAGTTCGAAGGCTGCTACCACGGTCACGTCGACTCCTTGCTGGTGAAGGCAGGGTCCGGTCTTGCGACTTTGAGCTTGCCTGATACGGCCGGAGTACCCGCCAGATTCTCTGATACGACCATTGCCCTGCCCTACAACGATCTGGACAGCGTGGAAAAGACCTTTGAAACAGCAGGCGACCGCATCGCGTGCATCATTGTCGAGCCTGTCGCGGGAAACATGGGCTGTATTCCGCCCGCGCCGGGATTCCTCGAAGGCTTGCGCCGCGTCACCCAACGCCACGGCGCGCTGCTCATCTTCGATGAGGTGATGACCGGCTTTCGTTTGAGGCGCGGCGGCGCCCAGCAGCTTTATGGCGTAACTCCGGACCTGACCACGCTCGGCAAAATCATCGGCGGCGGCCTGCCGCTTGCAGCGTACGGCGGACGCGCCGATATTATGCGAAAAATTGCTCCTGATGGACCCGTATATCAGGCGGGAACGCTGTCCGGCAATCCGGTAGCGGTGACCGCGGGCATCGCAATGCTGCGGGAACTCGAGGAGCACCCCGAGGTGTACGAGACGCTGGATAAGACAGGAGCAGATCTCGCGGACCAGCCTCCACCAGGAGTTTGCGTCAACCGGGTCGGATCGATGATCACATTCTTCTTTCATCCCGGGCCGGTGAGGAACTACGAAGAGGCGAAAAAGTGCGACACGGCTGCTTTCGCCAGGTTTTTCCATCATTCGCTTGATCGCGGCGTCTATCTGCCGCCATCACAGTTCGAAGCGATGTTCCTCTCGACCGCCCATGCGCCGCATGACATTGCTTTCACAAAAGCTGCAATTTCGGAGTTCGCGGTCGCTGCTTGAGAATGGGGAGCGGCCGTCGTGTTCTGGTCACGGGCGCGGCCATGCGCATCGGCCGCGTGATCGCGATTGAGTTGTCACGGCGCGGCTTCGATGTCGCGATCCACTACAACACGTCGCGCGAGCAAGCTGAACGGACTTCTCGCGAGTGTAATCGCGCGCCGATCTTTCAGGCGGATCTTACGCGCGTAGATGAAATCCGCCGGCTCTTCCGCGACGTCGGAGAGCAGTTCGGCCCACTGAATTGCCTGGTGAATAACGCCGGCCGCTTCACCCGTTTCGACGCGCTAGATATCAGCGAGGCGGACTGGGACTTCATTCACAGTGTGAACCTCAAAGCAACCTTCTTCTGTTGCCAGGAGGGCGCGCGGCAAATGAAAGCTCAAGGTCCGGGCGGACGAATTGTCAACATCAGCTCGCTTGGCGGAATCCGCCCCTGGGCGGATCACGTTCATTACTGCGCCTCGAAGGCAGGAGTCATCATGTTGACAAAGGCCTTGGCGAAGGCACTCGCACCCGACATCGCCGTTAATTCGGTGGCACCCGGCGTGATCTCCTTCGATGACGTGGATGCCCAGGCGCAGGCTATGATCGATGCTACTCCCATGCGCCGGCCCGGCCGGCCGGAAGATGTCGCTGAGGCGGTGCGTTTTTTCCTGACCGCCTCCGATTTCATTACCGGGCAGATTATCGCGGTGGACGGCGGCTTGAGCCAGCGCTGAAAGCAAGCCGGACAAACACGCGTCCCGACGAGTCGGGATGCGGCAGACTAAGAGTCCGAGCCACTCCAGTTTGGGACGTTTGTCGCATTTGTTAATTCTCGCCGTTGATCATGACGCTCATGGGGTCCGTTGTATCCGTTGTCGTCGTTCCCCAGATTGACTGCGTGCCCCAAATGGATTGCGTTCCCCAGATCGACTGCGTGCCCCAGATCGATTGGTCCGGCAGGATGACCTGAGTCCCCCAGATCGATTGCGTGCCCCAAATCGACTGATTGGCACAGATCGAGTTCGAGCTGCAAACGATGTACGCCCCGGATTGCGAATCAAGCGTGGCCTGGGGCGAAAGGGCCTGACCGGTGAAAGCGGTGTGGTCAGCGAGCACTGCCTGGATATCCAAGTAGCCCGCTCCGATTGTGAAGACATTGTACTCGCTGGTATAACTCTGCCCGGTTGTAGGATCGTATGCGGTGCTCGTGGTGGGGAAGGTCTTATAAGCCGTGCGCATCAGCCTGGCCTTCACCTGGTCGGGCGTCAGATTCGGGTGCGCCTGCAGCAGGAGCGCTGCCGCCCCGCTGACTACCGGGGCGGCCATGCTAGTTCCACTCAGAGTGAAGTACGAGCTCGATGGCTGCGTGGAATTCGTCGACTGGTAGTAGCTGAGCGGAACTGAATTCTGCGGATACAGGGTAGATAAGTTCCCGTCGGGCGACAGGAGCGATACCACCAGGTTGCCTGGCGCCACCAGGTCAGGCTTTACGATGTGATCGACCTGTGTCGGACCCTTGGAGCTGTAACTGGCGACAACATCGTCGGTGCGCTGGGGGGTACCCAAAGATTTCATGGCTCCCACGGTGATCACATAAGGGTCGTTAGCTGGCGCAGTAATGGTTCCATAGCCGTTATTCCCAGCCGAGTTGTTTCGGCCCTCGTTGCCGGCTGCCACTACGACCACAATCCCGGCCTGCCACGCCGCCTCGACAGCTTGGCAAAGAGGATCCAGCGTGTAGCTTTCATATACCGGACGCCCGAGCGAAAGATTTATCACTCGAATGTTATATAGAGGTTTCAGCGCGATGGCTTCATCGATCGCGGCGATAACGGAGATGTCGCTCCCTTCGCCGTTCGCGTCGAGAACTCGCAAGTCGATCAGCTTTGCATTCGGGGCAAGGCCGGTGAAGTGCCGCGTGCAGTTTGCGCAAAGTGAATCCGTTGCGTCTCCCGCAAGAATCCCGGCTACGTGTTCGCCGTGGCCGTAATAGTCTCTCGCGTTGCCGGCGACAAAACTCGCCCGAAACACGATTCGGCTGCCGAGGGCGGACTGAAGATCGTCATGCGCAGAAATTCCGCTATCGATCACAGCCACACCAATTCCCGAGCCGTCCCAACCCAGATTCCAGGCCGCAGGAGCGTTAACGGCTGCAGTGGTGTTGTCCAGCAGCATATGAACTTTTCGATTCGGCGAAATGAAGGCGACGTCCGGATCGGCCGCCAGCGCCTGGAGAGTCGCGGCTGGGAGCAAATAGGATCCGGCTCCTACATGCTGCAATTCCCGCTTGAGTACACCGCCGAGCTTGATTACTTTCTGGCTGTAAACCGCTCTCGGATGCTTCTTGAATTGGACAATAACGTCCACATTCGAGTTGGGGTCCACGTTAAGCAGATCCCGCGAGATTTTTTGGTACTGGCCGAACACTGTAGTCGAGAAACCTAGTAGTGCGGCAATCAGGAAAAATGAATATTTCATGGGCCTCCTTTCGAATCCGAACAGGCGCCTGGAAGTTGTGCAGTGTCAAAAATGAGCCCACTGCGGGTGTCTTGACGTTCTTATCCGTATCGGTGGAGTAAGAATAAAACCGGCGATTTCCAAGCGATCGCGCGGGAGCGCACTGCGTTCCGCTTCTCAGGCGCGCGAGCTCAAACCGGCCTTATGCGCGGGTAATGTGACAATTGTAAGCGGAAAAAATTGCGAGTAAGGCCAAGCATCGCTTGGTTTGCCCGGTGAGCTTGACGGCGGTGAGGGGCTGACCGAAAGAATCGACGAAAGTCGCTATAGATCTCTCATTATAAGACACACTCCGGCAAAAATAACTTGGATTTTGTAAAAAAAGCCGATAGAATTCAAGAGTCCCAAAAAATAGTTCCCGGGTTATTCAGAAGTGCCATGCAAGTGCAAGGCAATAGCGTTCCCGCTGTCTTGTTGGGTGGCCGTTGCGGTTTATGGCAGCAGTGCCGATGTAGGACTCGATCCGTTAAAGTCGATCAGTCAGTTCCACCAGGACGTCTGGCGGACTGAGCAAGGTCTCCCACAAAATACCGTCCCTGCGATTGCGCAATCGAGTGACGGATACCTGTGGCTCGGTACCGAACTGGGCCTGGTGCGTTTTGACGGCCTCCACTTCACTGTCTTCAACAAGTGGAATACTCCGGAACTGAGAAGCAATAAGGTGGACGCGATCCTGGCCGATCGCGGAGGCAATCTTTGGATCGGCACGATCGGCGGCGGTCTCACGCGCTTGAGCGGAGGGAAATTTCACACATTTACAACCGGTCAAGGGCTCTCCGGGAACTATGTTCTCTCGCTTCTACAGGACCGGGCGGGCGATGTGTGGATTGGCACTAACGGGAACGGCGTGGACCGCTTGCACGACGGTCGCTTCACCGTCTACACGACCAAGGATGGCCTTCCCGATAACGAAGTGTTTGGGTTGGCGGAGGATCGCGAGGGAAGCATTTGGATGGGCACCAATGAAGGCATCAGCCACTTCGCGAACGGCACATTTCGTAATTACGGCACGCGCGACGGTCTTCTCAGTCCCAACGTGAGGTGTCTGGAGATGGCGACGGACGGCACGCTATGGATCGGCACGAATGGCGGCGGGCTGAGCAACTTCCGCGGCGGAAAATTTCATTCCTTTACCGTGAAGAGCGGGCTGTCGAGCAACGCGGTGTCCGCGATCCGGCAAGACCGCAGAGGAAGTCTCTGGATAGGCTCCGTCGGTGGCGGCCTAATGCGGATGGCCGACGGCAAGATCAGCTCGTATTCGAGCCGGAATGGGCTGCCGAGCAACGATGTCTGGTCAATTTACGAAGACCGCAGTGGGAATCTCTGGGTGGGCACTGGCGGGGGAGGGCTGACGCGGTTCTTTGATGGAAATATTTTCACCGCATATGGACCGAAGGATGGCCTTTCAAACGCCGTTACTCTCCCCGTTTATGAAGACCACGAAGGCACTCTCTGGATTGGAACGAACGGCGGCGGCCTCAATCGTTTTCACGACGGTCACTTCGCCGCGCTGACCACGAAAGACGGGCTGGCCGATAACCTTGTATTCACAATCTGTGAAGACCGTGAGAAGACCCTCTGGATCGGCACGCGTAAAGGCCTCAACAGGCTGAAGAACGGCAGAATGTTTACTTACACAAAGAAGGACGGGCTGCCGAGTGACGTGGTATTTGCCAGCTATGTCGATCATGAAGGGGCAGTCTGGATTGGGACGCGCGCGGGCTTGAGCAGGTGGAAGGATGGGAAGTTCAAAACCTATACGACCGTTGATGGGCTGTCCAACAACACCGTCCAAGCAGTTTACGAAGACCGACATCGCAACTTATGGATTGGCACAGGGGGCGGAGGCCTGGACCTTTACAAGAACGGAAAGTTTGAAGTTTTCGATACCCGCCACGGGCTTTCAAACGACGTTGTTTTATCGATTCACGAAGACTCCAGTGGAGCGCTTTGGATTGGCACCGATGGGGGCGGACTGAATCGCCTGAAAGACCGTCAATTCACCGCCTATACGACACGAGATGGCCTATTGGACGACGCGGTCTTTCAGATTCTCCAGGATAACGCGGGGAATCTATGGATGAGCAGCAACAAGGGGATTTTCCGCGCGAGCATACGGGACTTGAACGAATTTGCCGCCAGGAAAATCAGCCACGTGCCATCTGTTTCCTATGGAACAGCAGATGGCATGAACACGAGCGAATGCAATGGCGGATTTCAGCCCGCAGGTTGGAAGGGTCATGACGGGAGGCTCTGGTTCCCCACGATGAAAGGCATCGTTGTCATCGATCCTCATAAACTCGGCGGCACCGATAATCCGCTGGCGGTGATTATCGAGCAGGCAATCATCAACGGACACGAAGTCCAAGTCGGAGACAGCATTCAGATGCCGCCGGGTAGAGGTGAACTGGAGTTCCATTACTCGGCACCCGATTTCCGTTCGGCGCAGAGGATCGCTTTCAAATACAAGCTGGAAGGGTTCGATCAGGATTGGATTGATGCCGGCGGACGGCGCATCGCCTATTACACAAACATGCCGCCGGGACACTATCGTTTTCAGGTGATTGCGGGCAACAGCAATGGAAGGTGGACCTCTCCTCCCGCAACGCTCGCCTTCCGGCTCAATCCTCACTTTTATCAGACGTTCCTGTTTTACGGCCTGTGCATCTGTGCTTTGGTCGGTGTCGCGGGGGCCTCTCATCTAGCACGTGTGCGGCAGTTGCACGCCAGGGAAAAACTTCTGGAGATACGTGTACGAGAAAGAACGGCTGAGCTGCGCACGGAAATTGCCGAACGCGAGCGGGCCGAGCAGGAGCTGATCAAAGCCAAAGAGACGGCTGAGGCGGCAAGCCGCGTCAAGAGTGAATTTCTCGCAAACATGAGCCACGAGATTCGCACGCCGATGAATGCGGTCCTCGGCATGACGGAGCTTGCTCTGGCGACGCAGTTGCCCACTGAACAACGCGAATATCTCGCGATCGTGAAGAATTCCGCCCGGTCCCTGTTAACCGTGATCAACGACATCCTCGATTTTTCCAAAGTTGAGGCCGGCAAACTGGATCTCGATCCCATAGACTTCGATCTGCGCGAAAGCCTGGAAGACACGGTCCGGTTCATGAGTGTCCGCGCGCAACAAAAAGGCCTGGAACTTGTCTGCAGCGTGGATGCAACGGTACCGCCGGCGGTCAATGCCGACCCTGTCCGGCTTCGCCAGGTCCTTGTGAACTTGCTCGGTAATGCCATTAAGTTTACCGACCATGGCGAAGTGGCGATAGGGGTGGCCTGCGAAGAGCGCGACGGAGCGGATTCCTGCTTGCACTTCACGGTGCTTGACACCGGCATGGGTATAGCTCCTGACAAACTGAAATCGATTTTCGATGCGTTTGCGCAGGCAGATAGCTCGACAACCAGGAAGTTCGGCGGAACGGGACTAGGCCTTGCGATCTGTTACCACCTGGTTCAGCTGATGGGCGGCATGATCTGGGCCAAAAGTGAACTTGGACGCGGCAGCGAGTTTCACTTTACGGCGACTTTTCGACCTGCCGGCAGTTCCGAGAAGTGTTTTGCATCTCCGGAAAGCTCGTTCACAGAAAACGAGACCGCCGAACAGGATGCGTTTCCAAAAGTCCGAGGTTTGGCTATTTTGCTGGCCGAAGATAATCCGGCCAATCGCATTGTCGCGCGTCTGACGCTCGAAAGAGCGGGCTTCCGGGTACATGAAGTTGAAAACGGGAAGGAGGCGCTCGAAGCAGTCCGCCAAAACAAATTCGACGCCATTCTGATGGACTGCAGGATGCCGGTTATGGACGGTTACGCAGCAACACGGCATATCCGCCAGCTCGGGGGCTCAACGAGCCATGTACCGATCATTGCTCTGACGGCGAGCGCGTTCAAAGAGGATCGCGAGCGGGCGGAGCAGGCGGGAATGGACGATTTCATTTCAAAGCCGTTTCAGATCCAGGAACTGATCAGAAAGTGCGCGGCCTGGGCCACGCGAGCCGCCGGCGGCTCTACTGGAACCACGCTGCTGCCTGCGCCTCCAAGCGAGCACCGGGATCAGGACAACGAACAACCCGGCGCGTATCCTGCGGAGTTCCTCAGCAGTCTCATGAAGATCTTCCTCGAAACGGCGCCCCCTGTCTTCCAGGATCTAGTGGACGCCCTGCAATGTGGAAACTGGTCAGAAGCAAGGCGCTTCGCGCACTGGTTGCAAGGGGGCGCCTCCCGCGCGCTGAATCCGGCCCTACAGGCCGAATTGCGGCAAATCGAAGCAGCCTGCGCGGCTTCCAAGGTGATTTCCAGCGCGGAAATTGAGTCCTTGCGGACCTCGTTCCAGTCCGCTCGCGAGTACGCCGAAAACCGGCTACTTGACCGGAAGACCACTCGAGCCATTGCCTGAGCGGCAGCCCATCAAAACCCATGCGCTGAGCAGGAGCGGTAAGGTGACGATCCAAATCACGTGCGTGTATAACTTGTGGTCTGCCAGGTACCCGATGACGGGTGAAATCACGGTCTGCAGGATGCCGAATGCGCATGTCAGCGCGGCAATTGCCACTCCCGAGCGCGCGGCGCCGTAAATGTCGATAGGGAGGGCGTAAATATTGACGCTCCCCGCCAGCGCGAAGAAAAAGCTCAGAGAGATGATGGCGGTTGCCCAGCTTGCATCGGACAGCAAAGGAAGCATTAACGTGACCAGCGCTCCTGTAGCGCTCACCCAAACCGCACGCCGGCGGGCTGGCACGGGATCGATCGACCGTCTGATCCAATGCAAGGAGAGCCATCCGCCGAAGAA
Source organism: Bryobacteraceae bacterium (assembly GCA_036557345.1). GTDB lineage: Bacteria > Acidobacteriota > Terriglobia > Bryobacterales > Bryobacteraceae > Bog-105. The sequence goes on from DATBHS010000057.1 coordinate 25,264, forward strand.
ACCTCCGAAATTTGAAATGAGGGGAGGAATCCAGACATAGGCGGCCGATTGTTTCAGCGTTATATGATGCACGCGCGTCAGGTAGAGCGTTGTCCAGTTTGACCAGAGCGAATAGCTGCCCATCCACAGCACATTCGCAATCACAAGCAGAATCAAATTGCGATCGCCCAAAATGGCTAGTGCCGGCCGGCGATCTTCAGCTTCCCTCGGACTAAATTCAGTTGCCGCGAACTGGGGGCGAATTCTCTTGCTGACGAAAAGCCAGATTGGAATCCACGCAAAGCCGAAGCAGCCCGTGATAAGGAAGGGTGCGCGCCAGCCCCGCGAGATGGCCAGACCGATCCATACTACTGACAGTGCCGCACCCAAGCTAAGGCCGATCTGATTCACGGCTGCTCCCAAAGCCCGTTCCCCAGGCTTGAGATAGAGGCCATTCACCTTGCCAAACGCCGGGACTCCCGCGGATTCACCAATTCCGAGCGCAATCCGGCAAACAGCGAGGCCCCCAAAACTTTGTGCCAAGCCGGTGCCGACTGCAGCAGCAGACCACCAGGTTACCGCCGCGGTTATTCCGCGATTGACTCCGAAACGGTCCAGTATCCAGCCGGACACGAGAGTGCTCGCCGCGTAAGCGATGGAGAAGGCCGAGATCAAGAACCCGAATCCTGTCTGGTCGAAATGCAGACTTGCCATGATCAAAGGAGCAAGCGTGTTCAGCAAAAGGCGGTCCAGATAGTTCAACGTCGATGAGACGACGAATACACCCACGGCCACCCATCGCAAAGCAAAGCTGGAGGAGTGATATGGAAGCACAACTCGATCGCGGCCTCGGGCGTCGGAAGTTTCTCGGAGCGGCTGCATCTCTCGCCGCCACACATGCGGCTCTAGGTCGAGACTACATGACGGCCGGTTACGAGCCGAAGCTTTTCCCCGGCAGTATCGTGGACGTGAGCGGCATTCGGGTCGGACATTTCACGGATCTGCGACGTCCCACAGGCTGTACCGTCGTGCTGTTCGACCGCGGGGCGGTCGCAGGAGTAGACGTTCGCGGGTCGGCGCCTGGCACGCGCGAAACCGATCTCTTGAATCCCATCAACACGGTCCAACAGGTGAACGCGATTGTTTTGGCCGGCGGCAGTGCATACGGCTTAGATGCCGCCACCGGCGTCATGCAGTATCTGGAAGAGCACGGATCAGGCTATCGAGTTGGACGCCACGTTGTCCCCATCGTTCCCGCAGCCATTCTTTTCGATCTCAGTATTGGCGATGGCAAGATTCGGCCGGACCGGCAATCCGGATATGCCGCCTGTCGGGCGGCTTCCGGTTCGGATGTGCCTCAGGGAAATGTGGGAGCCGGTGCGGGCGCTACGGTCGGAAAATTTTTCGGCTCAAAGAACGCGATGAAATCCGGTCTCGGAACGGCCAGCGTTCAAGCCGGTACAGAGTTAGTTGTGGGTGCGATTGTAGCAGTAAACGCCGGCGGCGATGTGCTGGATTGTCGTGCTCCACACCGCATTCTCGCGGGCGCGCGTGCTTCTGATGGTCATGCTTTTCGGAACAGCATGCAAGAAATCCTGCAAGGCGCTCTGCTCGGCGGCAAAGAAGCTCAGGCTGGGGGTCACACCACCATCGGCATCGTTGCAACAAATGCGGCATTGAGCAAGGCGGAGTCGGCCAAAATTGCGCAGATGGCCCAGGATGGGTTGGCGCGCGTCATCAATCCGGTCCACACAGCGGCCGACGGCGACACTGTTTTCGCAGCGGGCACCGGCCAATCACACATTAGAGCAGACGTCACCACGATCGGCGCAGTCGCCGCCGAAGTGATGGCGCGCGCGATTAATAACGCGGTGCTGGCTGCCACGGGCATTCCAGGCTATCCTGCTTGCCGGGATTTGCTGAAGCGCTAGTGGCGCGTCGCAGTGCCTTCGATAACTGACGCCAAAACGCTTGCTAACGCGCGCGGCTCAGCTCCAACGGTTGTGCGAAATGGACGGATTCCGCAATGCCTCCGCTTTCACAAGAACGAGCTATTAGCTCGCTAGACGTTGGCTACTGCGGTCTTGGGACTCTGGCTCGCCTCATTCGCGCTTGCCTGAGTCTCGCTGTTCACGATTTCGATTTTGCCTTTAAAGTAAGCCCCGTCTTCGATCACAATGCCGGGCGTGCGCAGATCGCCGAGCAGACGGCCTCCTTTGCGGACCGTAATTTTCTTCGTGGCATCTACGTTGCCGTCGATGATGCCGGCTACCTCCACTTCGCGGGCTGCCACATCGGCACGAACTCTGCCCTGCGCTCCGACTGTGAGATCGTAGCCCGGCAATTGAAGGCCGCCTTCCACCTCGCCGTCTATCTGAATATGCTCCCCGCTCCTCACCTGGCCGCGGATAATCATTCCTCTGCCGATCACGGCCAGATTGGTTGACTCGGCGAAGCCTCGGGCTGTCCTGCTATCGGGCGGATTTGGCTTTGCGAGGTCCTGGGGTTTGCGATCGCTCCACATCGGTCTTATTCTCTCCTACTGAAGAATAACGCGGTCGCGGCAGACTGCACACCACTTTCTCCTGAACCGTTCCAGTCATTTCAAATCGGATCGGGCATGCCCGATCCCTACAAACGCTTGTCCCAGGTAGTGGCGAGGCATGCCTCGCGTGTTCGCGGCGGTAACCTGACGGGCTCGTCAGAATATCAATTTTAAAGCCAGCTGAATCTGCCGCGCGGAAGTGGTGCCATCCGGCTGAGTGAGCGTCGACAACGCCTGTCCGAATGTCAATGGAGACGCTAATGTATCTCCCGACTCTCCCGGCTGTCCGAACTGAATACGGTTGAACACGTTATAGCACTCGGCACGAAACTGCAGATTGATCCGCTCGGTAATGCTTGTATTCTTCGCCAGGTTCAGATCCGTGTTGAAGTATTGTGGGCCCGTAAAGACATTCCGTCCGAGATTTCCGGGTCTCCCAAACGGTTGGATATCGAAGGCGGTGATCGGAGGGCCAACCTGGTTTCGTGGCGATCCGGCAGGAATCGATGGATCGCCAACAATATCCGGGCGATTGCTCAGCCCCGTGTACTCCGAATCCCGGCTGCTATAGATGTCGAACGGAGTTCCGCTCTGAAACGTGGACAGACCGGACAGTTCCCATCCGCCAAGGACCCGTGCCGCAAACCCATGATTGAAGTGCGCGTGACCGGGCCCAAACGGAAGTTGGAAAATGTAGTTCAGTATTAGCCTGTGGCGCAAGTCGTAGTCCGATGTCCCGCGTTCTTCGTGCAGGTTGAAAGAATTTCGGGCGATGTTGCGGTTCCCGGCCGTTGCCACAAGCGGGTCGGCCGCATCGTCGATGGCATGAGACCAGCTATACGCCGCCTGGAACTGTACCCCGTGGCTGAACTGTTTAGTAAATGTTGTCTGCAAGCCGTTGTAGGTGCCGTTTCCAACCGACCGGATAACGATCGGCTCAAAAAGAGCCAGATTTCCTGTGACTTGAGGTGAACCAAAGCGCAGGGCGCCGCCGGAAAAATCGGGCGGCAAGCCATTTGCTTGAGCGGCGGCGACCAGCCAGGGTAGCGGAGGATTTCCATCCACCGAACGGAGAAGGCGGTGAGTGCCCGAACCTACATAGTTCACTTCAATGCTCATGCCATTCCCCAACTGGCGCTGAATCCCGGCATTCCAGGCTTGCGTATATGACGTTTTCAAATTCGGATCGAGGATTGAGACTGCCAACAGGCTGCCGTCCTCCACGCTGGCGGAGGGAGTCGGTTGAGTCGCCGGGGGTGCCAATTGACCGAGCGTCACCAGCGGACCAATGCCATTGGCGAAATCGTTATTTGGCAAATTCGTCACTCCTGCGATAAAGGGCGGATTGCCTTTGAGATTCGTGAAAATGTTTCCGAATATGCGGTCGTGGAAAATGCCGTATCCAGCGCGAAAAGATGTTTTGCCATCGTGGAACGGATCCCATGCTAACCCCACGCGCGGTTCGATATTTGAAGGATCGCTGTAGTAAAGGGGCAACCCCGTGCCTGGCCCCACTCGCTGGAACGTGATGGGCGGCGCGCCCCATGGCTGCTGATACAACAGGTTCGATAGATTTCCGTCCCGCTCGAACGGGATGCCGTCGTATTCGTAGCGAAGCCCAAGTTCCAGCGTAAGGTTTGACCGCACTTTCCATTGATCCTGGATGAAGAAACCGTACTCGTGCTGCACAAACTTGCGGAAATCGGTAGCCGTGCGGGTACCTGCCGCATTGAAGAACTGCGTCTGCGATTGGACTCCAGGGACTCCCAGCAGGGCGGCTGCCATGGTTTGAATTACCTGGTCGTCAGGGCCGCAGGTCGCGCAATTCACGATGGGAATATTAAAGTTGCCGAAAGCCGTGAAATCGACAACCGGCCGGGCGAAGAATGCGTCGTAACCGTTGTCGTACACATACCGGAATTCGCCGCCAAACTTGACATTGTGCTTGCCGGCAATCCAGGACAGGTGATCCACAAGATTCCAGGTCCCGGCCCGACGGAACTGCCCGTTGCTGTCCCCCAAGGCGCTGCAGCCGAAGTCGGCAATCGTCGGAACGTTGGTCGAGGTGGCAAAACTGTAGTCCGTCCCGAATCCGAAGGGATCCAAGGTGCCATTCTGGTCGATGATATTGTGTCCATTACAGGTGAAGAGATCGTCCGTTCGGTTCAGCCCGAAACGAAGCTCGTTTACCAGGTCCGGCCGGAACGCGGCGATAAAGTTGAACGCTCCATTGTGACTCTGCTGGTTGGTGGCAACGCCGCCGACTCCGGGGAAAATCTCATCTAATGAGTTGCCATTGTCTAGTCCGTTATAAATGTACCGCGCGAATACGCTGTATTTTTCGCTGAAGCGATGATCCAGCCTGAAGGTCACGTTCGCGGCGTCCTGCGGCGTGCTGGTTGGGAAGAAGTAAGTGCCGCGTATGCTGTCCACCGCCGGTCCATTCGGATTGGGGTACAGCGCCAGAATTTTCTGCATCGTCGGATCAAGCTTCAGCCCCAGGACATTGTTCGCCGATGCCGGATCGGCGAGATTGATCGCCTCGCCGTTGTAATCGAAAATACCGGTCTTGAATGCCGCCGTGGGCACTGTCGCGGAATTTGTCAGGGTCGTCCTGAAGCGGTCCCATTCGGCATTCGCGAAAAAGAATGTCTTGTCCTTCACGATCGGGCCGCCGAACGAAAACCCGAACTGATTGCGTACGAACGGATTCTGAGGGTCGGGCGATGGGTTGAAGTAATCGCGCGCCGCCATTGCATTTACGCGGTTGTATTCATACGCCGTGCCGTGGAAATCGTTCGATCCGCTGCGTGTAACGATATCGACAATCGCGCCCGAATTTCGCCCGAACTCGGGAAGATAATTGTTGGTTATCACGCGAAACTCCTGCGTCGAATCCGGGTTGATGCCGCTGATCCCGCCCGGAATGCCCGGCACGGAAGCATCGTTATTGTCAGTGCCATCCAGTAAAAAGTTGTTATTCCGCTCGCGCTGCCCGTTGACGGAGAACCCGCCGAGGTCGCTGCTCGTCTGAAGGGTGCCAGGCGATAACAGGACAAGCGAGTAGGGGTCACGAGTGATGAGCGGCAAATCGACAATACGCCGCTCGTCGACCACATTGCTGAGCTGAGCATCTTCCAGGTTGATGGCTGGCACAGTGCTCCCTGCTACGTTCACCGACTCTGTAACGGCGCCCACTGCGAGGGTTCCGTTCAATGTAAGATTCTGGGCCACAGTAATCTGTACGCTCTGGAAGTGCAGAGTGGTAAAGCCTTGCTTCTCCACACTGATGTCGTACTGGCCGACCGCTACGTTTGGAATGGAGTAGGTTCCGGAACTGTCGGTTGTCGCGGTTCGCGTGGCGCCCGTGCCGACGTTCTTCGCATCCACCGTGGCATCCGGCACACCTGCGCCGGTTGCATCCGTTATCGTCCCGGAGATACTCGCGGTCTGGGCCTGTAGTGCGATCGCCGTGAAAGAAATCAACCCACAAAGCCGCCAGATTTTAGAGAGGTTTACTATACGAGCGCTCATTGCCGTCCCCCCAAACCTTACAAGTAATGCTGCGGTTATACGCAATTGATATACCAGATATCTAACCATGCAACTTGCAGCACGATGCCGAATATTCGGTACCAGGGACGGAAGAATTTCGAAAAATTATGTGGTTTTACGGATTATACAGGGCTTACGCTTCCTACAGGCCACTCGATGTCAGGTAGTGGCGAGGCATGCCTCGCCCTTGTTCACCCTCGCTCGCTATGATCAACTCCAGTTGCGACACGAACTTGAGCAGTTCGAGCTGAGCCGGTTCCGGTGCAAAGCGGCACGTGAGGCTCTCCCGGCGTCTTGCCAGAAGGAGGCAGGCCAGTCTGTCTCGCGCATCCCGGCACGTTCTCTGTGCGTCCCGGATTCGAACATGCGCCTCCTGAATCCGGGACAGATCCGCACCTTCGGAGTCCTGCAGCAGCATCCATTCCTCGGCCGCATCGGCGAAGGAGCGAAACGCTTCTCGATAGTTCTCCCGAAGATTCTGGAGAAGGCTTTCCTCTGCTGCAATCGTAAAGCCCATACCAATGTCAACGTAAGCCGGGGGCTTTAGGATCCAAAGAAAATATACGGATTCCCACTTCACGTTGGACGCGTTTGCGGACTTTCCGGTAGCCAGATCGGCGCGCGAGAGCGTTACACCGAGCAGGTCTCGAACGCTTGCTCCAGGCTTTTAATTGGCGGCGTGCGGACCGGGACGAATTCGTGGGAAAAGAATCCTGTGTAGCCCGTGTCGGCAATGGCGCTGGCAACCGCCCGCCAGGTGACCTCTTGAGTGTCGTCCAGTTCATGCCGCCCGGGGTTGCCGCCCGTATGGAAGTGCCCGATGAAGTGGATGTTCTCGCGAATGGTTCGAATCAAGTCGCCTTCCATGATTTGCATATGATAGATGTCGTACAGCAGCTTCACCTTCGGGGAATTCACACGTTTCATCAGTTCGACGCCCCACGCAGTGTGGTCTGCCATGTAGTCTTTGTGGTTCACCTTGCTGTTTAAAAGCTCCAGGTTGACCGTGACGTCCTTCTCTTCGGCATACGCCTTGATTTTGTTCAGAGCCACGGCGCAGTTTTGAAGTCCTTCCGCGTCCGGCATGCCGCCGCGATTTCCGGAAAAGGTGATCACGTTTGGCACCTTGGCCGCACATGCCAGCGTAATGTCGTTCTTCAAGCTCGCGAGCACGCGATCATGATTTTCAACCCGATTGAGGCCGATCGGAATGGTGTTCGGATTCGTGCCCGATGTCATCGAGGGCACCAGGCCATGTCGCTGCACGACGCTGTACTGGTCTGGCGTGACGAGATCGATTCCTTTCAAGCCGATTCTCACAGCTTCCTTGCAGAGTTCCTCGAGCGTGAACCACTTCTGGTACGTCCAGTAGGAGACGCCTTGCCTCAACCTTCCGCTAGTCGTTTGAGCGCGCAATTGCCCTCCGGACGAAGCAGTCAAGGTGGCCGTTGCGGCCACCGATGTCAGCATTTGCCGTCGATTCATGATCGGAAGCATGCTACCAAAGACGAAATCAGCACGGGTAGAATTGTTAAGCGCTTACTCGGAATGCATGGTCCAGCATGAACAAACCTCATTGGAGTAAATTGATTCGAACCGCCGCCCTTGTACTCCCGGCAGCAGCAGTTTTCGCACAATCGCCCGTACTGCCGGACGCGCCTGGGCGCGATACGGTACAGCGAGTCTGCGGAGCGTGTCACCCGGCCACTGTGGTCCTGGGGCGCGGACGGACGCGGGAAGAATGGGGGCAAGTGGTTGCAAATATGATCAGCCGCGGCGCCAAAGGCACTCCGGCAGATTTTGCAAGTGTGACGGATTACCTGGCGAAGAATATAACTACCGGCCAGTCGAACGGAAAGACAACTTCTCCGCGAAGGGTCCGCAGGGGCTTTTCGATGGGCCCGGATGATAAGCAAATCGTCGATACGGAAGCAGCCGAGCGAGGTCGTGCCGTGTACATGTCGGATTGCGGCAGTTGCCATGGACCACTGGCTAGAGGAGCAAAAAATGGCCCCGACCTGGTCAGATCGCTCGTGGTGCTGCACGACCGCTATGGCAGCACGCTGCAGCCCTACCTCCAGGGACAACATCCGAGCGTCGAAGGAAAGCCGATCGCGAAACTGACAGGGGATCAAATCAAAGACATCTCGCACTTTCTTCATCAGCAAGTGGATAACACGCTGCGAAGCGGGCCTTACACCAAGGTGCTGAATGTCATGACGGGCGACGCGGCGGCCGGAGCGGCGTATTTCAGCGGTGCCGGAGGATGCGGCGCTTGTCACTCGGCAACGGGCGACCTCGCCGGCATCGCATCCCGGTACGATCCGCCTACTCTGCAACAGCGCCTTCTGTTTCCGCGCACGGCGGCACCTGGCAGCGGTGGCGCGGTCGCGGCAGAAAAGCCCGTCACCGTGAAGGTCACGCCTGAGAACGGCGAATCGCTATCGGGCACGCTCGTGCATATCGATGATTTCACCATTGCCTTACGGGATGCCGCCGGGACATATTATTCCTGGAACCGGACGCCCGGGCTCAAGATCGAGCGGAATGACCCGTACGCCGCGCACGATGAGCTGCTGGACAAGCTTACCGATAAGGACGTCCACGACCTTGTCGCGTATCTGGAGACTTTGAAATGAATCTTCGCTCGCTGCTGTGCATTGTAGCCGCCGGCTGCATGCTGGAGGCCCAAACGCTCGATCCTAAAAAGCTGCTCCAGCCGCCGGTCGACTCGTGGCCTACTTACAACGGTGATTACTCCGGTCGGCGGTTCAGCACGCTTTCAAAGATCAGCTCAGAGAACGTGCAAACCCTCACCCTGGCATGGATTTATCGAACCAGCGGCGCTACCGGAGATTTAGGAGGCATCGTCAAGTCCACACCCCTGATGGTCGACGGAGTGCTTTACTTTTCGATCCCCGACCACGTGTTTGCCATCGATGCGCGCAGCGGGCACGAAATCTGGCATTTCAGTTGGACTTCGAAGGGCGGCTGGCATCTCGGCAATCGCGGAGTTGGCATGTACGGGAACTGGCTCTATTTCGAAACACCAGACTGCCATCTCGTGTCTCTGAACAGCAAGGACGGATCTGAGCGCTGGCACAAGCAAATTTGTGACTTGGACCAGTACTACACAGCGAGTGTCGCGCCCGTAGTCATCGGGAATCACGTGATCGTGGGCGTGAGTGGAGATGACCTGGATATCCCCGGTTATCTCGAGTCACGCGATCCGGAAACGGGTGAACTTCAGTGGCACTGGTCATCGGTACCTAAACCCGGGGAACCCGGTTCTGAAACCTGGCCTAACGTGGAAGCGATGGCGCATGGGGGTGGAATGACGTGGGTGCCAAGTACCTTTGATCCGGAACTCAGGCTGCTATACCTGGGGACCGGCAATCCGCAACCGGTAACAGCCGGGAAGGGGCGCAAGGGTAATAATCTCTTCACCGAATCTATCGTCGCCTTGCATATCGACACTGGCAAACTCGCCTGGTACTTTCAGCCGTCGCCCCATGACACACACGACTGGGACGCAGTGGAGACGCCCATTCTATTCGACGGCGAGGTCGATGGTCGCGCGCGCAAACTTCTTGCCCAGGCGAGCCGGAACGGTTACTTCTTTGTCCTCGATCGAACGAACGGAAAGAATGTCATCACTTCCGAGTTCGTCAAGACAAACTGGGCCAAAGGCGTCAACGCCAACGGGCAGCCAATTCCAAATCCCGCAAAGGAGCCGCAAGTGGATGGGGCGCTTGTCACACCCAACCAGGGAGGCGCAGCGAACTGGCCGCCTCCAAGCTTCAGCCCCGCAACAGGATTGTTCTATGTGAATGCGACGCGCGCCTTCAGCGAGTACTACATTTTCGATGACACGGAAAAGCCAGAGGGCTGGAGCGGTAACGATCGGGGCGGTGGCGGAGAATCAATGCTGCAGGCGATCGATTACAAGACGGGAAAGATCCGCTGGAGTCATAAGTGGGAAGGTACAGGTGTGCGCTCGGGAGTGTTGACCACCGCAGGAAACCTGCTATTTACAGGAGATACGTCTAGTAACTTCATCGCTTTGGACGCGAGGACCGGGGATCCGCTCTGGCACGCAAATCTCGGCGCAGCGGTCAGTAACGGCCCGATCAGTTACGAGCTCGACGGAGCGCAGTATGTGATCGTCGGGGCCGGCGACGCGCTGTTCGGATTCGTCAAGCGTCCGTAAACAAGCTTGCTGAGCCGCGATGATTCGCGAGCGGTCTTCGGCATTAAACTAGTGGGTCGTCCCAGCGATAGCTGAAGTGGACACGCGGCGTTTGATGTTGGTGTAACTCAAGCGGATCGGGCGAGCGGATCGGGCAGAAGCGCGAATATAGTTCATCAGCTTGCGAGAAAGATCGGATACTGATGTGAAAACACCTCTGGCAATGACATCACGCTCGATTTTGGCGAACCAGATTTCAATTTGATTCAGCC
>DATBHS010000058.1:0-5841 GCA_036557345.1 Bryobacteraceae bacterium
TGGAGCGGGAGACGGGATTCGAACCCGCGACATCAACCTTGGCAAGGTTGCACTCTACCAGCTGAGTTACTCCCGCTTTGAGGGGCTAACCGACATTCTCCGATGACTTTGTTGTGAAAGTCAATTCATGTGGTTGTAACCTTGGAATTTAGTGTGAACAAATACGGGATGGACGCCTTTCTCCTGCGCTCGATCGTCGATCCAGGCTATGTATAACCCATTCGCATGCAGTCATTTATAGAAAGTTTAGATTTCTGTTTCAAAACTCCGCACGTATGATAGACTGATTTTTCCGAAGAACGGAAACGCTTCCCCCGAAACGCATCGCTGGCCCCCTTGATGGCGGCGAAAATAGCTCACCGGCAAGTCTTCCCAACTTGTTTTCCACAAGAGTGGAAAAGCTGTGGGAAAAGTCCGTCGTTCTCCGGACAAAGGAGTCCCATTCGTTGGCAGACACTTGGGAACAAATTAAAAGCTGGCTGGCTGTAAGGCTCAGCGCGGGAGCATACCAGAATTGGTTTTCTCAGACTGCTCTCAGCTCATTACACGGTGGAGAACTAATCGTCCGAGTTCCGAATGAAAGTACGGAGGCCTGGATTCGTCAGGAGTACACATCGCAGATCCGCGCGGCGATTCAGGAGCTGAATCTTCCTGTCCAGCGGATTCTGTACCGGGTCGAGGCACTCGCTAACGCCGCCGCTGCGGGACACGGCAGCGGATACGGCGTGAACGGACGCACGCTTTCGAGCGAACCCCTGTTTGAAGACACCGCGGCCTGGCTGAACCCGAGACTTACCTTCGAAACCTACGTTGTTGGCGCTTCAAATCAGTTGGCCCATGCGGCCGCGCAGGCGGTTGCCAAAATGCCATCAAGAAGCTACAACCCCTTGTTCATCTACGGTGGGGTCGGGATAGGCAAAACCCACCTCATGCATGCCATCGGGCGCAGTCTGATCGACAACTTCGGCGGACTGAACGTGGTGTACACGTCCAGTGAGCGTTTCATGAATGAGATGATCGCGTCCATCAAGCTCGATCGAATGCCGCTTTTCCACCGCCACTACCGCTCGGCCGACGTGCTGCTGATCGACGACATCCACACTATCGCCGGCAAGGAACGCACGCAGGAAGAGTTTTTCCATACGTTCAACGAGCTCTATGATCACCAGAGGCAAATCGTCCTTTCGAGCGATTCTGCGCCCAACCAGCTTCCGGGACTGGTAGAGCGCCTGCGCTCGCGCTTCGAGTGGGGATTGATGGTGGATGTGCAACCGCCGGATCTCGAGACGAAGATGGCCATTCTCGACAAGAAAGCTGAATCGGATGGCGTCGCGCTGCCTCAGGATGTTCGCATCTTCATCGCCACGAAGACAAAGTCGAATGTTCGCGAATTGGAGGGCGCGCTAACCCGATTGATTGCAGTTTCCTCCATCACTGGGCAGCCTATTACGCTCGCCATGGCGCAACAAACGCTCAAACATCTCAGCACCGGCACTGAGCGGAAGATCTCCGTCGAATCGATCTTGCGAGCTGTGGGAGATCGCTTTTCCATGCAACCGGCTCAACTGAAAATGAAAAGCAATACGCGGCAGATCGCCTATCCGCGGCAGATCGCAATGTACTTGGTCAAGGAACTGACACATGCCTCGCTGCCGGAGATTGGGCGGTACTTCGGGGGAAAACACCACACCACAGTCCTTCATTCGGTGCAGAAGATTGACGACCTGCGCCAGCGCGATGAGGATTTGAACAACCTTATCCTCTCGCTAATCGACTCACTTCAATAGGGCTATGAGAGTTTTCCACTTGGATATGCACGTCGGCCCGGTTGAAAGCTGTGCAATACGAATAGAGACCCTTCTTTCCCAGCTTCCCTTGGCAGGTAATCCACAGGCCGCAAACCATGCAAGCAGCAGATTTTGCTATAATTTAGGAAGAATTCAACATTTCCACAGTTCCTCCTAATACGGTACTCTTCTACTGCTTATTCAATACACGTTCTTAGGAAGAAGGTTCCGCAAAGGAGCAAGGAAGTCTCACAAGTCAGGCCATGGAATTCTTGGTTAGCAAGTCAGATCTGGTACGCGAGCTGGGCCTCACGCAGGGTGTGGTGGAAAAGAAGACGACCATACCGATTCTGTCGAACATTCTGATTGAGACAGATCACGATCAGGTCTGGTTGACTGCCACCGACCTCGAGTTGGGCATTCGTTGTGCTTGCCCGGCCAGAGTGAAGAAGGAAGGAGCCGGCACGATTCCGGCACGCCGGCTGCTTGATTATGTGCGATTGCTGCCGGATGCCGATGTCCAAGTAAAGCTGGCAGAGAACCAGTGGGCAAGTTTCGTATGCGGACGCTCTCGAACGCGCATCGCCGGCATGTCGCGGGAAAGTTTCCCCGAACTTCCCGAGATGCCGGAACAGCTCGCTGAAATTCCACTGGCTGTGCTTGCGGAGATGATTGCCGGCACTACGTTTGCGATCTCGGCGGAAGAATCCCGCTTCACGCTGAACGGCGCACTGTTAATTCTCAGGGAGACCGGCTTGGTTATGGTGGCCACCGATGGGCACCGGCTCGCGCTCATTGAAAAGCATATTGACCTGTCCGGACTGAGTGCAGCTTACCGCGCGTTGCTTCCGAAGAAAGCGATGAGCGAGATTCAAAAGCTTGCAAGCGACGATTCAGGCAAGCAAGTAGATTTTTCGGGTAATGAAAATCATCTCTTCTTTCGGATTGACAAGCGTCTGCTGCTCAGCCGTAAGCTGACTGGAAACTTCCCGGACTATGAGCGTGTTCTGCCCAAGGAACATCCGCACACGATTATTCTGCAGCGCGATGAGGTAAAAGCTTCTATTGAGCGCGTGGCCCAGTTCGCGGATGAGCGCTCGCGCGCGATTCGCGTTCAGATCGGGAGCGGAGAGTTGAAAATCTATTCTTCGATTTCCGAAACCGGCGAGAGCGAAGAGACGATTCCCGTAGATTACAGCGGCCCCGATATTGAGATCGGCTTCAATGCCCAGTACCTGCTCGACTTCCTGCGATCAGTCGGACAGAGTGAAGTGGAGTTCCACTTTAAAGATGCGAATTCAGCGGGAGAATTCCGTCCTCATGCCGGTGCAGCCGGCACAGTGTACCGCTACGTCGTGATGCCGATGCGCATCTGAACGCGGAGAAGTAACGGAAAGGTAATGGATGCGCTGGAGGCGGCCGCATACGTCTTGCGGTTCTTCATAGCGCTTTTGAACATCGAAAGTATGCCAACAGTGTCTCAAACTGAAAATTACGATTCCAGCAGTATCAAGGTCCTGGAGGGGCTCGAGGCCGTTCGCCTGCGGCCCGCCATGTACATCGGATCCACAGGTGAAATGGGCTTGCATCACCTGGTTTACGAAGTGGTGGACAACTCTGTGGACGAGGCACTTGCAGGCTACTGTACCGAGATCGGTGTCACGATCCATATCGATAACTCAATCACCATCGTCGATAATGGGCGCGGCATTCCCGTCGATATACACGAAGAGGAAGGCGTTTCCGCCGCGCAGGTTGTGTTGACTAAGCTGCACGCGGGGGGCAAATTCGATTCAAACTCGTACAAAGTGTCCGGCGGCCTCCACGGTGTCGGCGTGAGTTGCGTGAACGCGCTAGCCGAGACTCTACACCTCGAGATTTGGCGCAAGAAGGCCACCTGGGAACAGGATTACGAGCGCGGAATTCCCAAAGGGCCGCTCACGCAGACCGGCAAGTCGAATAAAACCGGGACGAAGATCACGTTCAAGGCCGATCCGACCATCATGGACGTCACCGAATTCAACTTCGATACGCTGGCCGGGCGGCTCCGCCAGTTGGCTTTCTTGAATAAGGGCCTCAAGATCACTTTGACGGACGAGCGTGGTGACGACATCCGTTCGGAAGAATTCTATTACAGCGGCGGAATTGCGGAGTTCATCAAACATCTCAACCGCGGCAAGTCAGCCCTGCACGATAAGCCCATCCATTTTGAAGGTGAACGCGATCTGCCGAATGGCGGAAAACTGAACATCGAAGTAGCACTGCAATATAACGACTCCTACTCGGAAAACGTCTTCAGCTTCGCCAACAACATCAACACCGTCGACGGCGGAACTCATCTCAGCGGGTTTCGTAGTGCGTTGACACGCACCATCAACGCGGCCGCGCAGACCTCCGGTCTGGTCAAAGATCCCAAAGAAAATCTCACAGGCGACGACGTTCGTGAAGGTCTGACTGCTGTTGTAAGCGTCAAGCTGCCGCAGCCACAGTTCGAGGGCCAGACTAAAGGCAAACTCAATTCCGATATACAGGGATATGTTGTCCAACTCGTTAACGAGAAGCTGGGTGAATTTTTTGATAAGAACCCGACTGTTACCAAGAAAATCATCTCGAAGGCGATCGACGCCGCCCGCGCGCGAGAGGCTGCGCGTAAAGCGAGAGATTTAACGCGCCGTAAAGGCGCGCTCGATTCGGGCGGCCTGCCAGGCAAACTTGCCGATTGCCAGGAGCGAGATCCTGATCGGTGTGAACTCTTCCTGGTCGAGGGCGAGTCGGCGGGCGGCACCGCGAAATCAGGCCGCGACCGGCGCTATCAGGCGATTCTTCCGCTCAAAGGCAAAATCCTCAACGTAGAAAAGGCGCGCTATGACAAGATGCTCTCGCACGAAGAGATTCGCGCCATGATCACCGCCATTGGCACCGGCATCGGCAAGGGAGATGATTTCGACCTCGCGAAGCTTCGCTATGGAAAGATCATCATCATGACCGATGCGGACGTCGATGGTTCGCATATTCGCACGCTCTTGCTGACGTTCTTCTTCCGCCACATGCAGGAATTGATTACGCGCGGAAAAGTATTTGTTGCGCAACCGCCGCTGTACCGGATCAAGAAGGGCAAAAGCGAAAAGTACATCAAAGACGACAAGGAGTTCACGCGCGAGATTCTGCGGCGTGCGACGGAAAACCTTTCGGTCGAGTTGGGAAGTGCTGTAAACGGCAACCGGCCGAAGATCGAGGGCGCCGAGCTTCGGGCCTTCCTCATGCAGCTCGATGAGCTGGCGCAGATCACCCGCAAGCTGGAGCGGCGCGTTCGCGATCCGCGGGTCGTCGAGGTGCTCTCGGACGTCACTCTGCCCATCGATAACAAGGCCGACCTACAGAACGAGGAGAGCGTCAAGGCTGTGGCAGAGCGGTTGCGCCAGGCGAAGCTCGACGTTACCGTGGAAGGCGAAGAGGAACACTCCTCTTGGATGATCGGGTATCGCGATCCGACGAACGCGACTCGCTACATCAATACGGAGTTCCTTTCTTTGCCGGAATTTCGTAAGACTCGCGCCCTCGTCAAGCAGGTGGCCCGCCTGAATACTCCGCCGTTTACGGTAGTAAAGGATTCGTCGCGCGAGTCGCTTCAAGGCTGGCGCGATCTGCTCAACACCGTAAAAGGCGAGGGTACCCGTGAAGTGAACGTCCAGCGCTACAAAGGTCTGGGCGAGATGAACGCCGAGCAGCTTTGGTCGACCACCATGAACGCCGAAACGCGAACCCTTCTCCAGGTGGATCTGAAGGACTTCGCGGAAACCGAGCCCATCTTCTCCACCTTGATGGGTGAAGACGTCGAAAGCCGCCGTAAGTTCATCGAAGAGAACGCACTGGACGTGCGGAACCTCGACGTCTAAACCGAGCCGCGACCGCTAGAGTTTGTGTGAAAACGGGCGAGGCCAATATTTGTAAGGCTCCGATTGCTCGGACTCTGGGTGAAGTAGATTTAGGGTGGATCGAGGATTCGTTTTAGGGCGGGTGCATAGCTGCGAACGCAGAAGGTTAGATTCTAGGC
>DATBHS010000059.1:0-3093 GCA_036557345.1 Bryobacteraceae bacterium
TCGAGGAAAGCGGAATTTATGCTCGGAGTTGGCCCGCAATGGGTTCACCTCAAGCAAAATGGAAGATGGAGTAACTCGATAGCTGGAGAAATCGCGGCAGACTTTATGTTCTGGCCAACCGGCAAACATCGCTTCGGCTGGTATCTTGAACCGGCCTACGACTACAGCTTCGCGAGAGGCCATCAAAAGTCAATCGGTATGAGCGGCGGTCTGCTCATTGGGGTTCCTTGAGCTGGGAATAGATCTAGCTGCGCGACCACCATACCCGAGCTCTCGCTCGCTCGCGATTCCCTAACGGAACCTGTTGCGATCTTCATTGCGGGGCGACGACAATCCTGATGATTATGACCGCCGTACCAAGGCGTCTGCTCAGAACGCGTAACGGAGTCCCACGGTGATACTCCGGGGTGTCAGAAAATGCGTGCCGGAGAAGGTTGAGAGAAAGTTATACAACGCCTGGACGTTGTTGAGATTGACAACTTCGATGCGCAATCCCACGCTCTGATCCCCGTGATGAAAGATGTCGTCGATCCCCGCTGCCAGATCCAGGGTATTTCGCACCGCAATCCGGGGCGGATGCGTATCGTCGTTCTCCGTTCCGGGCGCCGGAATGCGGATGCGCGTCGCGCTCACAATCCCGGCGCAAGATCGGATGGGAGTGGAAACCGTCGCGAACACCGAGCCGCAATGCAGTCCCATCTGCTGTTGCTGGTCGCCGGTGAGTTGCAACGCGGTTTCGACGCCCGGCACGGCGACCGCCACCAGGCCGCCATCGTACCGGTATGACGCACTGATCCAGGGACCCCGACGGCCGAACTGGTAGCGCAAGTTGAGGTTCATTGCCAGCCCTTCGTCGTGGTCGGGGCGCGCAACGTTGCTGTATGGAGCACTGAAGCTGAATCCGCCCACCTGAGGGCCGAAAAGGCGCGAGCGCACATGACTCGCAGTGAAGAATCCGCTGAAGCCATGCAGCGGATTCAGCGTCGCGCGCACCAATCCACCATCGATTTTTGATTTCCGAAATTGCGTGGGAAACGTAAGAGGGCTGTTGAGCAGGACATCGAAATCGTACCCTCCGTATGTGAACTTCCAGAAGTATTCGCCGCTAATAGAAAAACGACGCACCGGCGTCTCGAAACCCGTATTGAACTGGTTGCGGTGACCGGTATTTAGAACCGCGGAAGCCGCTGCGCCCAGGGACGAGGAAATGGACCCGGGTCCGCTGGAGCTGGCCACGATCAGGTTTTCGTTGTAAGGGGTGATGAAAATGCGCGAGTAGTTGGCATGAAAATTTGTCCGCAGAAAAGCGGAGCGGTAAACAATCCCGGTCCGAGGCTGTACGCCGTGGTTGCTCACCAGCCCGTTGTACTTGTCAAAGCGCAGCGCGGCCGCTAAGGTGAAGTCTCCAAATTTAATGTAGTCCTGAGCGAAGAGGGCCTCCTGCTTGATGTCGGTCGAACCGCGGAACGAATAGATCCGGCCGCCGCGGGTGAGATCGATGGCGAGCAATGCGGGCAGAAAACCGCTATTGGGCGTCAGGCCGATACCGGCGCACTGCCGCGTGGCGGTCACGCTCGTATTGGGCGACGGCGTTCCCTCCGCACCCAGGCAGGGACTGTTGTATGTTGGGTCGGTCAACCCCGTGGCGAACTGCTCGGCAAGGAAGGTGTGCTTGAATTCGATGCCGGCAATCGCATTGTGGCGGCCGTTGTTAAAGCTGTACTCCGAGCGAATGCCAGCGTTCGTCAGACGTCGCGCTTGTTGCAGATAAGCGGGCGTATCCGAATAGATATCGTCCGACGGATAGTAACGAATCTTGTCCTGACGTACCCACAGATTGGTCTGGTCGAAGGAGTGGGCGTTGAAGAGGTGAATAAATTGGGGCGCGATGTTGAAGCTCGCAACCGTTTGCCGCTGGTCTTGTTCGAGTGCCTCCTGATCGTAAGTGTTGGGCGTTTGGAACCAGGAGCGGCTCAGGCTCATGTTGAGCTGGAGGCTTGTTTTATCCGTCCCTCTATAGTCGAGCCGCTCGATCACGTTCTCCGCATTGCCATTGGCGTGCAGAGGAACAATTTCCGGCGCGTCGAGAAAGCGACCGCTGTTGAGCGCATCCACAGCGGTGAATGAACCGAACTTACCGGTTCCGAACCCTATGTTTGCGCTGCCGCTAGACGTATCAAACGAACCCCGAGAGATGTTGATCGCCCCATGAGGGCTGCGCTGGTCGAGACCGCTCCGCGTCTGCGCAACGATGACCATGCTGGTCTTGTCTCCAACATCGGCGCCGGGCGACCCTTCGCGCACCTCCACAGATTGCAATGCATTCAGCGAGACCTGCGTCGAGAAAGTGCGGCTCTGCTGATCCGTAATCGGCTGCCCGTCGATTACAAAGGAAGCTTCTGCGTGGTCGCCGAGTGGATGAAACGAGCCATTCGAGTCGGCGGCCGCGCCAGGTGTGGTCATCGTGATCAGCGAACTGAAGGGTGAGTTAACGCTCTCGGTCGGCATGCGATCGATTTGCTGCGGCGTGATATTGACGTGTGCCGGCGCCACCCGGTCGCTTGTGCTGTCCGTGACCGTCACTTCCGTCTTCACCGCCGCAGTCGAAAGAGTGATATCCAGCCGAATCGGAACCCCTTCATACGTTACCTGACGGGCCACAGGCCCGAAACCCTGCGCATCGACATCCAGGCGATATTCTCCGGCAGTGAGCTCCAGGAACAGAAACCGGCCCTCAGGTCCCGTTTTTGCCGTTCGCTCCGCCCGGTTACTGACAAACCTCAACTTGACGGTAGCGCCAGCTACGGCTCCCCCGCTCTCGTCAGTCACCGTGCCGGAAAGCGATGCCGCAGTCCCGCTCTGGCCATTCAGCATTAGCGGAATGCCAATGATTAAGAGAAGCGGCAAAGCACAAACAAGTGTTTGTGGAAAGCCCACCCTCATCGGTCGATTAACCACCTGCTAGCGCGGCATACGGAATTAGCCATACCTAAATAGTAAACAACCCGGCCCGAACGTGCCCTAGTTTTGCGAACGGATATAGTTGCACACTAGATGTGGCGAGTTTAAGCTCAGGATTAGTGCTACCTAAAC
>DATBHS010000060.1:0-49439 GCA_036557345.1 Bryobacteraceae bacterium
GCTCAATCATTTGATCGATGCCGGGCCCTTTGAAGTCCACATCGCGCGGACCTTCACGCTCGAGCGGGCCGCCGACGCTCAGCGCAGTCTCAACGAACACCATCTCGGCAAGCTCGCCCTTCAGCTAACAGCGTGAGGCGACGCGTCGTCGTATTGAATGCTACGCCGCGCTTCTTTCTCGATGGGAGTAGGCCGATGGCCTCGTTAATTTCGCCTAGTTTAACGCCGTTGTGATCGTTGGCACGTCTTGCCGGGAACCGGACGCCTGCGACCTCGGTCATCCTTCGTAACGCATTTCCGCGGAAGCGGGGCGGCCGGAGTAGCCAGTGAAACGCCCGACGTCTTTACTGGCCGCCACGTGTGGATCTGAGGGTGCAAATATTTGTACTCGCACATTCTTTCGATAGCATCGGTCAAGATTCCGATGACTTCCACATTACGCAAGAGTGTCATTGCTGTTTGCATCAGCAGTCTTTGCCTGGCGGAAAAGCAAGCTCCGTCGACTCCGGCAAAGCCAGTTCAGGTCGACGCGCCGACGAGGGATCCTCACACAGAGGGCTATGTAAAGGCGAAGGAACTCCCCGACGGGCGGCTTCCTTCGGCAAAACAGAATGGGAACTTCATTATCGGCGCGACACACACTGCCGACAGCGGGACAACCGCGAAGGAAGGTGTGCCGAAAGGCCAGATTGTCGAATTCACAATGGATTCGAAGGATAGTAAGATCTATCCGGGTGTAGCGCGTGAGCCGGGCCGATTGGCCGTAGATCCCGCCAATCCGGCCAAGCTGCTGGTGAAAAGCTATCCCGCTCCGTATACCCGAAAAGTTGCCGTCTATATTCCGAAACAATATGTCCCGGGTACGGAGGCCCCGTTCATTGTCGGGACGGACGGTCCCGATCAAATGCTATTTGCCACTCTTGACAATCTGATTGCGGAAAAACGAGTGCCTGCGATGATCGCGATCTCGATTGGCAACGGCGGCGGAGATGCGCAAGGAAGCCAGCGCGGGCTCGAATACGACACGATGTCGGGCAGGTACGCAGAATTTGTCGAGACCGAAGTTCTGCCACTGGTCGAGACGCGTTATGGCGTCAAGTTAACCAGGAATCCCGAGGGCCGCGCAGCGATGGGCTGCAGCTCCGGCGCAGCGGCCGCCATGGCAATGGCCTGGTATCGGCCGGATCTCTATCACCGCGTCTTGAGCTATTCGGGCACTTTTGTGTATCAACAATGGCCTGACAACCCAGCAACACCTCGTGGCGCCTGGGAGTTCCATGACTCGCTCATACCCAACAGTCCGAAAAAACCACTGCGCCTATGGCTCGAGGTGGGCGACGCCGATAACCTCATTCGGCGCGACGAGTACCACGATTGGGTTCTGGCCAATGAGCGCATGGCAAAGGTGCTGGCGAAGAAGGGCTATCCCTACCAATTTGTGTTTGCGAAGAAAGCGAGACATTGCGATCGCGGAGCTAAGGCCCAGACCTTGCCCCTGGCACTCGAGTACGTTTGGCGGGGATATAGAGGTCGATAGACATAGCTTGGCCGCGTCAACCTGCCGTAACATACATCGGCGATTCTTCTGGCTCGCGCCGAGTACGCCGGAACTGCCGATTGTTGCGAACAGCGCTCAGGTTACTCCCTCACCGGCACAGCCTGGCAGGAGACGATGTGTCACACGTGTTGAAAATGAAGTGGTTGCCCGAGCCGAAGCGGTCATAGACGAGGTCGAAGGGCTGGTTGTCACGTACAGTATTATTCACGATGATGTTGTGCTCCGCCACACCTCCATAAAATCCCGGGAAAATGGAGATGTCGGCACTGGAAACGACAACGATACCCCCGGCGAGTGGGACGCCGTGGATGATACTCGGGTCACCGCCCGGCTTGTTCTCGCGCACCCTGTTCTCGCGAACCACGATGTGGTCGCCGCCGGCGATCAGGATACCCACGCCGGTTAGCGAAAACGGCAGCTCCGCCGCCTCTGCCGAGCAGAATTTGTCGTTGTGCGCCACGATGTTGTGTGAGGCGCGCCAATCGTGCACGCCGGTGGTGGTGCCCGAGTTCAGGAAGACCAGGCCCGAGCAACTGTCGCGCAGCAGGTTGTCCCTCACACTGCCTATGGACGCATCCCGCACGAGGATTCCCCAGAGGTCGGCAAAAGCGGTGTTGTATTGGACCGTGAAGTGGGCATTTGGCGAGTTGCCGACGTAGAAGCCCGCATCACCACTCCCGTAACTTACGTTGTACTCGAACGTGCCGTGTATGGAGGTGAAGGCAGTAATGCCGTAGCTTTGATTGTTCGCCGCTACATTGTGGTCGGCGCGGGGCCGGTTCGTGCCGGCGAATATGATGCCAACCCCCGGGAAATTCCGCACAGTGAAGCCGGTCACGCGTACGTCATTCACTACCCGAAGGATGTCACCCTCGTCGTTGACGTCAGCGACACAGATGCCATTGACGCCAAAACTCTCGTAGCCGATAGGTTCGATTTCTATCTTAAGGCAGACCTGCGCGGGTTTCGCTCGCGGTTCAAGGATCGTTTTCTCCGGTCCTTCGCCCTTAAGTGTGATGCCATCCTTAGCGATAACCAGGTTCTCGTGGTAAGTGCCCGCATCGACACAAATGGTAGCTCCGGTTGCAGCGCCATCAATCGCGTTCTGAATAGAGTGCCCGGGCGTCACGTGAACGGTGCACGCCAGGTCCGGGGCGCCTCGCCCGACCCCGGTGAAGATGAAAGCTGCCAGAATTCCCGGAACGAGAGCTAACGTTCGAGCTGCTGGTACGAAAACGCGAAACATAGATGTCCTCCTATTACGGTGATCTCCGTTCTGTTCGTTAGCGAATTTTCGATCGCGTGCGCACAGCTTTGCTCAGCGAGGAGCTTTGAGCAATGCACGCCAGGTCAATTCCCGGTCACTCGCTAAGTAATTGAGAACCCCGGCAATCAGGTCGTGGACAGGACAGGGTCACCGGCAATGCGAAGGGGTGAA
Organism: Bryobacteraceae bacterium; assembly: GCA_036557345.1. Lineage (GTDB taxonomy): Bacteria > Acidobacteriota > Terriglobia > Bryobacterales > Bryobacteraceae > Bog-105. The sequence goes on from DATBHS010000060.1 coordinate 2,997, forward strand.
CTCTCTGCTTGACCTCATCGGGTGCGCACGTTACGCTTGCGAGTTGGTCGACTGCTCGGAGGAGTTCTGCAGTGACAGCCGGCGCATCTGGCGAGATTCGGTGTTTCGGGCCATTCCGGTTGAATGTCGAGACGGGCGAGCTATGGAAGCGCGGTACAAAGATTCGACTCCAGGGCCAGGCTTTACAGATTCTGCTTTGCCTAATAGAAGAGCCCGGGCGGCTGCGGACGCGCGAAGAGCTGCGGTTGAGGCTGTGGCCGAACGGGACATTCGTCGATTTCGATCACAGTCTGAATGTCGCGGTCAACCGGCTGCGCGAGCGGTTAGGGGACTCTGCGGAGAATCCGCATTACATTGAAACGGTCCCTGGGGTAGGGTATCGATTTCTTGTCACGGCGGAGACGGCTCAAGCGCCTGCTTCGGAGCCTCGGGAAGCCCGGCAGACGCCGGCGGCCGAGCCAGCGGCAGGAAAACACCGGATCGCCGGGCCAGCAATGGCCTCAACCTGCGCGCTCCTGGCGGCGGCTGTTGGCGGGTTTATCTGGAACCGGGTTGCGCATCCTTCGGCCGAGGCAAAAGAGCCACAGATCGATTCGATTGCGGTCCTGCCCCTTACAACTCTCGGGGGCGACGGTGGGGATGAGTATTTCGCCGATGGCATGACGGAAGAGCTCATTACCGAGCTGGCCCGGATGGGTTCGTTTCGCGTCATCTCGCGGACATCGATCATGCGCTATAAAAGAACCGCCCGGCCGCTCCCGGAAATAGGTCACGAGCTCAACGTGAAGGCCCTGGTGGAAGGGACAGTCAGGCGAAGTGGAGATCGAGTTCGCATTACTGTCCAATTGATTAGGACGTCGCCCGAACAACACATTTGGGCCGACGCCTTCGAGGGCGATATTCGCGATGTGCTCAATCTGCAACGCGATGTGGCCCGTGACATCGCCGGCAGAATAGAGAGCAAAATCGGTGCGCAACCGGTGGCAAGCTCCGATTCAAACAAACGTCTCGATCCCGAAACATATGAGGATTATCTGCGAGGCCGGTACTTCCTTGCCAGACGTAACAGCGAGGCGATGAGTAAGGCAGTGGGATATTTCGAACAGGCCGTACGACGAGACCCGGAGTACGCCCAAGCATACTCCGGTCTTGCCATTGCTTATGATCTCTTGGGGACATACGAACTGCTTCCACCCGACAAGAGTTTTCCCAAGGTAAAGGAATTTGCCAATAAGGCGCTGAGGCTTAACGATACACTCTCAGAGGCTTACACGGCGAGAGCCACAGCCGCATCTTGCTGGGAATTCAATTGGCAAGCTGCCGAACGAGATTTTCAGCGCGCCATTGCACTCGATCCGAATTCTGCCATCGCACACCATTGGTACGGCGAACACCTTATTAATATCGGGAAAGCGGAGCGCGCTATCTCGGAGCTGAAACGTGCACGCGAGCTCGATCCACTGTCTCTTCCGGTTAACAGCACGCTCGGGAGAGTGTACCGTGATGGGCGTCGATACCCTGAAGCGGTCGAGCAGTGCAAAAAAACTCTCGAGCTGGATCCTAATTTCTCCATGGGGCATTGGTGCCTTGGCCAGGCTTACGTGGGCGAACGGCAGTATTCTATAGCAATTCCAGAACTGGAGTATGCCAATCGATTGGGAACGACTCCGCTGATGGTCTCCGACCTCGGCTATGCGTATGCGGCGGTCGGGAGAAATGCCGAGGCCAAAGCCATCCTCCTACGGCTCGAGCGGAAGGCGCAGTCCGCCTACGTTTCGCCGTACTTAATTGCCACAATCTATGGTGCGCTCAGGGAGAGAGACGAGGCTTTCAAGTGGCTCGAACGGGCCTATGACGAACGGGATTCCCACATCACGTACCTGGCACTGGATCCCGAAATGGATTCGCTCCGCTCCGACCCGCGATTCCCGCCTCTGGTGCAGCGGCTGCATATCCCCCCATAACGGCCGATTTTTGCGACTAATGCCGAACCGTGGATCCCAAACACGTCAGCTCCTTGCTGGTCGGCGATCCTTCATTACTCATGAAGGGCGGCGCTGATACAGCGCAATTTGAGCGGGCTGCCGTATTGAGCGGCCGCTACTCCTGCGCCGCGGCCTCCAGTGCCGCGATGTCGAACTTTATCATTTTCATCATCGCAGCCATCGCCTTCGGATGTTTCAGAATCTCGCCAATATTCTCCGGCACGATTTGCCAGCACAGGCCGAACTTGTCCGTCAGCCAACCGCAGGCCATCGGTTTGCCACCCTCAAGCAGCTTGTCCCAATAGGAGTCGACCTCGGCCTGGTCCTTGCACGCGACGGAGTACGAGAAAGCCGGCGTGAGCGCCTGCGCGGGGCCACCATTGAGGAACGTCATTTGCTGGCCCATAAGTTCGATGGTGATGGTCGCGATCTTTCCGGCGGGCCAAGGTCCCGCGCCGCTCGAACGCAATTCCCCCAACTTTTTCGCTTGCGGAAACACCGAGAGATAAAACTCCGCGGCGTCTTCGGCGTTGTCGTTGAACCACAGAAACGGTGTGATCTTGTTCATGCTCTGGTTTCCATTTCGATGGTATCTGTCATCGAAGCCGGGGAGGCCGGCACCCAACTTAATCTAACAAAGCTGACAACCAGGGCGTATGGATCAGTTCCATGATCGTTCGGCGACTCGGACAATGACTTGCTGACCGCGCCGGATTAGTCCCGATTTATCGGCCAGCCTTCGGCAATGGCATTCGCGATGCGCCGGACTGCATGCGCGTTTACGGAGACCCGCTCAGCAATCAAGTTTGCCTTCATTTCTGAATTGGGCGTCGCCGAACCGCCTGCAGCATGCTCCATTGCTTATGGTAATCGCCGTCCGGATCAAAGGCGATTACCGTGTAAACACCTGGATCGCGCACCAGGGGAGTAAACGACTCCCCGTGTATTCGCAGAGTATAGACGACTTCGCCTTCCGCCTTTTGCACCTGTACCACTGGATTGCGGAAGCCATTCGTATTTATGTCCCGTAGTTGCCATTCGGCTCCACACAATCCGTTGTCCAATTGGTCGAGTGCAATAGGCCAACCGTCATAGGGTTTTGCTCCAGGCGAGGATGGGTCGAGCCACCTAGGCCACGCCGTCACCATAGTTTTTCGCGTCGCACGATCGCAAATCAGAATGGTGTAGCCAGTCACGCGAAACCGCAAACCATCGAGCCCGGGACCCGAATACCGAGCCGTATTCGCGACCGCGAATACGGTCATGCGATTGCCAAAAGCATCCAGATAATCGCCAGTGCCGGGCTTTCCCGGCAAAGCGTTCGAGGCCTGATGCGGCGGATACCAGCGCCGCGGCCAGATGTTCGAGATCGCGGGTGTACACACACCGTAGACGCCATCGCGGAACTCATGCACTCCATAATGCGAAAGGCTGCCTAAATGCTGATCCCCGCAGAGGTGCACTGCAAACGCTTTGCGCCATTTGAGAATCGCGACATTGCGCGCGTGTTGGGGCCACGCGCCCGAATCATGGTCCGCGACCAGATGGTCGCCTTCCAGATACGTTCCGACGGCAGGGATCAGCTCTTCGGGATCGTGATCGTCTCTGTCGATGCCTTTCGGCTCAGTGTGAAGGCAACCGAATGGCGTTTGGGATACAACAAACTTCATCCATGTCCCACCGCTCCAGTTGCCAGCCCAATGCTCCAGGAATTCCAGTTGCCGCTGACCGAGCAGCTCCGCATCAGGTGCATTGCTGTGCATCGCTGAATCCCACGTGGGATTAAGCGGAAAGCCATTTTCAATGTGGGCATCTGGCAGTTCCATTTTCGGAGCCGATTTCCACTTCCGGTCCTCCAGAATCGCGAAACTCAGGCCGCCCCAGTGCAGCTCGGTGTAATAGGTAGCGATGCCTTGCAGCACCGGAGTGGGATCAAACGGGTCAGGCAAATGCGAAGTTTGCACGCGCTGGACCATGTTGACCCAACGCGGAGGCATCTTGTAGCCGCCCGAGTCCTGCGCCGCATAATTGCTGTACTTCACCGTGTCCTGCCGGGCAGTTTCACCAACTGCTGCGGGATTCGCCGGGCGGCCTCCACAACCCCAGATATTGCCGTGGTACATGTCGTGATCGTCCGTCATGCAAACCGACGGAATATCTCGCGTGAGGTCGCGAACAGCCCAGCCAAAAATAAACCACTTGCGTAGGAAATCCACCATGGCAGGTACGATGAGATCGGGCGCGCGACTTTGAATCGCGCCAAAGCCGCCCACGGGCTCATAAATCTGATCGCCTGTCCAAAACAAAATATCGGACTTGTGGTGTGCAAGATGCTTCGTGAAATCGGTGTGAGGGAAGCCAAAATCCCATATGCACGTGAGCAACCCGACTACGATTTGCGGCTTATCCACAGGATCTTGCCGAATCGTTCCAGCGTAGGCATACCGCTTTAACGCTCCAGGGCCGTCCGGCATTGAGTAGAGCACTCGGTATGCACGATCGGACCCGGCATTCCAGGAAGCAACGCGGAAAGTTGCATTCCATGCGTCCGGGTCCAGTTCTGCGGTTGCGATAGATTGCCAATCCGCATGATCATCCTGCACCTGCAAAACCGCAGTTCTGGGCGCATTCCCAAGCGGCGGGAATTGTGCCGCGAGCTTCAGTGTGCCGCGGCTTAAGGTGTACAGAGTGAACAGAATCGGGCCGTAAGCGCGCTCGGGATGTTGGTCCACCTTGCTGCCCGCCACCGCCCAATCAGCGAACCAGAAACGCATGGTTCCTCCGCGCTGTTGATTCGGAGGGTAGAAACTAAAATCCTTGATTGGCTTGAGCGCGGCGGGTATCGGCTCAACCGGTCCGGAGCTGCAAACTAGAGCCAGGGCGCCGCTAAGCCAATCCGCAGGAATATAGCGCGAAGTTTGGACCTCGCGGCCCTGGCTGGCTGCGGTCAGTGTGGCCGTATATCCCGCGGCAGACGGTTGCGCCTGAAGCTCCAGGCGCAGTTCATGAGCAAGGTCAACCCGGGGGGCCGAAGTCTCAATGGAACCAATGAACAGCCGCCCGTCCGCGCTGATCCCGGTATTCATTCCCTGACCGTAGATAGCGGTAGCCCGATAATCCCCCATTTGATGCTTGATTCCGACTCGGAATCCGACGAATCCCTGGTCCAGAGACGCCCGTTCAATCTGCCCACACCGTACGCTTAACCTCAGGTCGCCGGGACGATCCGCGACAGTGCGCGTCAGCAGAGCGACATTGCGATCTCCACCGGGCGAACAGCACTCGAGCCGGCCGTTACGCACGCGCCAATCCTGTAGAGGATTCGACCAATAGTCTGGGCCCGGCCATGGACGATCCGCCTCATGCGGCCAGGCGCTCTGGAACGAATTGGCAATCTCTGAAGCGGAGGTGGGCGCGGAGTCACTAACGTTCAGCAATGTCGCGCTCAGGGCCGTGCTGCCTGCCTTCTTTACAAAGGACCTCCGGTTCAGCCGATTGCTCAATCTTGGGTTACCTCCCAAATCGTTTCAAAGCTCGCATGAGCAGCCACGGATGTCAATTCCGTCCAGATCGACAGTCTTGCGGTCGAAAACGACCGCTCGTAACTTGGACGGGCGAAGAACGATGCCGAGTACTGTTACAATCCTTGCCGGAGGTGCGATGCCTTTCGCGGGAACTTCAGCACTTCGCCGGTCAGGAAGAAATGACAACAGACGAGCAAATGATTCGCGAACTTCCCAAGCAACTACAGGATGCCTGGAACGCCGGAGATTCCACAGCATTCGCGGCTCCGTTCGCCGACGACGCTGTTTTCATTCACATCTATGGCGGTCAGATCGATGGCCGCACGGCGATCCAGCAAGCGCACCGGGCTATTTTCGAGGGAATTTACAAGGGCAGCTCTAACCAATACACCATTCGGAGCGTCCGCTTTATCCGCCCCGATGTGGCGATTGTCCGCCTAGACGCACAAGTGCGGCTTCACGAAGGAAGTCAGCCGCAAGAAATCCTTTCCCGCCCCACTCTTTTCGTCACGAAAGAAAACGGTCAATGGATAATTCAAGGATTCCAAAACACTCGTATTTCTGAGATGAGGGCCGCCGACTGCGTATCGATCCAGTGAGCGATTTGGCCCAAGGTGGGTCGTTTAGCACACCTCGAATTGCTTCACAGGCATTACGGCCCTCAGGAATGTTTCCATGACTGAGGTACTTCACAAATTCACCAAATCGAAACACGGCCCATCGGCTGCAGCCGCTACAGTGTGCTCAACACCAAGACCGAGTCCAGGGCTGTTCTCGCGGAGCTCAAGAAGATTCAGCAGTCGTGTCTCTCTACGGAACAACAGTTCGCCGAATCGATTGCCGAAGCACCCGCTCAGTCGAAAGAGAGCATACGCAACTTGCTTCACTACCTTGCTCTTCGCCAGCACGATCTCCGCGACCTTCAACGCGAACTAGCCTGCATGGGGCTCTCTTCTCTCGGGCGTAGCGAGTCCAACACTCTGGGTGGGCTCGAAGCCGTCATCGCCACGCTTGAGGCAATAAGCGGGAATGCATCTTTACGGATCTCACCCAATATCGATTTTGAGACGGGCCCTGCGAGGCTGAGGGAAAACGCAGAGCAACTATTAGGACCCGCTCCAAAAGGGAGAGCAGTGCGGATCATGGTGACCATGCCCACAGTGGGCGCATCCTCCTACGAATTTGTGAAAAATCTGATTTCGGCAGGGACCGATGTCATCCGTATCAACTGCGCGCATGATTCCATGCAGGAATGGGAAGGGATGACTGAGAACGTCCGAAGAGCCAACCGGGAGCTTCGCAGAAGCTGTAAGGTGCTGATGGATCTAGCCGGCCCCAAATTGCGCATCGGAGCCATCAAGCGAGGATGTCACGTGGTTCACTGGCGTGTGTCAAGGAATTTGCGCGGCTCTGTTGTCGTGCCGGCGAGAATCCAATTGGTCGCAAGGCATCCCGCCGCAAACAACGGCGCCGATTCGATCCTGCCAGTTTCGCAAGCTCTCATTCGCGCGGCGAAGCCAGGTGATGTGGTCCATCTTCAAGACAGCCGGAAAAAGAAAAGACAGATAACAATCGTTGAAAAAGACACAGACACCTGCGTGGGCACGTGCTCGCAAGGTGCGTACGTGCTCAATGGGGCGCTTGTGAAACTGGTTCGCGATGGCAAAGTGATTGCGAGGGGACGGGTTCACGACCTTCCTTTTGTGGAGGAACCCATCCGCCTGAATCCGAAAGACTTGCTTGTACTCACAAATGCACAGAAGGCGCAAGTGCCGCTGGCGCCTGCAACGGAGAATGCTGGCGCGGAGAGTGCTGCGCCACGGTTTGGCCGGCCTTGCGACTCTTTAGAGACGCCGCTCCCCGCGGAGATTAAGCGCAAGATGCCTCGCATCTCCTGCACGTTACCTGAGGTCTTTTCTCGTGCTAAAGCCGGCGAACCGATCTTCTTTGATGACGGGAAAGTTGAGGGCGTTATCCGCGAAGTCCATCCGGATAATATGCTCGTTGAGATCGTCCATACCAGCCTCCGCGGAGCGAAACTCGGTTCGGCGAAGGGAATCAATCTCCCTGAGACAGATCTCTCGATCTCGGCAATTACAGACAAGGACCGACAAGACCTCGACTTTGTCGTTCAACACGCCGACATTGTCGGATTATCGTTCGTTCAGCGCGCAGAGGATGTCCTCGAACTGCTGGAGGAGCTTGCGAAACGCAACAAAAATCGATTGGGAATCATCCTCAAAATCGAGCGTCGTCAAGCGTTTGAACGCCTGCCCCTGATCATGATGACCGCACTACGCCACCGCCCGGTTGGCATCATGGTGGCCCGTGGGGACTTGGCAATCGAGGTAGGTTTTGATCGGCTGGCCGAAGTACAGGAAGAAATTCTTTGGTTTAGCGAAGCGGCACATCTCCCGGTGATTTGGGCCACTCAAGTCCTGGAGACTTTAGCGAAAACGGGAATTCCATCCAGAGCCGAGGTCACCGATGCGGCGATGAGCGTACGTGCCGAGTGCGTTATGTTGAACAAGGGTGAACACATCACCGACGCAGTCCGTTTTCTGGACAATATTCTTCAGCGCATGCAGGCTCACCAGCTCAAGAAGCGTTCGATGCTTCGTCGCTTGGCTGTGGCGGACTTTGCACATACAACATCAAACTGAACTGCGTCGCCGCCCATGATGGTTTTGTTACATCTTTTTCGCCGTTTCTGAACGATTGCGATACACCTCGGCTCGGCGAGCGATCCCTAACACTCCAGCCGCCAGTCCCGCCAGCCCGAGAATCGCGAATATACCAGTCGCCGGCTCGGGAACAGGAGCAGCGCCGAAACTGAATTGGGCTCCGGTCCAAGTGAACGGTTCTGGTGTGCCCGGATCCGTCAATGTGAATTCATATGTGGCGCGTACGCCCTCCAGATCGAATACTGGAGGAAATGAAGTGGGATCGTGTCCGGCACACGCCGCGCCCCAACAAAAAAACCCTTGCGCCGTACCCGGGCCCTCGATGCTGGCCACATCTCCGAGTGAAAGGCCTGTGTCGGACACCATGCCTATGTTTGCTTGAATCGATACTGCGGCGCCACACAACCCAGTATGAGTCGCGATATCGTTATTACACTCATGGAACGTCCCGTCATTATGAAACTCGAAGCCGCCCCCGTGGGTGCCAATTCCAAACTCTATTCCTGATGGTCCAATGATGCCGAATCGCTCGGGGACCCCTGACCCTGAAAAAGGCCCGCCAAAACCGAACCACAATTCCGGTCCATTTGTGTAGATTCCGGTGCAGTCGCCCCCGTTATCGTTCGAAACACATGTGGCTTGAAAACTTTCCGCGCTAACCAGCGGCGCGGTCAATAAGAATATCCAAAGAAGATTTCGGCTCATGTATTTCTCCTATAAGCATGTTAATGCGTGCCGCGCGATTCAGCGTACGGTCAATTCCAAATTTTTGTGTTTCAGGAGCGTCACCCCGCCTTTCAGCGCACCGGGCGTGGCGCACAAGTCCGAGATGCGCCGCTGGGTCGCGCGAATAGCAGTCAAACAGCAGCCTGCTAGGCCAAATAAGAGGAGTCCGCAGGTCGAAGGCTCAGGTGTTGTAGAGAACTCTACGGGGGTGCCGTCGGCCTCCTCGAGCTCCCAGTTCAGGTCAACACGGATATCCGGGCATCCGCCTGAACAGGGAGCTGCCGCGGCCCTCAGGGCGATGGAGGCCTGAGATTCGCCATACGGTAGACCCAAGTAAAAGGGCTCGGTTCCGATAAATTCGCAAAAGCCATTATTGCAGCCAGGGACAGGTTGTACGTCTCGAGGGTAATGATGCACTCCGTCTGTGATGTCCACGATATCTCCAATAAAGGGGACGTGCGTCGGTAAGAACGTGACATCGAACTGAAGCAGTCCGAGACGCTTGGGGCCTTCAGTCACCAAAGCCTCACTGTCGCTCCCAAACGCACTGGCGCTCGCCCGGATACCGGGTGGTGCAATCGCAAACGCAAATGCAACACCGCCGCTCATTAACGATGCGCTGACACCCGCCCCGACCCCTGGGAATTCAGGAGTAGGATTTGGGCTGCCGATCAGGCAGCTCGAACTGGATGCTTCCGTTACTGTCCCTAGGGTACAAGTTACAGAGAGAAATTGGGTTGCGCGCAGGGCACAAGACGCGGCAATCATCAATAGCAGGAATCGTCGCATGGGTGCCTCTCCAGAGGATGCGAGCGTATCACTGAGGGTGATATCTGTCAATAGCGAACCAAGGCCACTGTCGGTTTGCCGGAGGGCATGGACGCCAAGGGTAACCAATAAGCAACTCCACCGTGCCCGAGACAGGCGCCGGGGTCGGCCCAAGCGGGACTGAAGTGCGTCATACGGGAGCCGCACAACTGAGCATGAACGTGCAAGCGCCGGGAGGGAAACCCGGTGTATTCGAGGGTGGCGCGGCCACTTTTGGCCGCCGCGTCGGGGACTCATCCCGACGCCTGGCCGAGAATTGCGCTGGCGAGTTCTACTCCTATCGTGTGGGTTTCCATCGACGCCGGCTACCGCATTGGTATCCGGAGGATACACCTCTGTTCCTCACCTGGCACCTGTGCGCTGCGCGGCGAAATGAGACAGTACGGATAGGGAACAGTTGCCGTTCGCTGAAAAGTGCTGGCGAACGAATGGTTTCTGGTTCAGGATGAGTACGGCAGAGGAAGCGGAGGCGGGCTCTGCTGGAGAGCAACCCGCCAAGGAATACTCTGCCGGAAACTCATTCCGATGAGTCATAGGAGAGCGGCACCGCGCATCGCTCCGACCCGTTTGATAGCGTCGCTGAAAGGTCCAACTGCGCGAGCAGCCAATCGATTGCTGGGGCGCACGGGAGAACCGTTCTGGCAGGCCGAATGTTATGACCACTGGGTTCGCGATGAAGATGAGTTTCGCCGCATCCGGTCATATATTGAACAGAATCCGGTCAAGGCTGGGTTGGTGACGGAACCCGCAGCCTTTCGTTGGTCCAGCGTGTATGGCCGCCTCGACGAGTCGAGGCGCTGCAGTCACGAGTGACCGCGCCACCAAGTCTCAACACCTTACAGATGCTTTGAAGGGAGTCTAAAACGGCACGTCGTCGTCTGTCACGCCCATCCCGCCGAAGTCGTCGTCCGGAGCGGGTCCGCCTGATCCTCCGCGTGATGGCGGAGATCCCCCACTCGCGCGGGCCATCGCACGCCCGGCGCCTGGCTCGGCGCTTCCTTCACTACGTCCGCCCAGAAGAATGACCTCTTCCGCAACGACTTCCGTCGCATATACCTTCTTGCCGTCCTTATCGTCGTAGCTTCGGGTCTGAAGTCGCCCCTCTACGTAGATCTGCTTGCCCTTGGTCAGGTAATTGGCGAGGTTCTCCTGGCGCCAAAGCACAACGTTCGTCCAGTTCGTCTCTTCTTTCCACTCATTGGTCTGTTGGTCTTTCCAGCTCCGCGTCGTCGCGATCGCAAACCGCGTGACAGCGGCTCCCGACGGCGTGAACTTCGTTTCGGCATCACGCCCCAGATTGCCGATCAGAATGACCTTGTTTACACTCCGGGAAGCCATAATCTCTCGAACTGTATCACAGGAAAGTTGCGTCCTATGTGCGGTTGAGAACTTCGAGTTCAGGTCCACACAAGACTGCATCTGGTACTAGGACACGGAAGCTGTGGGACTCTCAAAAACTGAAGACGGCTCAACGAATTTAGTGGATAATGATGAGACCAGCGGGTTCAACTCCCGCTCGTTCCGTTCGCCAAAAACTTGGGGGAAGGATGGCATCGCGGTTTTTTAAATCGTGTTCGCGCTTGTTCATCTTGCGCGCATCGTGCACGACCGTTTTGTCGGCGTTCTTGCTTTTCGTGTCTGCGGGTCCCGCCGTTCCGCAAATCCTCTTGAAACCACCGCGCCTGGGCGACCGCATAACTCCCATGCCGTCCGACCTTGCCATCCTGGAATCCGCCGAAAAACGCAGCGACATCCCCTGTACCGTCACGAGTCGCGATCCGGAAGTTGGCTTCGACCTGCGTTTTCACGCCGGCTACGAGGTCACAGTACCATTGCAGGATTTGGCCGGATCCGGAGAACTGCTGACCGTAGTCTTTCGCGTTTACCCGCAGAACGAACGCGCTCACACTGCATACTTTGTCCAGCATTTTAATGTTCCGACAATCGAAGACACTGCCAAAGGCGAGGCGCTCTTGCAGGGAGTCGTCGATCTCGGGGAGGGCAATTATCATGTCGATTGGCTGATGCGTGACCGCTCAGAACGCATCTGCTCCTCGAATTGGGATATCACTGCGGCGCTCTCGCCCAAAGACAAACCCATTACGCTCTTTATCGCGCCGAACGAAATCACCGAGTATTCGGAGCCGTTTGCCAGTGACTCCGGCGCGCGCCCGATCCACCGGGCCGAGGACAGTCTGAACGTAAAACTGTTGGTGAACTTCGCGCCCCAGAACTCCCTGTCCACGTCCCTCCAACGCTCCGACACGGATGCTCTGGTCAGCATTCTGAAGGCGATTGAGCGCGATCCTCGTATCGGACACATTTCGCTCGTCGCCTTCAATATCGGAGAGGAGCGTGTGATCTATCGCCAGGAAACGGCTGAGGCGATCGACTTTCCAGCGCTTGGAAAAGCCCTTGAAACCATGAAGCTGGGTACTGTGAATGTGGCACATCTCAGTGACAAGCACAGCGACACGGATTTTCTCGAAGGCCTCATTGAAAAAGAGATGGGGACCACCACCCATCCGGACGCCGTAATCTTTGCCGGACCCAAGGCCATGCTCGATGCCGATGTACCCCAAGACGACCTCCGGCGCATCGGAAGTATTGAGTGCCCGGTGTTTTACATGAATTACAATCTGAACCCGCAGGCGGTACCGTGGAAGGATTCCATCAGCCACGCTATTCGTGCGTTCAAGGGCACTGAATACACGATTTCCCGACCGCGCGATCTGTGGGTATCCACGTCGGAAATGGTCGGCCGGATTGTTCGTTTAAAGAGGGAAAAGGCGCCCACTACGGCTTTTGTTGCGCCATCCCGCTAGGTTGCGCCCGTGCAGCCCAGCCGGTTCGCGCTAAGCTATAGAAACAGGGGAGATTTAGTATGAGATGCCGGGTGCTCCGTTTCAGCATTCCTGTCTCGGTATTGGTCGTCGGGCTGGGCTTGCCCGTCTACGCTCAGGAACCCGATCTGAAAGATTTCAAAACGAATCTCGCTCCGACCGTGGGCTCGCCGGAGCGTGCCGTTGACAAAATGCTCGAAATGGCGGGCCCGAAGCCTGGTGAGACTCTTTACGATCTGGGTTGTGGGGACGGCCGCATCCTGATCGCCGCTGCCGAACGATATAAGGTAAAAGGGGTTGGAATCGAGATCTCGAGACGGCTGGCCGAAACCGCCGCGGAAAACGTAAAGAAGCATCGACTGCAGAGTGAGGTCAAGATCATTCATGGCAACTTCATGGAAACCGATCTCAGCCCGGCGAATGTGGTCACCCTCTACCTTGCGACTACGGCGAACGATACGCTCCGTCCGAACCTCGAACGTTATCTGCGGCCTAATTCCCGCGTTGTCTCCTATGACTACCCGATCCCCGGCTGGAAGCCCGTCGAAACCTCGGAAACCGAAGGGCACCAGGGTGCTATCCATATCATTTACTTGTACGAGGTTCCCAATTCCATCAAGAAGTAGGCCCCGGTGAGCCGGAGCTGCGACGTATTAGGTATCGGTCTGAACGCAACCGATACGCTTCTGCTGGTCCAGGAGTTTCCTCCGTACGCCGGCAAAGTCCCCTTTGAACGTGAGCTGCTCAGCCCGGGCGGCCAGGTGGCCACCGCGATTGTAGCGTGCGCGCGCCTGGGCCTACGCGCAAAGTACATCGGAACGATTGGCGACGACCTGCGCGGCCGGATCCAGCGCGAAAGCCTGGAAGGAACAGGCGTGGATGCTTCATCCGTTATTGTTCGCGAGGGCTGCCCGAACCAAACTGCCTACATTCTTATAGACGAGAGGACCGGCGAACGTACCGTCCTCTGGCAACGCTCCGATTGCCTCCGGCTCTCGCCATCCGAGATCCGGACCGAGGACGTCGCGGGTGCGAAGTTGTTGCACATCGACGGTTATGACATCGAAGCAGCCGCCTACGCGGCCTCGCTTGCCGGGAGTCACGGTGTCCCTGTCTCGCTTGACGTCGATGCAATTTATCCAGGTTTCGAACACGTGCTGAAACACGTGGATTACCTCGTCGCCGGTTCAGGATGGCCGACGAAATGGACGGGCATATCGGATCCTTTCCTGGCTCTCGCCAGCCTGCGGCGGGAATACGGAATGCGCGTGGCGGCGATGACGCTGGGCGTTGAAGGTTCAATGGCTCTTTGTAACGGCACTTGGTTCTACTCCGCGGCGTTCGATGTGCATTGCGTGGATACCACCGGGGCAGGAGATGTTTTTCACGGGGCGTTCTGCTACGCCATCCTCTCCGGAATGGGCATGCAGGCGGCTCTCGATTTCTCGAACGCCGCCGCTGCTTTGAATTGCACGGATGTGGGTGCCCGCGGTCATGTTCCCGACCGCGCGGAAGTCGAAGGCCTCATGTCTGCAGCCGCCGGTGGAACCGTTCGCCGCCGCGTAGCCGCTCATATAGCAGAACGCTGTTCCTTCAAAAATGCGCCCGCCTCGGCCGCTGCCCGATGATTCCTCTTCGCGCTTTGCTGTTGCGAAACTCCACACCGGCGATCACGCTGGTCATCATCGCCGTAAACGTTTTGTGCTTTTTAATCGAGCTTTCGTACCCGGTCTATCTCCGCGACCGCTTCATAGCTCATTACGCACTCATTCCTGATCAGTTCCGCCCCATCTCGCTTGTCACGTCCATGTTCCTGCATGGCGGATGGCTTCACCTGATCGGCAACATGTGGTTCCTCTGGGTATTCGGATCGCATATCGAGGACGCCATGGGCTCGGCGAAGTTCTTGCTTTTCTATTTGATCGCAGGCATCGCCTCGGCTCTCGTGCAGACCTTCATTAACTTTGGCAGCCCGATCCCGACCATCGGAGCCAGCGGAGCCATCGCCGGAGTCATGGGCGCATTTCTCATTCTGTATCCGCGTGTACGGATTGTCACCCTGGTCTTCATCGTCGTCTTTATCACCACCATTGAGCTTCCCGCGGCCATCATGCTGATCTACTGGTTCGCCCTGCAGATTCTCAGCGGCTTGGGGTCGCTCGCCAGTATCAGCCGTGCTCAGGGAATCGCCTGGTTCGCTCATGTGGGTGGCTTTCTGGCAGGAATCCTGCTAGTCCGCGTGTTCGCCGGAAATCGTCGAGGCTATCGATATTATTCGTTCTAACAGCTCATGTATGATCCGAACGAGCCCTTCGAGAATCTGCGCCCGCTCGATGTTCTAGCTATCGCCGCGCATCCCGACGATATCGAACAGACGTGCGGCGGCACGCTGATCCGCATGGCCGAAACCGGGTATCGAACCGGCGTCCTCGACTTGACCGCGGGAGACATGGGTACTCGCGGGACACCCGATCTCCGAATTGAGGAAGCTCGCGCAGCCGCAAATCATCTTCTTCTCGCGTGGCGTCAGAATCTTCGCTGGCCGGACGCTCGCCTCGAAAATAACATCGGGGCGCGCATGACCCTTGCAGGCGTGATTCGCCGTATCCGGCCAAGAACGGTTATCTTGCCTTATTGGACGGGCCGGCACCCGGACCACTACCGCGCCGCTGAACTCGGATACGAAGCCTGCTTTCTCGCCGGACTGAGAAAGCTCGAGGAGGAAACGCCACCCCACCGTCCGTTTAAGATTCTCTATTCGTCTTCGTATGCGAACGTCACGCCTTCATTTGTAGTTGATATCTCACGCCAGTTCGAACGGAGAATGGCCGCGCTACTGAGCTACACCTCGCAATACGGCGATTCGGACGAAGGCTCCGATCTTTTCCCGTCGCATGCGGAGATCCGCGAGCGCCTCGCCGGTATTGCCCGCTTTTATGGCAATTTGATCGGCGTCAAATACGGCGAGCCTTTCGTCGTCAAAGAAGCCATTGAGGTTACCGACATCGTCGACATGCCTGTCCGCAGCATTTGATACAAACGTCTGAGGAGCGCTCCGAAACGCACAATGTAGTCCCGCTTTATGCATGTAGCCACAAACATCCTGGTTGTCGGGGCTCTCATTTTCGTGGCGCATGCCTTCACAGGTATTTTCAGCCGGACCCGCGTACCGGATGTGCTGCTCCTCACAATCATCGGGATCCTGCTCGGGCCGATCTTTCATCTCGTTAAGCCCGAAAACTTTGGTGCCGTCGGGCCGGTCTTTGCAGCCGTCACGCTGGTCATCATTCTCTTTGAAGCCGGTCTTAGCCTGGATTTCGATATTCTGCGCAGGGCCATCCGCCCCACTCTCACACTGACGCTGACAAATTTCGCGCTAACTATGGTTGGGGTCGGCATAGCCGCTCACTTCCTGCTTCGGTTGAATCCTCGACTGACCTTCATGCTAGGTGCCATCATCGGCTCGACATCTCCGGCCGTAATCGTTCCACTTACGCGCCGGCTTCCGATTGTCGAGTCGACCAAGACCACTCTCTTCCTCGAATCCGCGCTCAGCGACGTTCTGAGCATCGTCGTCGCTATCGGGTTCATGGATAGTTACAGACTCGGTACGCTGCAAGTCGGATCGGTGGTCGGTCAGATTCTGGCCACGCTCATTCTGGCGGGCATCTTTGGTGCGCTCGCTGCATTCGCCTGGTCCGCGCTCCTTCGCAAAATTCGCGGTCTCGAAAACTCAATATTCACGACGCCGGCATTTGTATTCGTCTTGTTCGGTATCGTCGAGCTGCTCGGCTTCAGTGGATACGTGGCCGCAGTCGTATTCGGCGCTGTCTTGGGAAATATCGAAGCTTTCCACCGCATATCCTGGCTGCAGCGTTCGCTTCCTCCGGAGCCCATCACCCTCAACGAAGAGGAGCGCAATTTTTTAGGCGAGGTTGTATTCCTGCTGAAGACATTTTTCTTTGTCTACGTCGGTGTCTCTATCCGTTTCACGGATCTTCCGCTCGTGTATGTCGCGATCGCCCTCAGCGTGCTTATCTTTCTCCTCCGCATTCCCGCCGCCTGGCTCGGCCTCAATCGCACCACGCCGGTTCTCGATGCATCGCTTGTGGCAATCATGAGTCCCAAGGGCCTGGCCGCTGTAGTGCTTGCCTCCATGCCGCTCGACCGCCAATTACCAGGTGGCCAGCAGTTACAGTCGGTGACTTATTCGGTTGTCTTCATCAGCATCGTGTTTACATCCGTGCTCAGTTTTCTGATTGAGCGTACGTGGCTTGCTAAGGTGTATGCGGTGCTGTTTCGTCAATTTGGCCGGCCGGCTCTACCGGCGCAAATGCCGGTGGACGCAAGTTAGGTGGGGCAGCCGTCGAGATTTGTGGTCTACCACCCAGATCGCGCCGGGCAGACGACACAATACGATCGTCTGCCCCACTGCTCTAAAACGTGATCTTCGCTACCAGCGTGATACTCCGCGGATTACTCGAAAATGCCTGATCCGGGCGATCGAAGATCGAATTCCCAGGTGTCAGGAGGTTTTTCACGCCCGAGCCCTGCTGGACGGCCACCAGGTTGTTATTGCCTCCATCGACATGATTGAGGTATCCGCCCGTGTATTGCGGATGGTTCAGCGCGTTGCTGAACTGAGCCTGAAATTCGAACTTGACCCGCTCAGTGACCGAGAACCGCTTAATCAGGCTGAGGTCGAGATTGTTGATGGGACGAATGGGCAGCGTATTGCGCCCGGCATTGGGGATCGTGCCGTACCCCGCGACAACGTATTTTGCGGTCGGATCATTTGCAACGTAAGCAGCAGTGGTAGGATCCCCCATCGCAACGGCTGCACCGGAAGCGTTAATTGGGATTACGTCACTTCCCGTCTTGCCTACTCCGGCTGGATTGATCATTACACGATCAGGCGCAGGATCGCCGTTCAGGTTTGAATCCACAGCGCTCTGGACCGTGGCATACTCCGGACTTTCGTACGTATAGATCGGCGCTACTTCCCAGTTGCCGAGCAGATTCTTGAGAAACCAATTCGGGCTGGTCTTGTAAAACGGAACGTCGTATAAAGCGGTTAGCGTGAGGCGATGCCTGCGATCCAGGGCCGACGATGAGCGATCCGCTCTCAAATCCTGAAAGTCCTGGGCTCGCCGGGGCGTCATAGTGGTCGTGAAAAAATCAGCGGTGCTGTCGTCGATGTTATGGCTCCAGGTATAGGCGCCGATGAGTTGCAGCCCGTGCGAAAACCTCCGGTTCAACTGCAATGCGAGTCCGTGGTAAACCGAGTTTCCGATCGGAGCGTTTTCAACAATAGCCGCTCCGAACCCGGCCGCAGCAAACGCCGGGAGTTGTGGGTCGGACGGAAAATCTCCCAATGTTCTGGTAAGCCCAGATAATTGGGCTGCTGTCGGTTGAGAGAAGAACGTCGGCAGTGCCGTTGCCGCTGTGACAGGCGATCCCTCATTGATCCTCTGCTGCACATCCAGGTGAACGCCGCGCGTCCCCAGATAACGCGCTTCGAACGTGTAGTCATTCAGAAACTGGTGTTGAATCCCGAAGTTCCATTGAATCGAGTACGGAAGCTTTTGATCCGGGATGAACGCGGACGTCGCTGCCCGCGCTTCTGCCTGCGACAGCGGACCGGTGGACGTGCTTGGAAGAATGCCGCCATTCGCCAGGAAGTTGGTCTGAATGTTCGTCGGATTAAAAGTCAGCAGGTCCACTGTGGTGCTCAGTTGTGGCGGAAGAGCAAGGATGCCAATGTTGTCGATAATAACGTCATAGTTCATGCCGAACCCGGCGCGGATGGACGTTCTGCCGCTATCGCCCGGTGAGTATGCGACACCGATCCGTGGACCAAAATTCTTGTACTGGGGCTGCGGCTCGGAAAACGTAATGAGCCCGGGCACATTCGAAATGCTGTTCAGCGGCTGCAGTCTCTCTGAGTACGGGACGCTCGTAAATTCCCACCGCAAACCCATGTTCAACGTCAAATGCGGATTCACCTTCCATTGGTCGTTCGCGTACAAGTAGGTTGCGATCTGGTCTCCGTAGTAAACCGGAGTGCCCAGGCTTCGCTGTGCTACCTGGTCGGGAAGAACATCGTACAGATAGGACGACAGCGTCGAATACTCATAGTCCCCACGTTCCCGTTGCGTAAAGGTCTGCGGAGAGATGAACTTCCTGCCGTCAAAACCGAACGTGAACGCGTGAGCCCCCTTCGTCCATGTCACATTATCGGTGACCTGATAGGTGTTCTGAATTGTGAATTGCGGTGCGACCGGATCGGGACCAATGGGCAGGTTCAGATCGTAAAAGGCAAGATTCGGGAAGGCATCGAGGCCCGGAAAACTGAGATCTGATGAGACAGGAACATCCTGGTTGAATCGTAAATAGCCAAGCCGCAGTTCATTTGTCACGTTTGGACTAAAGTTGTGAAACTCGCTGAGTGTCGCAATGTAAATACGAGTTGGTTGCAGTTCGAAGAACGCCGGCAGGGTTGCTCCCGTATCGATTGTGTCCAGTTTGTTGTAGAGAAACCGGCCGCGTAGTTGATCCCGGTCCGAAATGTTGTAATCCACTGAGCCGACGCCATAATAGGCATTTTGATAATTGGGTGCGGCAATCGGAAAGATTCCCGTCGGCACCGACGCTCCAACTGTACCGGGAGGTCCGACAAGTATATTCGAGCTAGCGGTCGCCGCCGGTGGAGCGTATTTCTGAAGAATGCTTAAGTTGGTTTGATTGATTCCCGGCATCCCCGCAATTTGGGCATAGCCGGCAGCGGTCGGCGCAAAGATGGCGGACGTCGGTACAGACGCCTGTCCGGTCGGATTGTACTCGAAAAGAGCATAGTAGAACAGCTTGTCTTTCTTGATCGGCCCTCCGAAAGATGCTCCCAAGCGGTTCTGGTCAAAGCGCGGATTTGTGAGAATTCCGGAATTTGCACTGGTCTGGTCTATGGCATTCAAGTTGCGGTTCGAAAAATATTCATAGACGCTGCCATGGATCTGGTTGGTGCCGCTCTTGATATTCGTATTGAACTGGCCGCCGGAAGAGTGTCCGAACTCCGCTGAAAACTGGTTCTGAAGCAGCGTGAACTCCGATACCGCGTCGTTGGGGACGAATGCCAGTGCGCCGGTCGTAGTCTTTTCGTTATTGTCGATGCCTTCGATCGTAAAGTTGTTATTGTTGGGCCGCTGTCCGCCGACCGATGGCCCTTCGCCCATTCCAACTGCGCCGGCGTTAGCTACACCGGCGCCGAGAAGTGAAAGGTTCAACACGCCTCCCGCCGCGAAGCTCGCGGTCGGCAAGTCAGCGGCGAGTTTCGAGCTAAAATTCGTCTGAATCTGCGCGGTCGACGTGTCGATCGGCTGCTCGGCCTCCACTACCGCCGTTGTCTGGCTGACCTGGGCTACATTCAGCGTTACGTTCTGCGTGACCGTCTTATTCAATTCGATGGCAAGACCCTTCAAAGTCGACGCCCCAAATCCGGGAGCGCTGGCCGTGAGATCATACGTGCCGATCGGCAAATTCGTGAAGCGATATTGGCCGCTCGGATCAGTTTCGCGAGATGTCCGAACGCCTGTCGTCTCCTCCACCACATCGATCTTCGTCCCTGGGATCACAGCACCCGTTGCGTCCATTACGCTGCCGACCAGGTCTCCACTGGTCGACTGGCCCTCGGCGAGTCTGCCCCCCGCTAAGAGCGCGGCTAATACTCCGGCTGCCGCCACCGCTTTAACCTTGAAAAGGTTGTTGCCGATCATCTCGTCATACCCCCGTTTGCTCGCCGTAAGCGTGAAGTCAGACGAGCATTCACTGCTCCAGTCTGAAGCCGAATAGTGTCGGAACCCAAACCTGCGTATCTAAATTGCTTCTAACAAGGCTCTAAGGGATGTTGGAGCCTCCTTAGATTACGTACTAAATACGTTTAGATTGTTCATTTGCCGCGTTAGCAAATGATCGCTCGCTGCTTCGCAGAGGGGGACCTGCGTACCGTTATCTGCGCCGCAGAAAACACCTTCTTTTCGCAAACGCGGGACCGCCATCTGTAAATCTCAGAGGCAGTGATTTAGATCGCTCACTCGAGCTATGGATTTTGGAATCATTCGCCCGTCCCGCCTTCGCCCTGCCGTATTCACTGCAAATCCGGCAACCGGCTTTTACGATACCCGGATCAGATTAGTAACCAGTGAACCCAGCGCGATCCAGGCCGCGGCGAGCTTCGGGATTTTTCATGAACGTGCTCCAGACGAATCCGGTTCTCAAGTTTTCAGCCATCAGCATCGAGATGCCTGTATCGATGCCTACCACGTCCTCGTCGTACCACTTAGTCAGCGGGTTGAAGGCATTGACGAACCCGTAGCGGGACCAGGCGTTACCATATTTGGTTCGGATGGTCTTCAGAACCTGCAGCGTGCCTTGAGGCATAAACGGCAAGGATCCTGCGGCCGCGCTCGGCACGACTGTTCCGTCAATGGGGCCCGTTTCGGGTGGGCCACCCCATACGACATATCCATGTTGGGAGTCGGATGCGGTGATGCCCCAGAGGTCTTCGCTGTAATCGGGAAATCGCTTGCCGAGTTCGATGCAGAACCGGCGATGCACTTCTGTCGCAATCATCGAATTTTTGAAGTAGTCGGTATAGCGGTCTCGCTTGCCCCGGAAATCGAACCACGCTTGCGAGTACTGGTGAATGAAGAGTGGCGCGAAGGAACCAACATAGCGGATCCCTTCGTATTCGAATGTCATCCGCTTCCAGGCGTCCCACGACCTGTCCGGGAGCGGATGAGAACCCGACCCGAGCCCCAGTAAGTACATCATCATCAACTCGCTGTAATAGTCCCAGCGATAGGGCAGGAATCCGCCCTCGGGCGACCACCCGTGAGGCAGCAGAGTTGTATCTTCCGAAAGCCACGTCCACTCGACGCGCTTGGAGATATCGTAAGCCAGCCGGGTAATTTCCGCGCTGCGGAAGTGTTGCCGGCAAGTAAGGATGCCGCAGAGAAGAATGGCCGTATCAATGGAGGAAATCTCTGAATCCCAGATCCTCTCCCCTGTGCTGACGTTCGCGAAATGATAATAGAAGCCGCGCTGGTTCGGCATCTTGCTCCAGAGGAAGCGTAATGTAGTGAGCACACGCTCGCGAGCGTCTCTAAACGACACGTAACCCCGCTCCTGTCCAATACAGATTCCAGTCAGGCCGAAACCCGTTGCTGCGATACTCGCCACAGTAGTCTTGTCGGTCGTACGCACATTACAGCGGTCCTTTACCAGGCCGGTTTGCGGGTTGGCCTGCTCCCAAAAAAATTGAAAAGCCGCCTTCTCTAATTCTTCGAGAAGCCCATCCTCGTCTTGTGACAAGGTGGGCATCGAAAATTCGGGCGATACTGCGGGCTTCTCGTCCGCCGCCAGTGAGACTGCCGCAGCGAAAGGAATCCAGGCGCTCCGCATCGCGGAGTTGAGCAGGACCCGGCGCGAAACGAGCGGACTGCTCTTGTGTTCGTCACCCACCACCCATCAATTTAGACGATCATCCTCAAAGAGCCGTCGTGAGAATCTGGCCGTAGAGCGGAAATGACTCGCAAACAGCAGGCTAACGTGGCAGCGATCGTGCTGGTTCTGTGCATCGTCGCGGCGGTCTTGATCTACATCTTCCGGGGCGCAAAGGTCGTCACGCCCCTCTCTCTTACCGGTGTTGTCCTCGTGCAGAATTCCGACCCGCGAAAACAGGCGCCCATTGCCGATGCTGCCGTGACCGCCACGAACGGGGTCGTGACGGCTCACGCGAATACCGATTCCACGGGATTATTCCGGCTGACTCTGGACAAGGGGGTTCGCGTCGGGCAGGTCGTCAGGTTTCAATTCCGGCGTTCCGGCTACTTCCCGCTGGATTTGACGCGGATCGCTGGCGATGAGATCTATATTGCCCGCATGCTGCCCCTTCCTCAGGCTCCGCCCGCGGCGCTGGGCCATCCCGTCGCGGTACTCGGCGATGTGCAGGTCCGGTATTCGGAAAAGGCCACGACCATCATAAACGTCGGAAGCATGGCCAGAGCCTTCGAAATCGTGAACACGGGAAATGTGCGCTGCAATGCACAGGGTGCATGTTCCCCGGACGGCAAATGGCGCGCTACCATCGGCTCGCTTCCTGTCGATGCTGGAGCCGGCAGCGAATTTCAGAACGTCCGGTTGTCCTGTATCGCGGGTCCCTGCGCCTTTACCAGAATCGAGTCGGAGGAGTTCACGGACAACCGCCGCAGCTTGAAAGTGTCAGTCCGCAACTGGTCCGATACAACTACTTACTTGCTTGAGGCAGAGGTCGTTCAGGCCAGGGTCACCGACGTGATCCGGCACTTGTTTCCCGCAAAGTTCGGTCCGACCATGAATTTCACTCTGCCCGCCGCGGCGGAAGGTCCAAGTATCGAAGCGGATATGAATGGCCAGCCTATCGTCTATCCGCTGGGGCCGGCTCTGATTCTCTCGTGGGCTACCTGCACAGTGAAAGTAAATCCCGATCGCACGAAACTCTATCGCTGCGAGCTGAAGCCCGGGTACCGTTTCGAATAGGCCGCTATCGCACAAACTGATCGACGTATTCCGCTCCCAAGCCTGATTCAGCGTAATGCTTGCGGCACATGTCAATCTTTGTAAACACGTCTTCGAAACCCGTGTTCCTCCCCTGCTCATCGACGTAATACATGCAGCCCGAAATGTTAAAGAACGTAATCATCTCCTCCACATCCCTGTCCACAGTGAGGGTGTGAGTCTCGCCTGGAGGCTCGAACACGTAGTCACCCGCGCGCGCGACCCAGTCATGCTCCAGATAGCGCCACGACCCCTTGATGACGTAAGCATGCACAGGGGCCGGATGTCTGTGCCGGCTCAGGATTCCCGCCCGCCGCACTCGCAGCAGATTGCACCATTGGCCGTTCAGCGTGTTCAGCATGAGCGGGCGGAACCACACGTTGGGCGCTTGCAACACCCAGACACGCTCATCGTCCGGAACAGCACGAGTGACAATCTGATCGGGCGAAAGAGGATGAGTAGTCTGCATGGGACTTTCATATCAAAGTCAAAATACCGAATATCCGCCGTCCACCGGAATCACGGCTCCGGTAACGAACGAAGCGGCTTCTGAGGCCAGGAATAACGCTGTTCCCGCGACTTCTTCAGGTCTGCCCCATCGTCCCATCGGAGTGCGGGCCACAAGCTCTGCCGAGCGGCGCGGGTCCTTCTGCAGCGCTTCGGTAAGCGGTGTCGAGATCCAACCCGGCGCAATCGCATTTACGCGTACGTGGTCGGACGCCCACGCGATCGCTAGCGAGCGCGTAAGCTGAACGATGCCTCCTTTGCTGGCGCTGTAGGCGGGAACGCGTCCGCCGCCAAAAATGCTGAGCATCGATGCGATATTGATGATGCAGCCTTCCGATTTTGCCAACTTCGGATGCGCCGCCCGGCAGACGCGCATAACGCCGGTGAGATTCACGTCCAGGACTTCGGCAAACGTTTCCACCTCGAATTCCTTGTCTCGCCGGATGATACCTGCTGCGTTTACAACGACATCCAGCTCTGAAATGCCGGCAACCAGGTTGTGAACGGCGACGACATCGCGGACGTCGAAAATCGCGGTTCGAATGGAAGCATGCAGGCGCTCGTCGACGGCCAAACCCGCGCAAACCACGCTCGCGCCCGCCGCCGAAAAAGCCTCGGCGATCGAGCGTCCGATTCCGCTTGTTCCACCCGAGACCAAAACCGATTTTCCTCTGAAATCGAACATGAGCTACATTATGCGCTTCGTACAATGTTGGGCGATGCCGCTTCTCGACAAAATACAGAAAGACATGGTGGGCGCCATGAAGGCTAAGGACGAAGGTCGCCTGGGGGCGCTCCGCATGATCAAGGCAGCGCTGAAGAAACACGAAGTCGATTCGATGAAGCCGCTCGACGAAACGACCGAGATGCAGGTGGTGAACACCCTGCTGAAACAACGCCGGGAATCTGCTGACCTGTTCCGCAAAGGCGGCCGTCCCGAGCTCGCGGCCCGGGAAGAGAGCGAAATCGGAATTATTGAAAGCTATCTGCCCGCCAGCGCCAGTTCGGGAGAACTAGAAGCGGCTGTTACAGCGGCCATCGCGGAGACCGGCGCGTCCTCCCCCAAACAGATGGGTATCGTCATGAAAGCCGCGCAGGCGAGACTCGCGGGAAAACGCGTGGATGGGAAAATTCTCAGCGAGCTAGTCAGACAGAAACTTGGCTGATATTTGCAGCGGGGCAGCCGGGATTATCATCTTTCCAAGAGCAATCTGCAAAGGAGAGTTGCATCTATGAAGCTATCGGTGTTGCTGGCTGTGGGTTGTTTGTCAGCCCTCCCGGCATTCCCTGAGTCCTCGGCGAATCCGCTCAGCGCGGGCGCCAAGATGATTTACACGATCACAAAAACCAATGTATTGAAATCGGCGGAAGAGATGCCGGAGGGAAATTACTCATTCAAACCTGCCTCCACTGTTCGGAGCTTCGGCGAGCTAATCGGGCACGTGGCCGACGCCCAGTACGAGTTCTGCGCCCCGGTCGTGGGAGACGGCGCGAAATCGCCGGAAATCGAAAAAAATAAGACGAGCAAAGCAGATCTAATCCAGGGCCTAAAGCAGGCATTCGCGTATTGTGATAAGGCCTACGACGGAATGACCGATGCGCATGCAGGGGATATAGTCGACTTCTTCGGGCGCAAAGCCGCCAAACTGACCCTCCTCAATTTCAACAGCGCACACAATGATGAGCACTACGGTAACATCGTCACGTATCTGCGAATTAAGGGATTAGTGCCGCCCTCCAGCCAGCGGGAACCCGCCCCGGCTAAGAAAAACTACTAATCGCGCAAAATCAGAGCCGCGACCTGGGACCCGGACCCTCTGGGCCGAGCGCACTAAGCGAGACGCTCAATCGCCGATATCATCCGCCCGGGGTTGTCCGGTTCACGGCGGAAGGAATAGAAACTGGCACTCTGGCAGGTAGTACAGAGGCCGCAATCGAAGATGCGGTGCGGGTTCATGCCCGTACTTTGCATCTGGCGCCGGTTCGCCTCCGGAAGATCCAGCGTTCTTTTGTTACCCGCCACGGGCTCCCATTCTGGAAAGAGCGGCGCGAACTGCTCCGCGACTTCTGTATCTACCGCATAACAGCAGGCGCGGATGCAGGGACCCATGGCCGCGTAAATATCGCTTGCCTCGGTTTCAAAGTCCTCGCGCATCTTGTCAATGGCGCGCCTGACAATTTGCGCGTGAGTGCCGCGCCACCCGGCATGAATGGCGCCTATGGCGCGATTACGGCAGTCGAGCAGGAGAATCGGCACGCAATCGGCCGTGCGCACTGCAATGCTCTTGCCAACGCAATCGGTGACCAGAGCGTCTCCTTCGCGCTCCCGGTTTCTCACCCCGTCAGCATTTACAACGTGATCCGAATGCACCTGGCGAAGCGTGATCTGCGCCTGCGGACTGGCCTGCCGTGTGCCGAAACCATGGCGCTGCCAAAAAAATTCCTGGAATGCATCACAGCGATAGATTCCATCCGGTCCGAGGCGGAATGAATCGCTGACGACTGAGTTTGGCGAGGAACCGGCCTGTGCGGGACGGATCACGACACCAGTGTAGCGCCCGATCTTGCTCCAGCCTGTCTGCGAGCCAGATCGGCCCGATACCAGTCGAGAGTCAATTGCAAGCCTTGCTCGAACGTGAACCGCGGTGCGTGTCCTAGCTCCCTCACAGCGGCCGTGACGTCTGCCTGCGAATGGCGCACGTCTCCCGGACGGGCTGGACCACAGCGCGCCGGCAAGTCGATGCCTTCCAGCTTCTGTAACAGCCCCCAGGTCTCGTTCAGCGTGTACCGGTTTCCATTTCCGGCATTGAAGACCTTGCCTGTAACGCCGGGCGCTTCGGATGCCTTCAGCAAAAGCGCAACAACATCCTCGACGTAAGTGAAATCCCGCGATTGCTCGCCGTCTCCGTTAATGGTCGGGCTGCGCCGCTCTATGAGACATGTAAGGAATATTGACAGCACGCCGGAGTAGACGCTGGTCGGATCCTGCCGAGGTCCAAACACGTTAAAAAAGCGCAAGGAGACCGTCTCTAAGCCGAAGCATTCCGCAAAAACGGTGGCATAGTATTCGCCCAGCAGCTTTTGTGCCGCATAGGGAGACTTCGGGCTTGGCGTCATCGTCTCCACTTTGGGCAATACTTCGGTATCCCCGTATGCCGACGAGGACCCCGCATACACCACGCGCCCCGCCTTGCCTTCGACGGCTGCCCGGAACACGTTGAATGTGCCATCGATATTGACCTCATGGCTAGGTACCGGATTCAGAATCGACTTTGGAACCGACGGCAGCGCCGCGAGATGAAAAACATGCTCAGCGCCGGCGATAACTGGAGCAATTCGGTCATAATCCCGAATATCGTACTCGTGGACAGTGATCTGGTCGGCGATCTCTTCCAGATTGTCCAGACGGCCGGTCGAAAGATCATCGATTACATGGACGCGGCGCCCTTGTCTAAGCAAAGCGCGGACGAGAGCCGAGCCGATAAATCCGGCCCCGCCGGTGACAACATATCGTTTCATATCGTTTGGGTGAGGGCTCCTGGGGGCGCAACCGCTCGCAGGTGGTGAATTGCCCGCTGCGCCACGTCGAACGGATCGCGGCTGAAATCGAAAGCCTCGAGCGAAATCCAGCCTGAATAGCCGGTCTCGCCCAGCGTGGCGAGCAAAGCCCGAAAATCGTAATCTCCCGTCCCCGGCTCGCGGCCATCATACTCGTTCACATGCACGTGCCGAATGAACCTGGCGAACTCCCGGATCAGCCGCATGTGCGGCTCACGCTCGCGCACCGCATTGTGAACGTCGAACATGGTCTGGACCGCCGGGCTTTTGATTTCCTTCACGATCGAGACAGCTTCCTCGAGAGTCGTCACTACGTCGGTCTGTTCTGGGGATAGCGGCTCGAGCAAAATCGTCACGCCCCGGGCCTCCGCATGTGGTGCCGCACAGGACAATTCTTGCGCAAATACTCTCACGGCATCGTAGGGTGTCATGCCATCCACAGTCGATCTCTGCTTAGGCGAGCCGAACACCACGACAACTTGGCCACGATTGTTATCGGCTAAATCCGCCGCTAAGTCAATTAACGAGCGAATGTACTCCCAGGTCCGCCTGCGTGTATTTTCATCCGGAGTTGTCGCGTGAAGGCTGGGTGGTCCAACCAACAGCCAGTGAAGCCCTACAAAGCCGAGTCCCGCGTCGTGAATCGCCCGCCGCAGGCTTTGCCGCTCCTCGCGCGTCAATTCGCCAGCGTTCGGGCCTAATGTAAACGGAGCAATTTCCAGGCCGGTGTAGCCGAGCGCTCGAACCTGTTTACACGTTTCGGCGAAAGGCAGATTCTGAAAAAGTTCGTTGCAAACGGCAAACCGGTACGGAATAGTCACTCGAAACCAGTATCGGGCATTGCGATCCTGCAACAAAGGCGGAACCCTGCCAGATGGACACAGGTTCCGCCTTCAGCGCACTTACCCGCGGTCGATTAAAACTTGTTACCTGCCTGCGCGGCTCGTGTTTGATCCAAGTCACTTGCCGATGCGGCGGCCCACTCGTCGGCTTCTCTTTCCGCTTGTTCGCGTGTGATCCCGTAACGCTCCTGGATCTTGCCTACGAGTTCGTCCTTCTTCCCGCTCAACGTAGTCACGTCATTATCCGTAAGCTTTCCCCAGCGCTGCTTGACTGAGCCCTTCAACTGCTTCCATTTTCCTTCGAATTGATCTGAATTCATTTCAACTCCTTCGAAAAGATTGTGGGCAATCCGGAAGCCAAAAGACGAACATGCCTGTTTTCTTCGTCTTTGAGAATGCTCTCTATGCAAATTCTTCCATCAGGCGACTTTTTCCTCAGTAGAAGTTCGAGTAGGGCCGCTCTGGGATACTCAGAGAGAGTCATGTGCCGGGACGAAGTATTGCTCGAAACCAAGCTGCCGTTGCCGCTTCTCGCCAGGGGAAAAGTGCGGGATATTTACGACCTGGGCGACAGCCTCCTCTTTATCGCGTCCGACCGGATTTCTGCCTTCGATTGCATTTTGGGCAGCGGCATCCCATGCAAGGGGCGCATCCTGACGCAGATGTCTCTTTTCTGGTTTGATTTCTTGCATGACATTGTGCCTTCGCACCTGCTCACGGCGAATGTCGCCGAATATCCTCGCAGACTCGCCCGGTTCGGTAAGAAGCTGGATGGCCGCTCGATGCTGGTGAAGAAAGCGCAAATGGTGCAAGTCGAGTGTGTCGCGCGGGGCTATCTGGCAGGGTCCGGATGGAAAGAATATAAGGAAAAAGGATCCGTCTGCGGCATTCCGCTCCCGCACGGAATGCGGGACGGCGATCGACTCCCCGAGCCCATCTTCACGCCGGCTACCAAGGCTCAAAGCGGGCACGACTTGAACGTGCCCTTCCAGTTTGTGGCACGGCAGTTGGGAGTAGACTTGGCCGGGCAACTCAGGGACCTCACGCTTGATCTCTATACCCGCGCCGCAAAATACGCTCTTCAACACGGGATCATAGTCGCTGATACGAAATTCGAGTTCGGCTTCGTGAACGAGCGGCTCATTCTCGCCGATGAAGTGCTGACTCCGGATTCCTCGCGCTATTGGCCCGCGGATATGTACAGCCCGGGCGGACCGCAGTATTCCTTCGACAAGCAATATGTCCGTGACTATTTAGAGACTCTAAGCTGGGATAAGCGCCCGCCTGCGCCTGTCTTGCCGCCTGAGGTAATAAGTAAAACGAGTGAGAAGTATGAAGAAGCATTTACACGACTAACTGGCCGGACACTCTCACAAGGAGCAGCCTAATCCTCAATGTGGCCACCGAATTGGTTTGACATCGTGTTGTGCTTTCTGATCCTGTTGTCCGCCATCGCTGGATTGCGCACCGGATTTGCTCGTGTGGTCATCGGCCTCGTCGCGACGGTAGCGGGCTTCCTCGCAGGATTCTGGTGTTATCACTTGGTTGCGGGACAGTTGATCGCTTGGACGCATATCAACCCGCGGCCGGCGAATCTTCTAGGATTCCTGATTGTTTTTGTTGGTGTTCTGATCGTCGGATCCTTGCTTGCAACTCTCTTGGCAAAGCTATTTCGCTGGATAGGCTTGTCCTGGTTCGATCATCTGCTCGGCGGAGTAGCGGGTTTTGTCCGCGGAGTTCTGATCGTTGCTGTGCTGGCCGACATTGTTGTGGCCTTCGCGCCGTCTCCGCTTCCGGCTTTCCTCCGAAGCTCGCGGGTGCTTCCCTATGCCAGTGAACTGGGTGTCGCAATCGCCCAGCTTGCGCCGCGCGAGCTCAAGGATCTCTTTAACGAGCAAATGGACAATCTGAAGCAGCTCTGGGCAACTCCGCAGGCGCAGCACATACGCGACGTTTGATTCACCAGGGTGATCGCAATTTGTTAATCATTTTCGATCTCGACGGCACTCTCATCGATTCCAGCGTGGATCTCGCTTTGTCGATGAACGCCACGCGTGAACACTTCTCGCTTCCGCCGCTCGATCCTAAGCTGATTTATTCTTACGTGGGGAATGGGGCCCCGATGCTGATCCGCCGGTCCATGCCCGGCGATACCTCCGAGCAGCAGTTAAATGACGCATTGATGTTCTTCTTGCAGTTCTATCGCGCTCACGCCCTCGAGCACACGCGTCTTTATCCTGGTATCCGTGAGGTCGTTGAAAGGCTCTCCGGCGATGGCCACAAGCTGGCCGTATTGACAAATAAGCCGGTGCGCATCAGCACCGATATTATGGCTGCGCTCGGTTTGCGGGAGCGTTTCGTGCGCGTATATGGAGGCGACAGCTTCGCGCATAAGAAGCCGAACCCGATTGGAATCCTGCAGCTGATGCAGGACGCCTCTGCGGCTGCAGACATCACCCTGATGGTGGGCGACAGCGCCGTCGATGTGCGCACGGCAAGCAACGCAGGCGTGCGCAGCTGCGGCGTTCTGTGGGGATTCCAACCGGAGTCGTTCGAGGCGGAACGCCCAGACTTGGTAATACGCGAGCCCCGGGAGCTACTTGAACAACTCTCGGCGCGTTTTTGAGTTCCCTCGTGAGCTTCACGCTTTGGCAATAGCTCCACGTTAGAATCGGGTACGAACGCTGCGGCATGAAACGAACACTCGGCCTCTTCCTGCTTCTTCTAAGCGGTTTCGTCCTTTCGATACAGGCAAAGTCTCCCAAGGAACCGCGCTGGACGAAAGACGCCGCAAACAGTTGGTATGCGAAACAGCCCTGGCTGGTTGGTAGCAACTACGTACCCGCCTACGCCGTGAACGAACTGGAGATGTGGCAGCCCGACACATTCGATCCCAGGCAGATCGATACGGAACTGGGCTGGGCGGAGGGGATCGGGATGAATACCATGCGCGTCTTCCTGCATGATCTGCTCTGGAAGCAGGACTCCGAAGGCTTCAGGAAGAGAATCGACACCTTTCTTGGGATTTGCGCGAAGCACCACATCAAACCGATGTTCGTGCTCTTCGATTCCGTATGGGACCCCGATCCACGTCTTGGGCCACAAGCGAAACCCCGTCCCGGCGTTCACAACTCGCGCTGGGTGCAGAGCCCGGGGGCGGCCGCGCTCGAAGATTCTTCGCAGTACCCACGTCTTGAGCAGTACGTCAAGGGTGTCGTAGGCGCATTCGCAAACGACGATCGCATCCTGGCGTGGGACATCTGGAACGAGCCGGATAACACCAACGCCTCCAGCTATAAGGATCCGCCAAACAAAGTAGACTTGGTCCTGACCTTATTGCCGAAAGCGTTCGCATGGGCGCGCTCTACGCATCCGCGGCAGCCTTTGACTAGCGGCATCTGGCATGAGGATCCGTCAAAACCGGCACCCCCGTCGCCGATGGCCAAAGAGCAACTCGATCTCTCAGATATCGTCTCGTTTCACAGCTACGACGCTGCAGCCAAATTTAAACAGCAGGTGGTGTGGCTGCACAGCTATAAGCGGCCCATCGTATGTACAGAATACATGGCGCGACCCAGGGGGAGCACTTTCGAAACGATCCTGCCCGTTGCGAAAAAATACAAAGTCGGCGCCATTAATTGGGGTTTCGTGGCGGGAAAATCGCAGACTTACTTGCCTTGGGATTCGTGGCAGCGTCCCTACGTCGAGCGCGAACCGACCGTCTGGTTCCACGACATTTTTCACGCGGATGGGACGCCCTACCGGCCAGAGGAAGTGAAATTCATTCGAGAGGAAACGAAGGGGAAATGAGGTGTGGACATTGTCTTGACGACTGTATTTGAAAAGGTTGCCGAAGGGTACATCGGCTATGTGCCCGAGTTACCAGGAGCAAATTCACAGGGCGTGACTCTGGAAGAAACAAGAGCTAACCTTGCGGAGGCGATTTCGTTGGTTCTCCAGGGAAACCGAGACCTAGCTGAAGAGAAAATCAGCGGCCGGGAGGTCATTCGAGAATCCGTGGCGCTTCATGAAGCGCGTTGATCTGATCCGGCACTGCAATCGAGCGATTGTGAGTTGCTGAGGGAGGGCGCGAATCACTCAGTTTATGTCAATCGAAAAAGGGCGAAAACCTCAACCGTACCTCGCCACAGAGAGATCAACGACTTCCTTGCAAGAAAGATCTGCCGCGATTTGGAAGTCTCTGAGCCCGGGCCAAGTCCGAAGATCCCGTCCTGACTCTTACGCGTACACCGGTTCAATCTGCTCCGCCGCGCTGAAATAGGCGCAATCCGGATGATGGAACACCAAGGCGGATACACTGGCTTCGGGCTCCATCATGAATCCTTCAGTAAGCTGCACGCCAATTTCTTCCGGACGAAGCAGACGCCACAGCTTGACTTGATCCTCCAGGTTTGGACAGGCCGGATAACCGAAGCTGTAGCGCTTCCCTCGGTAGCGCGATGTAAAGCGCTCCTGCATCGTCATCGTCGGAGGATCGGGAAAGCCCCAGTCCTCTCGAATCCGGCGGTGCAACCATTCCGCGCAAGCCTCCGCAGTCTCAATGCCGAGAGCCTGAAGCGCATGAGCCTTGAAGTACTCGCCGCGTGACTTCGCTTCTTCGGAGCGCTTGATAATCCCTTCGCCCGAAGTCACCACAAACAAGGCTATGTGATCCCGGCGGCCGTCTTGCGCGTCCAGCGCATAGTCGCTAAGGCACAGCCCGTCGGATTTCTCTTGCCGCCCGAAATGAAAGCTCTCAATCGGAGAACCTGCGCCAGGCGTGAACAGGTGAAGGGAGTTCCCGTCTCTCTCCACTTCGAAGAACTGCCAGACGGCGCGCGCCTTCATCCATGCCGCGGCTTCGCGTTTCACATCTTCGACATTGTGGAACAACTCCAGCGCTTTTGAATCGCGCTCCGCCAGCAGCTTCTCGAAATTGCCCTTAAAGCCCAGGTGCCGGCCATAGAGCATGAACGGATTGATATAACTCCACACCTCAGCCAAGTGCGGAATCGTGCGAATGCGGCGATCCAGGTACGGTGCAGCCGGAATCGGCAGATCGGTCCGCACCTTCGGGCTGCGGTGCTCTCCGGACGGCACCGTCCCCGGCTGGACAACGGGGACCTCAGCGGCTGGCTCACGCGAAACGTGTTCTGAAAGGACCTGGTCCCGCAGATTAGGATCCATGATCTCGTTCATGAGACGTAAGCCAGTCATCGCATCCTTTGCATACAGCGTAGGTGCGTCGTAACTCGGCGCGATCTTCGTATTTGTGAACTTTTCGGACAGTGCCGCTCCTCCGACGAGCAACGGAACGTTAATGCCCGCGTCCTTCAGATCGCCGGCTGTAATCACCATTTGCTGCGCGCTCTTCACCAGCAGTCCCGATAGGCCGATTGCATCGGGACCATGCTTCTGATAGGCCTTGATGAGATCCTCAGGCGGTACCTTGATGCCCAGGTTCACTACCTGGTAGCCGTTATTGCTCAGAATGATTTCAACCAGGTTCTTGCCGATGTCATGAACGTCGCCTTTGACCGTCGCCAAAACGATCTTTCCCCGCGCCGACGCCGCTGACTTCTCCATGAACTGCTCTAAGTAGTTCACCGCGGCCTTCATTGCTTCCGCCGACTGAAGCACTTCGGCGACAATCAGCTCATTATTATTGAACAACCGGCCAACTTCGCCCATCCCCGCCATTAGCGGG
The DNA here is from genome assembly GCA_036557345.1 of Bryobacteraceae bacterium. Taxonomy (GTDB): domain Bacteria; phylum Acidobacteriota; class Terriglobia; order Bryobacterales; family Bryobacteraceae; genus Bog-105. The sequence goes on from DATBHS010000060.1 coordinate 36,791, forward strand.
CCATTGATGATATTGAGCGGAGCCGCTCCTTCTTTGAGCTTGAGATCGAGATCGCTAATCAGGCCATCCTTGGTGCCTTCAATAATGTAGTTCGCCAGGCGGTCGTCGAGCGGCAGATCCGAAGTCTTCTTCTTTTGCCGACCGCTCGCCCCCCTGAAGTGCTCTGAGATGGCCGCAATGTGAAACTGGTTTACCGCTATCTTTTGGTCTCGCGATTGCAGCCGCCAGTCTTCCGGGACGTTTTCAAGCAAGGTGGCACTGGGATGATCGGCAGCTACAGCAACGGGAGGCGTGTTGAACAGCAGAGCCTCGGCCAGGCGCCGCTCTTTTTCCGGAATACTGGCGAAGCGCTCGAGCTTCTCCGCATTGACAATAGAGAGGTCGAGACCGGACTTGGTGCAGTAATACAGGAAGACGGAGTTGACGACTTCGCGAGCCGCGGCGGGGAGTCCAAAAGAGATGTTCGAGATCCCCAGGATCGTTTTGATGTATGGAATCTGCTGTTTGATAAGGCGGATTGACTCGATAGTCTCCACCGCCCCGCCGATGTAGTTTTCGTCCCCCGTTGCGCACGGGAAGACCAGCGGGTCGATGATAATGTCTTCCGGCGCAATTCCGTACTTCGTCGTCAACAGTTCGACTGATCGCTGCGCCACTGCCAGTTTCCGCTCGCGCGTGAATGCCTGCGCCTGGACCTTATCTTCGTCTATACACCCCACCACCAAAGCCGCGCCGTATTTGCGCGCGATCGGGCAAATACGCTCGAACTTTTCCTCCCCATCTTCCAGATTGATGGAATTGATGATGCTCTTGCCCTGACAGTAGGTAAGCGAAAGCTCGACCGAGCGCGCATCCGTCGTGTCGATCATCACAGGTGCCTTGGTTTTTCGGATGAGTTTTTCGTAAAACAGCGGAATATCGCCCAGCTCGTCACGATCGCTCGATTGCAGGCAGACATCGACAACATGCGCGCCGTTTCTGATCTGCCATCGCGCAATTTCCGTTGCCTCCTCCCACTTTTCTTCAGCGATCATCTTCTTAAACAGCCGCGAGCCGATTACATTCGTGCGTTCACCGACGATAAGCGGGCGATTGCTCTCTTCTGCCTCGACCATTTCGATACCCGAAAAATACGTCCGGTGACTTGACGCCTTCAGTACCCGCGGTTTCTTGCCTTCCGCCATCTGCGCGAGGGCGCGAATGTGATCGGGGCGTGTCCCGCAACATCCTCCCACGATATTCAGCCAGCCATGATCGATAAACCGCTCGAGCTGGGTAGCCAGGCTGGTCGGCGTCTCCAGATATTGTCCGCTCTCGGCGTCGGGCATGCCGGCGTTGGGATAACAGGAGACCCGCGTTGTCGCAAGTTCGTGAAGAGACCGGATGTGGTCGGTCATGAGATCCGGACCGGTTGCGCAATTAAGACCCACGGCAAGCAAATCGGCATGCGCAATAGAGACGTAGAAGGCGTCCACTGGCTGACCTGCCAGCATGGTGCCCATCTGCTCGATGGTCCCCGACACAATCGTCGGTATCCGATACTGCCGCTCGTGCGCGAGCTGGCCGATACCCAGGAGTGCGGCCTTTATCGTGCGTGTATCGTTGCTGGTTTCAATGAGAAGGATATCCGCGCCGCCATCGATCAGCCCTCTTGATTGGTCATAAAAGCTGGAAACCAGCTCTGGAAATGTGACGCCGCCGGCGATCGAAATCGCCTTCGTGGTTGGTCCCATTGATCCCGCAACGAAGCGAGGCCTTCCTGGCTTTGAGAACTCTTCCGCGGCTTGCCGTGCCAGTTGCGCAGCCGCAAAGTTCAGCTCATACGACTGGTCCTGCAATCCGTACTCGGAAAGGACGATTTTCGTCCCGCCGAAGCTGTCCGTCTCAACAATATCGGAGCCGGCTTCAAAGTAGGCTCGGTGCACGTCCAGGATCACGTCCGGGCGCGTGATCACTAAATTCTCATTACAGCCTTCAAGCGCGGGTCCCCCGAAATCGGCAGCGGTTAGATGACATGCCTGTAGCATGGTGCCCATCGCCCCGTCGAGTACAAGGACACGGCTGGCGAGAGCGTCTTCGAGGGCCTGGCGGCGATTCTGCCGGTCCTCGTTGGAGAAAGATTTCATGGGAAGGGCAAAATCCCATTGTAACGGCCAGCGTGGCCTTCTCCATCCTGGGACCCGCCTTACACAGTTACGTGCGAATCACTTAATGACTCGTCACCTGGCAATCCTGCCACCTCCAGCACGGGCCGGACCTCAACCGTTCCTTTGCGCGCCGCCGGAATGCGGGCTGCTATATTCAGTGCCTCGTCCAGATCTTTCGCTTCTACGAGGAAGTACCCGCCTAGCTGCTCGCGCGTCTCCGCAAACGGGCCGTCGGTCACAACCCGCCTGCCCTCTCGCATCCGGACACTCGTCGCGGTTGAAACCGAGTGCAGCGGAGCGGCTGCCAGGTAATTTCCTCTTGCGTCGAGATCCCGCGCGAGCTGCGCGGATTCCTCATAGCATTCTTCCCGCTCCCTTTCGTTCAATACTTGCTCATCAAGATAAATCAGCAACATGTATCTCATGCAGTGGCTCCATGGATGCCTTCGCTAATTATGTCGAACGGGAGGCGCGTCTATCGACGCATGTCGGAAAATTCATTTAAGGTATGGCTCAGGAAACCGACCGTGTCGTCGAGGATGTGTATCGCTCCGATTGGGGCCGGATCCTGGCCACGCTCATCGGGCTTTTTAATGACTTCGAGCTTGCCGAAGAGGCGGCGCAGGAGGCCTTTGCAGCCGCGGTCGATCAATGGCGTACTTCGGGTATACCGGACTCGCCACGTGCGTGGATTATCCAGACCGCCCGCCACAAGATCATCGATAGAATCCGGCGGCATACCCGTTTCACGCAAGTTGTAGAATCGATCACCGTTCTAAGCGAGACCGCCTCCGAGCCGAACTACGACTCACTCGAAATACCGGACGATCGCCTTCGCCTGATCTTCACTTGTTGCCATCCGGCTCTCGCCCTAGAGGCGCAGGTCGCGTTGACTCTTCGCACCTTGGGCGGCCTCGAAACGGACGAAATCGCGCGGGCATTCCTGGTCCCGCCGGCGACCATGGCCCAGCGGCTCGTTCGCGCGAAGCGCAAGATTCGCGACGCCGGAATCCCTTACCAGATCCCGTCCCTGAATGAAATGCCCCAGCGCCTGGACGCTGTGCTCACCGTAATTTATTTGATCTTCAATGAGGGCTACGTTGCGACTCGCGGCGAACCGCTTGTTAGGGGTGAGCTCTGCTCCGAAGCGATCCGTCTCGGACGGCTTATCAGAATGCTGGTAACACCTCCCCCGGCTGAGGCCACCGGGCTGCTGGCTCTCATGCTGCTTCACGACGCCCGGCGTCACGCTCGCCTCAACGACAGCGGACACCTCGTTACTCTCGAAGAGCAGGATCGTGCGCTTTGGAACCAGTCCCAGATCGACGAAGCGGTGCCGCTTGTGGAAGAAGCTTTGCGCGGAAACGCGGGACCTTTTGCGATGCAGGCGGCTATCGCGGCCTTGCATTGCACCGCAAAACGCTCCGAAGATACGGATTGGCCTCAGATCCTACGTCTCTACGATGTCCTGGAACGGCTGCAGCCCTCTCCCGTCGTATCGCTGAATCGAGCCGTCGCAGTCGCCATGGTGCAAGGCATCGAGCCGGCTCTTGCTCTCCTCGGTGAACTTTCTGCCGCTGGCGGTCTAGAGACCTATCATCTGTTCCACGCCGCGCGCGCCGACCTTCTCCGCCGGCTCGGATCTTCCAGCGAAGCGGCGAGAAGCTACCAGAAGGCGCTCGCGCTTGTCACGAACGACACGGAGCGCCGGTTTCTGGAGCGCCGGTTGCGCGAAGTCCAGGCGCATCAAAATAATCTCAATTGACGGGAATCGCCGCATTCTTGTCGATATTTTGCTGCCTCGTTCGATTTACTGGTGAAGGAAGGCCTTTACGGCCTGAAATCCAGAAACTTCCCAAGGAGACTAAGGAAACATGAGTACAAAACCAACGCACGAACAAGCGCAACTTCATCTGCAAGTCTATGAAATGCGACGCGAAGCCCGGCTCCGGCAGGCGCGTGACTGGTTCTTCAAAAATTACTTCGTCGACACTCTGGAGGACAGCATGCGAATCGCCGCTCCGGGAACGGAGGGAGGCGCATTCGTCATGATGGTATTCAGCTATTGGGAACAAGCCTGTGCCTTGCTCAACTATGGCTTGCTCCACGAAGACCTCTTCTTTGAGACCAGTGGCGAATTCTTCGGTGTTTGGGAGCGCGTCAGACCGGTTATTCAGCAGGGCCGTGAGAAGTGGAACAACACGCAGTTCCTCGCAAATCTGGAAAAAGCGGCGAATCGCTTCGAAGCCTGGATAGAAGCCCGGTCGCCCGGACATGTCGCTGTGATGCGCGAGTTCAACAAACAGATGCGCGCCCAGTTTGGCAAGGCCGCAGCGGCTTAAATTGTCAGCGTGGCGCGGCGACCGGTCGTCGCGCCACAATTTCGGCAACAGGCCGGCGATGTGCTGGATCGCGCGATGGTCCTTCGTACTCCCAGAGAATGTCCCAGCCGGCGAAGAACCCGCGCAACTCCCTAGGACGCGCCCGCTTCTCGCTCCACATCTCGCCCGGCTCGGGCGTGTGCGCGATGGCCACGACCACGCCGTCCGGACGCGTAGCTGCCTTCACCTTCACGAACAAATCTCGTTGCAGATAATAGGCAATTACGACAAGATCGAACCCCTCACGCGGCAGCATGAAATTTGGGGCCGTCAGATCCGCTACTTGCGTCTGCACATCCAGGCCGCGCGCCGCGGAGTGCCGGCGCACCAGTTCGATCGCTGTCTCCGATCCGTCTATCGCTGTCACTGCCCATCGTCGCTCCGCCAGAAAGAACGCATTGCGGCCCGCTCCGCAGGCGAGGTCAATTGCTGTTCCGGGCGCGAGTTTGTCTGCCGTCTCGACCACCAGTACCGTGGGCGATTCCTCTCGTCCGGACGCTCCCGAGCGATATCGTTGTTCCCAACCCGCAATATCCATCTTTCGAACTTCGCACAATGTTCGGATTTGATTCGCATGTTCAAGGTCGGCGAAGAAGTATGGAATCCGAGTTAAAATTGACTCAAAATGGCGACGATTGCTAGCAATCTGCTTACGCTGGAAGAGTTGCGCAATCGCTACGCCGAAGAGAAGCCGTACTACGAATGTTGGTTCGGGGAAGCGATTCAGAAATCTGCACCAACGTGGCTGGACTGCTTGCTTCAAGCGATTCTCACGGAGTTCCTGACGCGCGCCGGATACCGAGCCGGACCCGAACTCGAATTGAGAATTGATGCCGATTGGCAACCGAAAGCAGATGTGGCCGCAGCCGTGACCGTTGAGCATCCCTATCCCACGAAGCCCATCGATGTAGTCGCGGAGATACTTTCGCCGGACGACCGCATGAGCCGGGTCTTCGAGAAGTGCCGCCAATATGCGCGAATTCGGATCACGAAGATATTCGTTCTCGATCCGGAAAGTAAATCGGGGAGTGGGACCGCGAAACCGATAACTTAGAAACGGATTTTATCGATGAACCTTCCCAACGGGGAGAACATAGTGGTTGCGGAAATCTGGAATGAATTGGACCGACGCCTCGGTCCAGGAGCTCATCAGTAGGAACGGTAAGAGGCAGACCACAAAAACTGATGGTCTGCCCCACTTCTTGCGTTTTACTGCACCATTCTCCGCTGCTTTCTCAAAATAGCAGGCATTTCATAATCGTCCATCGGTGAAGGTTCCTCCGCCGCTGGTTCGGGTTCGGGTTCGCGGGCTGCGACAGCCGCGGGTTCCGCCTGTAAAGGCGCTGCCATACCCGACACACTCGCGGCCGTGAACGGAAAGTGCGGGCTGCGGCGCTCGATTTCCGGCAGCGTATCGCGCTGGAACCCCGTGGCGATCACCGTAATCTTGACCTTGTCGGCCATGCTTTCATCCAGCACGATCCCGAAGTTGATCTGAGCGTCGTCATTCTGAGTCGCGGCGCGAATCAGATTACATGCTTCATTTACATCGTGAATGCCGATCTGACTCGAAGCGGTGATGTTGATAAGCATGCCGCGGGCGCCAAGCACGCCACCCTCCTCCATCAGCGGGCTGTTAATCGCCTTTTGGGCCGCTTCGATCGGAGCGTTCTCGCCAGAGGCGACCGCGGTACCCATCATGGCGTAACCCATGCCGACCATGATGGTACGTATATCGGAGAAGTCACGGTTGATCATGCCGGGCGTTGTGATGATGTCAGCGATACCCTGCACCGCCTGCCGCAGAATATCATCGGCCATGCGGAAGGACTGTATAACGCTGGTTCCCCTTGGTGCCAGGCCGAGCAGCTTTTCGTTGGGAATGCTGATAAGTGTGTCGCAGCTAGCCCCCAGTTCCGCGATACCGCGCTCCGCTTGGCGCATGCGGCGCGGCCCTTCGAAAGCGAACGGCTTGGTGACCACCGCGACCGTAAGCGCGTTGAGTTCCTTGGCGAGCGAAGCCACGACGGGCGCGGCACCGGTACCAGTGCCACCTCCGAGGCCGGCCGTGACGAATACCATATCGGCGCCTTCTAGGATTTCAATAATGTGTTCGGTGTCTTCGAGCGCTGCCTGGCGTCCGATAGACGGGTCCGCCCCGGCGCCTAGGCCGCTAGTGAGTTTCTTGCCTATGGCGAGCTTGTTTGCCACGGGCGACGCTGCCAGCGCTTGTTTGTCCGTATTCAAAATGTAGAACTCGATCCCGCCAAGCCCCTCCTGCAGCATGCGGCTTACGGCGTTTGAGCCTCCGCCCCCCACACCTACGACCTTGATACGCGTACCAAGCTGCACTTCGTCTTCAATGAGAAATTTCAAATCGTCTGCCATTTGTCTGCCCTCGCTCCTGATCGTTGCTGAACTGTTGCGTCCCCTACTTCAATGCGAGACCCGCCAGCCCGGCGGGGACCCGCTTCCAATCGCGCTTCATTTTTAACCGCCCGGAATACATGGCCAGGCCGGCGGCCGTAGTCCACACCGGGTTGTCCAACTCTTTGGGCCACCCGTCGATGCCCATGGACAGGCCGTTCCGCGCCTGGCAATTCAGAATGCGTTCCGCCATGTCGCACATTCCGGCAAGCATCGATCCACCGCCGGTCAGGACCGCGCCCTCCAGCAAGGATTGCTCCATGCCTACGCGCAGGATCTCTGCATAGACCCGCTCGAAAAGTTCCTCTGCGCGTGCCTCCAGAATCTCGTTCAACTGCCGCCGAGGCGCTTCGCGCATAGCGCGGCCCTCGGCGGATGGAATCTCCACCAGGCTGTTGTCGGAGACCGCGCCTGTGGTCGCACAACCGTACTCGCGCTTCAAGTTCTCCGCATCTTCGTAGTTGACCTTCAGCAGCCACGAAATGTCGCGAGTAAAGTGGTCTGCGCCCACTGGAACAGCGGTGGCATGCAATAGCGCGTCTCCATCGTAAACCGCCAGGTGTGTCGATTGCGCGCCAATATCAATGAGAACGGCTCCGCGTGCACGATCCTCCGGCAGGATGGCGGCGTAAGCCGCCGCGATCGCCTCAAAAATCGATTCCTCCACCGCCAGGTGAGCCTGGTGAACAGCGGAGACCAGTCCCTGGTGATCCTGCATCGAGACAGTAACAACGTGGACGTTAGCTTCCAGGCGAGCGCATTGGATCCCTTTCGGATTGCGATACCCGGCGCGGCCGTCCAGCGTGAAGTCCTGCGGGCAGATTTGCAGAACCTGGCGGTCATCTTCCAGCCGCACGCGCGCCGCAAGTTCGACGGCATAGCGGAGATCATCCGGCTCGATGTCACGCCGCCGGCCAAATTCATAAACCCCACGGCTGTTCACTCCCGATACGCATCCTCCGATACCAATCACTGCTGATTCGGGCGAAGCCTGCGACCGCAGCTCCGCTTCATGTAGGGCGAATCGAATACTCTGCGTAAGTGCTTCTTGATCTACCAGCCGGGCGCGGTTCCAGCCCTGGACGGGAGCCTCTCCGTAGCCCAGAAAACGCAAGCTGTCGTCCTCGAGCGCACAAATGACCACGCGCGTCGCACTGCTGCCCAGGTCAAGTCCTGTCGCCAGCTTCGTCTTGTTACCCACCGTCTTGGCCTCCTATTGCCGTAATGACACCATCGACGCGCAAGTCGAGCATCGTTGCGTCGGGACGTTTCTCTTTGATCTCGCTGTAATTTGCCAGAAAGTTTTGCAGTCGCTCGGCATAGTTCTCGTCTCCGAGCATTAAATTCACGACGCCATCGCCGATATGCTCCGCCACGACCAGGTCATTCGGATCGGCAACGTTGATCTCGGAAATCTGCCCCGCCAGCGAACCGATCTCTTTCAACATTCCGAGGACACGACGAACTCGGGCGCGGCGATTACTGAGCGATTCGCTCTCGCGCAGGCCCGCAATCACCGGCAGAGTGAACTTTGCAGCCACGCGCGGACGCAGAATATAGCCGTCATGATCGATGAGCGCATAATGCGATCCGCTGTCCCTCCTGTTCGGAAGGCGAATGAAGGCGACCGGCATGCGCTCCCGAATCCGTGCTCTCAACGTGTTCGGCCACACCTTCGAAACCGACGCGTCCTCCACCCAATCGATTTCGAGAAGTTGAAGACGGCGCTTCTCGATGGGAACCAGGTAAAGACTCCGGCCAAAGTCCTCCGCGAAGACGTGACGGACTTGGGAAGCCGACGCATAATGTATTCCCTCCACGATGAGATTCGGGCTCTGCCCGGCGAAATCATCCGCCTCCGCGATGCGAAAACGGTTATCTTTGATCAGGAACTCTTCGGTACGATGCCAGGCGAATAAGGTGCCCACCATCAGAAACAAGCCCGCGACTAACCAGAACGCGAAGCGGCCCCAGCGCATACGCTCGCGCGCTTCTTGCGGCCGCGGCATCAGGCGGCCTCCCGCAGCTTGTCCAGGATTTTGTCCGCGGCCTGCGAAACACTGCCCGCGCCCAGAGTGATGATCAGGTCACCCGGCTCGGCGGAAGCGGCAATCGCGGCAATCCCTTCCTCCACCGTCGGCGCGTAGTGCGCGGAGCGGTGGCCATACGAGCGTACTTTCTCGAGAAGTGCCCCGGTCGTAACGCCCTCGATCGCGGGCTCGGAAGCTGCGTAGATATCCAGGAGATAAAGATCGTCAGCCTGGTGAAAAGCCGTTCCGAAATCTTCCAGAAGGCACTTCGTGCGGGAAAATCGGTGCGGTTGAAAGAGCACATGGATCCGGCGGTAAGGCGACAGCTTTGCGGCAGCGAGCGTCGCCTTCACTTCCGTTGGATGATGCCCGTAATCGTCCACTACGGTCACGCCGCGTTCCACTCCGCGGATCGAGAACCGTCGATCGACTCCGCTAAACGCCGCGAGCCCTTCCTGGATTTGAGCAAGGGCAACATCCATCTCGAGACCGACTCCAATGGCCGCCGTGGCATTTAACACGTTGTGTAAGCCGGGTACGCCAAGATGGAAGCAGCCCAATTCGCCACCGGCGTAACGCACACAGAAGTCGCTGCCGGTGGGCGCGAGCGAAATATTCTCGATTTCGAGATCGACTTGGGCGGAGCGGCCGTAAGTAATGGTGCGTCGCCGGATGCTGGGAAAGATGTGCTGTATATTCTTGTCTTCCATGCACAAAATGGCGGCGCCATAGAACGGAACCTTGTTCACGAACTCCGTGAAGGCCGATTGAACTTCCGTGAGCGAGGCATAGTGATCCAGATGTTCGCGATCGATATTGGTGACCACTGCGACGATTGGCGCCAGCTTCAGGAAAGAACCATCGCTTTCATCCGACTCGACAACCAGAATGCTGCTCTTTCCAACTCGCGCGTTCGAGCCCTGCAAGCCCGCAACGCGTCCGCCCACCACCACCGTCGGGTCGAGATGAGCCGCATTCAGAATGGACGCGACGATGGAAGTCGTCGTCGTTTTCCCGTGGCTCCCCGCGATGGCGATGCCGAATTTAAGCCGCATGAGTTCCGCTAGCAGCTCACCACGTGGGATGACGGGAGTCTGCAGCCTGCGGGCTTCGGCTACTTCAGGATTCGCCGGGTCAAGCGCCGAAGTCACGACGACCGCCTTCGCTCCCTCGACATTCTCCGCCCGGTGTCCGACGTAGATGGTCGCTCCAAGTTTCGCGAGCCGTTCCGTGATCGGGGTTGACTTCAGATCGGAGCCCGAGACCTGGTACCCTAACGTGAGCAGGACCTCGGCAATCCCGCTCATCCCGATGCCCCCGATACCCACGAAGTGAACGTGTTGGGGCTTAAAAAACATTCTTCAAACGTATTGTTTCGGCTTTCTTTCCACCTGTCAATGCGGAAGGCCTCTTAATCTTCGATTTGTCCAAAAATTTCTTCATCTCGATCGCGCTGACGCCTCCTCCAGAACATCGGCCGCGCGCTCTGCCGCGCCAGGATGCGCAAACTGCCGGACTCGCTCGCGCATGCTTGCCAGTTCGTCCGGGTTTTCGCGAAGCGATTTCACTTCGCGAAACAGCCGCTCGCCGGTCATCTCGGCATCGGGAACCATCCGCGCGGCGCCTCCATCCACAAGAGACTGCGCGTTTTTGCGTTGATGGTCGTCCGCGGCAAAAGGCAGCGGGACGAGAACCGATGCCATTCCGGCAGCAGCAATCTCGTTGACCGAGCCGGCACCGGCGCGAGCCACCACAAGATCGGCATGTGCGAAGGCGCACGCCATATTGGCAATGAACGGAACCACTTCGCCACGCAAGCCGGAATCGGCAAATTCTCTGGCAAGGCTTTCGTGCTCGGCCGTGCCGGTCTGATGAACGATTCGAACCTCGACGCCATGCGCGCGAAAAAAGCGCCAGCTTTCGCGGGAAGCGCGGTTCAAGGTGCGCGCCCCGCGGCTTCCGCCTGTAATCAGAATCGTGAAATCGCCGCCCGATTTCGGCTGAACCGAGAAAAATTCCGACCGGACCGGTAGGCCCGTGACTTCCGAACGCCCGGGCGGGAAACAAGCGCGAGTCGCTTCAAACCCGAGCAGGGCACGGTAGACATGTCGTGCAACTTTACGGTTAGCGAACCCTGGGACGGCATTGGGTTCCATGACGATGAACGGGATGCGCGCCATTGCTGCCGCAATCATGACCGGCCCGGCCACGAATCCGCCCATACTGAAGACCGCGTTTGGACGAAAGCGCCGAAGCACCCGGCCCGCCGCCGCAATTCCTAGCGGAAGCTGCATCGCACTCCGTATCTGCTTACGGAGTCCGACTCGGTTCAGACCGCCACTGCGAATGAACTCCATCTCGTATCCGGCCTCCGGCACCAGGCGCGACTCGATTCCTTCGCTCGTCCCGATGAAAAGCAGCCGGTGACCGCGTTCGGTCAGCGCCCGCGCGACCGCCAGCGCCGGAAACACATGCCCGCCCGTTCCGCCGCCAGTCAATATGAAGGAGTAAGGCATTAACTTCTGCCTTCTGCCTTCTGACTTCTGTCTTCAGGCTTCTGTTCCTCAACCCGCATGCTCGCTCACGCTCAGCAGCATGCCCATCAGCAGCAACGTACTTAGCAGCGAACTCCCGCCGTAGCTGATAAAAGGCAGCGGAATACCCTTGTTGGGAACTAAATCCAGCACGACGCTCATATTGATGAGGGCCTGCACCACAACACACACCGTCGCGCTGAGCGCCAGATAACGCCCAAAGTTGTCCGCCGCATGAACATACACCCGCAGACCGCGCCAGAGCACAACGACGAAGCCGGCCACCACCAGGCCCGCGCCGAACAGGCCCGTCTCTTCCCCGACAATTCCGTATATGAAATCGGTATGAGCCTCCGGAAGGTAGAGCATCTTCTGCTTGCTGTCCATCAGGCCAACGCCTGTAACTCCACCGGAACCTACCGCAATCTTCGCTTGGAGCTGCTGATACCCGGGATCACTTGTCGAAGCGGTCTTGCGGGCGTAGTTCAGGATGCGGTCGCCCGGATCGATCTTGGCCAGGAGCGAGTGATCTCGATCTACAAAATCGATCGCGCGCGCGAGCCGGTACGGCTTCATCGCGATAAAACCTACGCCGAGCACCAGGCCGAGCGCGCCGCAAGCGATCAAATAGCGGTACTCGATACCGGCCACGAAGACGACGGCAAGGGTGGTCGCGACGAGCACTACGGCTGTGCCGAGATCCGCAATCGCTACGGCAAGCGCCATAACCGAAATCGCGATCGCGATTGGGCCCAGCGTGTGTTTTTCGTTGACCGCTCCCAGGCGCCGGCAGAGGAAAAAGGACAGGAACAGAGCCAGCGCCGGCTTGGCAAGCTCCGATGGTTGAAGCGAAAAAGGACCCGCTTTCAGCCAGCGATGGCTTGCGCCATCTGTAAAAAATACGGCCAACAATAGCAGCAGGACAATACCGAGGCCGGCAAACGCCACTCTGGGGCTGTTCCATTCACGGTAATCCCGCCTCATGCAGTACAGCAATACAAGGAACGAGAACACTGCCCAGCCGAGCTGCCGGAAAAAGAAGTGCGTGCTCGGAAGATGGTACTTCAACTCCGCAATCATCGACGACGAGCTGTAGACCATCACCAGCCCGAAACACACCATCGTGAGTA
>DATBHS010000061.1:0-14351 GCA_036557345.1 Bryobacteraceae bacterium
GGCGTAGCCCGCCTCGCGTGAGACGATGGAGCTTACCCATGGCAGTAAGCAACGGATCAATCAACACGCGCAATATCGCGATCATTGCGCATGTCGATCACGGCAAAACGACACTCGTCGATGCGATGCTCCGGCAGAGCGGCATTTTCCGCGCCAACGAGGAAGTGGCCGAGCGGGTGATGGATTCCAATGAGCTGGAGCGCGAGCGCGGAATCACGATACTCGCCAAGACAACCGGTGTGCGGTACAACGGCACCAAGATCAACATCGTCGATACGCCCGGCCACAGCGATTTCGGCGGCGAGGTGGAGCGCGCCTTGAAGATCGTGGATGGCGTCATGCTGCTGGTCGATGCCAGCGAAGGACCGCTGCCGCAAACGCGTTACGTGCTGATGAAGGCGCTTGAGGCGAAACTCCCGCCTGTACTGGTGATTAATAAGATTGACCGGCCCGATGCCCGGATTCAGGAAGTGTTGAACGAGGTTTACGACCTGTTCATCGACCTGGATGCGACCGAAGACCAGCTCGATTTTCCGGTCATCTACACGAATGCGAAGGCCGGGATAGCGAAGCTGGATCCGGCGCGGGACGGCGAAAATCTGCAGCCGCTGTTTGAGACGATCGTGAAGCACATCCCTGCTCCGCAAGGCGACGCAAGCGAGACGCTGCAGCTACTAGTCGCCAATCTCGATTACAGCGACTATCTGGGCCGGCTGGCGATCGGACGCGTATTCAACGGAACCTTACGCTACGGCGACGAGGTCGGCATTGTGAAACTCGACGGCTCCGTGCAGAAGACGCGGATCACCAAGCTTTATTCCTTTGAAGGGCTGAAGCGCGTCGACGAGACCGCCGGCACACCCGGCGACGTGCTGGCGATTGCCGGCGTGGAAGGAATCACGATTGGCGAGACGGTCACCAGCGCCGAGACCCCGAAACCGCTGCCAAAGATCCAGATCGACGAGCCGACAATAGCGATGACCTTCACGATCAACAATTCGCCGTTTGCCGGGCGCGAAGGTGAGTTCGTGACGTCGCGGAATCTGCGCGACCGGCTGGACAAAGAGCTGCTTACCAACGTTTCGATTCGCGTAGAGGAAGCCGGAGGCCCGGATGCGTTCAAAGTGATGGGGCGCGGCGAATTGCAGCTCGCCATTCTGATCGAGATGATGCGCCGCGAAGGATATGAACTGCAAGTCGGAAAGCCGGAAATCATCACCCACAAAATCGGGGATGCGATGCAGGAGCCTCTCGAACTGCTCGTCATCGACTGCCCGGAGGAATTTATCGGCGTTGTGATCGAGAAGATGGGCAGCCGGAAAGGCAAGATGAGTAAGATGGTCAATCACGGTTCCGGCCGTGTGCGCCTGGAGTTCCACATACCCTCTCGCGGCCTGATTGGGCTGCGTAGCGAAATGCTTACGGATACCAAAGGCACAGCGATCATGAACTCGCTGTTCCATGGATACATCGAATGGCAGGGCGAGATCGAGATGCGCCCGACGGGCTCGCTGGTTGCCGATCGCGCAGGCGTTGCGACAAGCTACGCTATTTTCAACCTGCAGGAACGTGGCGTGATCTTCATCTCGCCGGGAACCGAGGTGTACGAGGGAATGATCGTCGGCGAAAACGCGCGGAACAGCGATCTTGACGTGAATATCGTCAAGGAAAAGAAACTGACGAACATGCGCGCTTCCACCTCGGACGAAGCCATCCGGCTGGTGCCGCCGAAAATTTTGAACCTGGAGCAAGCGATCGAGTTTGTTCGAGAGGACGAACTGGTGGAGGTGACACCGAAGTCGATCCGCCTACGCAAAAAAGTGCTGAAGGCCAATCAGCGCTGAGCGTCGCGCAAGAGAAACCGCTGCGGACTCCCGAAGAATTTCGTCACCGCCTCCGCGGCCAGATACCCACTGCGCACCGCGCCTTCCATCGTGGCGGGCCAGCCCGAGCGCGTCCAGTCGCCGGCAAGGAACAGATTCTCAACGGCTGTCGCGCTGGTAGGGCGCAGCCCTTCCAGACCGGGCGCAGCGGAAAATGTTGCCCGCAGTTCCTTGACTACATGAGCGCGCTCGAGTTTGGCCTCCTCAACGCGCGGGAAGAATTCCTTCAACTCGGCGAGAGCCAGTGCGATCACGTCAGCGCGGGGCATTTCGGCCAGACTGCGCGACGCGCTCACGACAAGCTGAATTTGCCGCCCTTTGTGCTTGTTGAACATCCACTGAATAGTCCGGTCCAGCAGCGTAGCGTGTGGCAGATCCGTTACCGGCCGGTCGAACCAGAGGTGAATTCCTGTGATCGGCGAGTGTGAAAAGCGCGAGACGTCCACTCCCGCGCCGGGCACGAGGGCCGGTAGCCTCTCAAACGGGACAGCGAGGATATACGCATCGGCTTCGACACGCCGTCCGTTTACCATTGCGCCCGTGACGTGGCCGTTTTCGATGCATACCTGTTGGACCTGCGCGCGGTGCTCGATTCTAACCTCCGGATACTGGGACCACGCGTCTTCGGCATAGAGCTGCGCAAGCGGCACAGCCGGCACGCCCATCTCATAAGCGTCTGGCTGGGCGAGAAAGCCGCGATAGAAGACCTGCAAGCCATGGGCGGCAGCCATGCGGTCCAGATCTTCGTTCACGGCGCTGACAAGCACCTGGCGCCAGAATCGCGCAATCGACCGCGAAGTCTGCCGTTTCTCGCGCAACCACTCGAGCATACTGATGCGATCGAGATCCGCGCGTTTACCGTATTCATACTTCACCGCGAGCAGCGCTCCGGCAAGGCTCGTCTTGTCCGACAGTGACAGAAACTTGAGCTTCGCGAACGACCCTGTAAAGTGAAGCGGAGCGGGAAGCATCCCGCGGCGCATGACCGAGATTCTGCCGCCCGGCTCGATCCAATAGAATTCACGATAAAAGTGGATGCGGTCTGCCACGCCCAACCGCTTGTAAAAATCCTGAAGGTTCGTGCAACAGCGGAGGAGTACGTGCTGGCAGTTATCTATCGTGGTGCTGTTGTCGTCGGCGGTATTGAGTGGATAGGAGGTCGCGCGGCCTCCTAAAAACGGCCGGGCTTCGAATACCGTGACGCAATGGTCGGAAGATCCCAGAGCGACGGCTGCGGCGAGCCCTGCGAGCCCGCCACCGGCGATGGCAATAGTACGGTTTTCGGGCAAGCGCCTAGCTTCCTTCCTGGAGTCTTCGGCTCGCTGAGAACCGCGGCCTCATCGCTCCGCTGCGGCGGGCACGCGGGCATACTGCTCGATCATGTTCTCCATCAGCAGAAGACCGCAGTCTCGCTCGAGCGTAAGAATTGATTCCGGATG
The DNA here is from genome assembly GCA_036557345.1 of Bryobacteraceae bacterium. Taxonomy (GTDB): domain Bacteria; phylum Acidobacteriota; class Terriglobia; order Bryobacterales; family Bryobacteraceae; genus Bog-105. The sequence goes on from DATBHS010000061.1 coordinate 3,323, forward strand.
AAACTGCACGGCTTCGATCGGCAAATCGCGATGACGAACGCCCATAATCACGCCATCTTCCGATTCGGCCGTCACCTCCAGGCAAGCGGGGAAGGTGTCGCGATTCGCGAACAGCGAGTGATAGCGTCCGACCCGGAACGGCGACGGCAGGTCGTGAAACACACCGCGCCCATTGTGCGTGACAAGCGACCCTTTGCCGTGCATGGGATAACCCAGAACATCGAGGCCGCCGCCGAAAGCCTCCACGATGCCTTGCAAGCCGAGGCAAACACCAAAAATCGGAATGCCGCGCGTTGCAATTTCCTGAACCAGGGCCGGAACACCGAAGTCGGCGGGCCGCGCCGGACCGGGCGAGATGAGAACGATATCGGGCTTGGTCCGGTCAATCATTTCGAGCGCTACATTCGAGCGGTAGGTGGAAACTGACGCACCACTCTGGCGCGCGTAGTTTGCCAGGGTGTGAATAAAGCAGTCGTCGTTATCCACCAGCAGAAGGCGGACACCGTCTCCCACCTTCCGAACCGGCCGCTTCTCTGGCTCCGACGCCCGTGCCGGGTACAGCGCTCGAAAGAAGGCTGTCGCTTTCAGCCGGCACTCCTGATCCTCCGAGCGCGGATCGGAATCATAGAGCAGGGTCGCGCCCGCCGAGTAGCGAGCGATGCCATCTTTTAAGTGCACGGTTCGAATCGTTATGCCCGTGTTAATGTCGCCGTTGAGGCTGAGCATGCCGATGGCTCCGCCGTACCAACCACGCGCCGTCTTCTCCAGGTCTTCAATCGCCTGGGCCGCGGCTTTCTTCGGCGCGCCGATGATAGTCACCGCCCACATGTGGGTGAGGAAGGCATCGAGGGAATCGAAGCCCTGCATGAGCGTTCCGGTTACGTGATCGACCGTATGAAACAGCCCGGCGTACGATTCGATGAGCCTGCGCCCGATCACGCGCACCGTTCCGGGCACGCATACGCGAGACTTATCGTTCCGGTCCACGTCGGTACACATCGTCAGCTCCGACTCTTCTTTCGCGGAATTCAGCAGCTCACGAATGCTTTCGGCATCGCGCAGCGGATCGCCCGAACGACGCGCTGTACCCGAGATCGGGCAGGTCTCGACGTGATCGCCTTCCACGCGCACAAACATTTCAGGCGAAGCGCCGATGAGTTGCTCGTCTCCCATCTGCAGGATGAACTCGTAGGGGCTCGGGCTTGATTTCTGAACACGCCGGAAGAGATCCGACGGACTGCCCGTGAACGGAGCGCTGAACGTCTGCCGCAGGATCACTTCGTAGTAATTGCCCTGGCGCATGCCCTCCCGGACCGTTTCTACTTTCGACATGTACTCTTCTGAGGTGTGATCGGAGACGATCTCGGCGCGTTCGTCGGAGACATGCTTTGGCCGGGCTATTTTCGGCGACGTTCGCGGCAATCCGGCTGTGCTTCCGGCATCGCCGGCAAAGTCATACTGGCAGCGCTCGATGAGTTCCTTTTTGCGATCCATGAAGTAAATCTCGTCGCAAAAGAAGAGATGAAGATCTTTGTGATCTTCGCGAGGCAGGCGTAGTTGAATGGGATCGAACTGAAGCAGCAGGTCGTAGCCGAAGGCACCGATGAGTGCGAGCCGTGAATCTTCGGGGTGCCGAAACTCCTCCACCATCGCGCGCACAAGCGAAAAGGGGGACGGCTGCTTGCTGCGCTCTTCCTCCGGAAATCGGTCCGCGAGAGGTTTCAACTCCAGGAAGAGCGCATCGGGCGGTTCGTGGTGGGCTTCCCAATGGGCATGCTGCATCAGAACAGGCGCGAGTAAGTTCAACAGCACCTGCCCGCGTCCGTTTAAGGCTTGGAGCCGAAGCGTACGTGCTTGCCCCACGATTTCGAACGGTGGCGCAACGGTGGCAAAGTCCCAACGCGAATAACGCTCCGGATACTCGTATCCCGAGGAAAGGTATGCGCCACGACGGGTATCCAGCTGCTTCAAAACATGCTGCAAACCGCGCGCATACGGAATTTTCGAACTGGTCCGAGTAACAGTGATCCCGTGTGGGGTGGTGTAGCGCAACTGCGGCATGGGCGAAGAGCTGAACCCGCGATTCTTAGAGATCAGGATAACAGCCGGAACCGGCGGGGATTTCGATTCTATACTGGAAAGCCACATGAGCCGACGGCTTATCAATCGCGCCATTTTTGTCGGAAGCCTGCTCCTGTTGACTCTGGTCATTGGGATCATCGGGTTCCGTCTTATTGAGAACTATTCGTTTTTTGACGCGTTCTACATGACCCTCATCACAGTGACCACGGTCGGTTACACCGAGGTGCATTCGTTAAGCCGTGCGGGCCGGATCTTCAATTCTTTTCTGATTTTTTTCGGCGTTACGGTCATGTTCTCCGCCGTGGGTGCAATGACCCAAACTATTATTGAGCTGGAATTGCAGGACCCGTATGGGAAACGGAGGAGGAAACGAGTGGTCAACCACTTGCGAGATCACTTCATCGTCTGCGGCTTCGGCCGCGTGGGCAGGAACGCTTCTCTCGAATTGCAGAGAGCGAAGGTTCCATTTCTCGTCATGGACCGAAATCACGAGCGCGTCGAACGGGCCTTGAAAATCGGGATGACCGCGGTGGTTGCGGACGCGACTCGCGATGAAAGCCTGCGTGAGGCCGGAGTCATGCGAGCGCGCGGGCTTGTGGCCGCCCTGCCGAGTGATGCCGAAAACCTGTTCATTATCCTTTCCGCCAAGACCTTGAACCCGAAGCTCAACGTCGTCACCAGGGCTTCGGAGGAAGAGGCCGGCGAAAAACTGAGACGCGCCGGAGCCGATACTGTGTTCGCGCCCTATACGATTGCAGGCCAGCGTTTGGCGCACGCACTGGTCCGCCCGCACGTAGTGGAGTTCCTGGATTTTACCGACAACCCGGTCGGCTCCCGCGTCATGATGGAGCAGGTGCCGATTGCTCCAGGCGCTGAGTTCGATGCCAAGGCTCTTCGCGACATGCACTTGCGCCGGGATCTCGGTGTCATCCTACTTGCAGTACGAAAAGAAGATGGAAGAATGCTATTCAACCCGCCGCTTGAAACGAAGGTTTGCGCCGGAGACCATCTGATCGTAATCGGCGAGCAGCCGAACCTTCAAAAATTGGAACTGATTCTCATGGGCGCAGGTTGAGTGGCTCCATACCCGCTCTCGTATGTTAGAGCTAGCCCGAATCTTTTGTGAGAAGCTGGAAGCATGGCACGCGGCTGGGAAAGCAAGGCTGTCGAGTCACAGATAGAATCTGCAGGCGAGCGCATCCATCACGCAAGGGTTGCCCAGGTCAGTGCTGAGCGCCTTCAACTTGAACGAGAACGGGAGAGCATCGAGCTGTCCCGCACGAGAGTCCGCCACGATATGGCCACCGCGACCCACGCAAGGTATCGGGAAATGCTGCAGCGGTCGTTGGAGCACCTCGACGCCAAGGTGGCGAAAATCGATGAGAGCCTCAGCAAACTAGATCATCACGAGTAATCGAGAGCCCTGACAGGCGACCCAACATGGCAAGCGCGATGTTTTGTGTCTGGAAGAACCCGTGGGCGATATCCTGAACTTGGTCCCGCGTCACCGTCTCAATACTCTCGATCATTTCATCGAGAGACATGAAACGGTCGAAATAAAGCTCCTGCCTTGCAAGATTGGACATACGGCTCGAGGTGGATTCCAGGCTCAGCATGAGCGAACCCTTCAGATGATCCTTGGCGCGCCGCAGTTCATCCTCGCCAATCAGATCATTCTTGAGCTGCCGGAGCTCATGCACAACCGACTCGACTACTTGCCTCGCGGTCTCGGCGGCTGTGCCGGCGTAAATGGTAAAACAGCCGGTATCACTGAACAGATTCAGCTCGGAGTAGACGGCATATGCCAGCCCTTGTTTCTCGCGAATGTTTTGGAACAGGCGCGAGCTCATGCCGCCGCCCAAGACGGTATTCAGGACGTATAAGGGGAATCGCAATTCGTGCGCGAGCGCGTAAGCAGGCACACCCAAGGCAATGTGCACCTGCTCTAGCGATTCTTTCTTCTTCAGGACGATAGGCGCGTGCGAGCGTGGAACCGTGTCTTGGGGCAACGCAGCGCGCACCTCCATAGACTCGAACTTATCGCGCACAAGGTTCACAATACGGTCGTGGTCCAGGTTACCTGCCGCGGTAATCAAGATGTTACGCGGCGAGTAGACGCGGTTATAGAAATCGCATAGCATCGCCTGACCGAATTTCCTGACAGTTTCCTTGGTGCCGAGAATGGGCTTACCCAGCCCGTGACCCTTCCAGAAGTTGCTGATGAAGGTTTCGTGCAGCACAAATTCCGGCTGGTCGGCCTCCATCTTGATCTCTTCGAGGATGACGCTCTTTTCCTTCTCGATATCTGCCTCGCGAAACAGAGGATTGAGGACGAGATCCGCCAGAATGTCAAGAGCCAAAGGCAAGTGCTCATCGAGCACCTTGGCGTTGAAGCTCACCAGTTCCTTGCTGGTGAATGCATCCAGGCCGCCGCCTACCGAATCCACGGAGCGCGCGATATCCTCGGCGGAGCGGTGCCTGGTTCCCTTAAAGACCATGTGCTCAATGAAATGTGAGATACCGTTTTCGGGCCCGTGCTCCAGGCGCGAGCCGCTCCCGATCCAAACGCCGAGCGAAACCGAGCGTACATATGGCATCGATTCCGTAACAATGCGAATCCCATTCGGGAGCGTAGCCCGCTCAATTTCCCGAACGTGAGGAGTTGCAAGAACCATATCGATGCGCCTTTCCAAGTGTACGAAGGTACACTAAACTTAGATGCTGCAAGTAGTTGAGAGCCAGACTCTGGTCGGGATGGACGTTGCCGACCTCCAGAAACTGCTCGGCCCAAAGCAGCCCACTTACCGCGCCCGACAACTATATGACGCGCTTTATAGAAAACAAGTGGCGGATTTGTCGGAAATTTCAATTTTACCACAAACCCTTAGGACTCAACTGGTTGCCCGCCACGCGGTCGGCCTGCCCCGGTTGGAGCGGCGATTTGAGTCGAGCGACGGAACCCGCCGTTATCTGCTTGGCCTGGCGGACAACCGCACTGTAGAGGCGGTGCTCATGCCGGAGGAGTTACCAAGCGCACAGAGTGGTTTGCTTCCCGTTGTGGGCGTTCAAAGAAGGGACACCATCTGCATATCGGTCCAGGTTGGTTGCCCCGTCGATTGCAAGTTCTGCCTTACCGCGCTGATGGGCCTTGAGCGCAATCTCACAGCCGGCGAGATCGTTGGACAAGTCCTGTATGTAGCACGTGAAAATCGCCTGAAGGCAACAGATAGCCGCATGAACGTGGTCATGATGGGTATGGGCGAGCCTTTACTCAACCTGGATCATGTCCTGAAGGCGACGCGCCTGTTAACCGACCCCCAGGGGATTGGCCTGTCGCAGAAGCGGATTACTGTTTCGACCTCCGGGATTGTGCCGCAGATCGAAGAACTCGGCCGCGCCGAAGTGCGTCCGAAGCTGGCCATTTCTCTCAATGCATCCACCGAAGAACAGCGGCGCGAATTGATGCCCATCACGCGCAAATATCATTTGGCCGATCTGATCGCGGCGGCCAAAGCTTACCCGCTAAGGCCTTGGGAGAAGCTCACTTTTGAATACGTCTTGCTCAAAGGCATCAATGACACGGACGCCGACGCCCGGCGGGTCGTTCGTCTGCTCGCCCATCTCAACTGTAAGGTGAACCTGATTGCGCTGAATCCGGGCCCGGGCATTCCCTTTGAGACGCCGGACCCGGAGCGCGTGTCTTCGTTTCAAGCCATCGTTCGGAAAGCTTTTCCGTGCTTTGTGCGCAAGCCGCGCGGTCGCGATATCTTCGCAGCCTGCGGACAGTTGAAGCGCGAAACTTCCGAGCTGGCGATTCTTACTTGACCGTCTACATCCCCGGCTTGGCATGTGATGCCGTGCTGCCCTCGGTCATGCCAAGAACCCACTTGATCGCCTCGAAATACATCTTCTGGATGTCGGGATCGTCCCAGGCTTCCTTGGTGTGCCCCAGCGTCGAGTAAAAGACACGGCCTTTGCCGTACATCTTCGACCAGGCCACGGCGAAATCGTGATCCTGCCGGTGAACTCTCGGGTTATTGTAATCGAGCTTCGAGGGGTCAAGGCTGAGCAGCACATTCACCTTGTCGCGTGACCAGTTCTTGATCTGGTAGATCTCGTCACGTTTCACAAACTCGTGCGGGAAGTGGCGGACGGCCGGAAAATCGGGCTGCTCGTTGACGATGGGAGCTTCGAATGTCATCCAGGGATGCTGATCGAACCAGCCCCCGATCATCTCACCGTACTCCGGCCATTTGTAGTTTGTATCCGCCGCGGCGTGGACGCCTACAAAGCCTTTTCCGTCGTCCTTAATGAAAGACATCATGTCGCTCTTCTGATCTTCCGTGAGGTCCAGTTCGCCGGTTGTGCTGGCGAAGACCAGGGCGTCGAAATAGTCCAGATTCTTGACGTTTCGATCTTTGATGTCCTTCTTCGTGATCAGCTCGGTGTCGGTGCGCAAAGTCGCTTCCCAGAGCTTCGTATCGTGACCCATTTTCCAGATGGTGGCCATGGCATCTGGAATCGAATCGTGTTCGAATCCCTTCGTCTCCGAAACCACCAGGACGTGCGCCACGTGGCCGTGCGGCATTCTTACCGCGGGCGCCTGCCCTTTAGCCCGGCCGGAATGGAAGGCCACTCCGCCTACCACCAGAGCCAGCGCCAAAGAGCATGCTTTCAGAACCTTTCTCATCTCACCTCGCAACAACGAAACGTATCACAGCCGTCATCCGAAACACTGTCGCTGAACGAATCGTGAGTACAATCACGGTTGTCCACTTTCTTCCGCCATCTGCTGGCCTTCCTGGTTCACCTGGGCTACTTCGGCCCCTTTCTCCTAGGTGTGATGGACGCTTCGTTCCTGTTCCTGCCATTTGGGAATGATCTGCTGATCGTAGGTCTGGTGGCGCGCCATCATGCGGGTTATGTGCTTTACGTGGCGGCGGCGGTATGCGGATGCGTGGTCGGCGTCTCCCTGCTCGATCTGGTCGCGCGAAAGCTGGGAGAGGAGGGCATCCAGAAGATGGCGGGCGAGCGCCGGTTCGAGAAGCTGAAGCGCAAGATGAGCGAAAAGGGCGGCCGCGCGCTGGCAGTCGCGTGTCTGGCTCCTCCGCCGTTCCCCTTCACGATGGTGATTGCGATCAACAGCGCTTTGGATTATCCGCGCAAACGGCTGCTCGCGATTGTCGCGGGCACACGGGCCGTCCGGTTTTTGATACTCGGAGCGCTGGCGATCAAGTTCGGATCAGCGATACTGCGGATCGCGAAGTCGACGCCGTTCAAGTGGACCATGATCGTTTTCATTTTGCTGTGCATCGCCGGAAGCGCTCTTTCGGTTATGAAATGGCTCAAACGTGGTCGGCCGGCGAAACCGGGCCAGAAGAAACATGTAGCGTAGCCTCTGTTCTCTGCCAAGTAAATCCATTTTCACGTCCACGGCGCCTGAAATACACCGCAAAGCAGCCAGATGCGCGTAGAGCGACGCTGGAGAGTGACTCGAGCGGCATTTTGGCCGCCGGATGAACGTGAGGCCACTGGGTTTCCTCTCACCTGCCAACAATGTCAGTTCTTCATCCTGGCCCATGCGATAAATTCCGAATTCGGGGCGGAGTCCCATAAGCGCTAACTTAAGATCTCGCGAAAAGCCCACCGGGCGTTTTTCCATTCCGGAGACACTTTCCGGTAACCCGGTTTTCAGCCACAGAGCGCAGGATCGGTAAACATATCGTGACTACCCAGGAGGAATCCGGTATCCAGCATTCTTTCCGGCTCGCCGCCGACTCATCCGGAACCGCGTGTTCAGGCATATAATCTCTATTCCGCCGCTCGCCCGCGTTGATGCACTGAGGATTCGCTCGCAGAATGAAACGCTTCCTACAAAGTACAAAATGGCTAAGTTCGGGTCTTATTTTCGTCGTCTCGGATTCAGATTGGCTCTGCTCGTCGTAGCTCTTTTACGTGCATACGGTTTTTCCAACTTCTCTCAAGACCCAGCACACCTGGCTAGTGAGATGGATGAATTCGTCAGTTCAAGGGACTTCAGTGGAGTGGTACTTGTCGCGCGCAACGGACAAGTTCTATTCGAGAGGGCTTACGGGCTCGCTAATCGTGAGCACTCGGTTCCGAACAAGCTAGAAACTCCGTTTCGCCTGGGGTCGGTGACCAAGCAATTCACTGCGATGGCCGTGATGATTTTGGTCGAACGAGGCAAACTCGACGTGAACGATCCAATTTGTAAGTATGTCGAGAACTGCCCTAAGGTCTGGGCTGGTATTAGGATCCGGCATCTGCTTAATCACACCTCAGGTATCCCAGATTTCACGGGATTTCCCGACGTTGACCGGTTTTCACGTCTGCCGATGACGCCGTTGGAAACAATGGCTTTATTTCGGGACAAACCGCTTGAATTCTTGCCCGGCGAGCGCTTCCGGTACGACAACTCAGGGTATCTTGTGCTCGGATACATCATCGAACGAGTCTCGGGCGAGCGCTATGAAGACTTTCTCCGCAAAAACATCTACGAGCCACTAGGAATGTCGGACTCCGGCTATGACCATCCGTGGATGATTTTGAAAAACCGGGCGAGCGGTTACGAAAGGAAAGACGAGCAAGTCGTCAACGCCACGATGATAGAGATGGACGCTCCGTTGGGTGGTGGGTCCATGTACTCGACCGTCCGGGACTTACTCCGCTGGGACCAGGCACTCTATTCCGAAAAACTTGTCTCACGAAAATCGCTCGGACAGATATTTACACCCTATCGGGGACCATACATACCGGTTGAATCTTGGGAAAGAGGACTGTATGCACGCCACCAGTATGGTTTCGGGTGGTTCATCACGAAATGGTTCGATCGTGACCTCGTCTGGCATGCCGGCATCATCAATGGCTTCTGCTCCGCAATCCTGCGATACCCTCAAGACCACGCGCTTGTCGTTGTCCTGGAAAACATGGAGCCCGATCTGGCGAAAGCCACGGATCCCGATTTGAATATGGATCCAATGACTGTGGCGAACGGACTGTCAGCCATCGCCTTCGGATTACCAAGCGAGACGAGTCCCATCTCTGCCAGAAGTCGGCATTCCACCATCAGCAAATGATCGTGAATTGATCGTAGATGTACGACCCGCAATCCGGAAGTTGGGGCACTGCACGGATGGATCGCCGGTGACGGCCTACCCTTTTCTAATCCGCCGCGGCCTCGGTATCGACGCTTCCTCTACGCTGCCCGACTACTCGGACGAAATCCAGCCCAACTTATTGAATCAGTGATCGGGCTCTGAGCCTCTAAGCCCTGAGATACGGGTGACCCAACAGTACACGACCGTTGCGAGATATCCAGGAAGTGAAATGGCCGATTGCTGACTCGCACTCGCTGCGAGTACGCTTTGAGCCTGCACGCGTCAAGTAGGAGGAAATAGTGAGAATCTCTACAAGCCCCATTGGAATCGTACTTATCGGCGTTGTTGTGATGTTGGCCGGTTGCTCGCCTTCGGGGTCGTCATCGTCCTCGGCAAACCGCGGCATCACGCTGTCAGAAGCGAAGGCCATCGCTCAGGATGGGTATGTCTTCGGTCTGCCCCTGGTGTACATCGCGCAGCAGGCGGATGTGCAGACGAATGTTTCCAAACCCGAAGGCGGCCGGGCGCCGTTCAATCAATTCGATCACCATCGTGAATTTCCTGATGCAAAGAACAACAAGATCGTCGGGATGAACGTGGACACGCTCTATTCGCTGGCAAATCTCGATCTCAGCACCGAGCCGGTCATCCTGGTGGTGCCGCCGATGCAAAGCAAACGGTGGTGGATCATGCAGGTCATTGATGCGTGGAATGACGTGCCCGGTGCGCCCGGTTCACGCACGAACGGCGATAAAGGCGGCGCCTTTGCCATCGTGGGTCCGAACTTCAAGGGTGAGTTGCCAAGCGGAGTCGAGACGATCCACTGCGACACCAGCATCTGCGCATTGGGCGGACGAACCTACACGGCCGGCCCTGCCGACTACGCGGCCGTACACAAGATTCAGGACCAATACCAGTTGATTCCGCTGTCTCAATGGAAAGGTCCGGGGACTCGCTATACACCGCCGGCCGACGTTCCCGTCAAACCCAACGTTGACGATAAGACGCCAGTGCCCGTCCAGGTGTTCCGGCTGACGGCGGAGCAATACTTCGGACGCCTGAGCGAGCTACTCGTCAACAATCCCGCGCGCGAGGCCGACGCTCCAATCATGGCCAGGCTTGCCAAACTGGGCATCAAGCCGGGTGCGTCCTTCAAGGTGGATGCGTTCGATGCCGAGACTCGCAAGGCGATCGAAGACGGCGTAGCTGCGGGGCAGCAGGCGATCCGCGATGAAGAGTCGAAGATGGGCGAAATGGTCAACGGCTGGCAGTTGGCGCTCGACCTCGGACGGTATGGCACACGTTATACCTACCGGGCTGCATGAACATTTTTCGCAGTGGGCGGCAACCTCGTCGAGGATGCGATCTATCCGTTCGGCCTGGTAGATGCCGATGGGCAGAAGTTCAACGGAGCCAATAAGTACATCCTGCGTTTCGCGAAAGACCAGATTCCACCCGTCGACGCGTTCTGGTCGCTCACCCTCTACGACAAGGATTCGTATCTAGTCGACAATCCGCTCAACCGATACGCGCTTGGTGACCGCAGCCACCTGAAGTTGAATCCGGACGGCTCGCTGACGATCTACATTCAAAGCGAGTCGCCGGGCGCGGACAAGACGCGTAACTGGCTGCCCGCCCCCAAAGATACGCCCTTCAAGCTGGCCCTACGGCTCTACGTCCCCAGGAAGCAGGTCGCGGACGGTGCCTGGAAGCCGCCGGCAGTCGAGCGGGTCAAATGAGGACGAAAGCCGTCGAAACTCCGTGACCGAGGACATGAAAATTTGCACAGACCGCCCAGTGCCGAGGGGGAACAAGCATGTCGTATTCAT
>DATBHS010000062.1:0-28358 GCA_036557345.1 Bryobacteraceae bacterium
CCAGGCATCGGCGCTGCCGGGTTCAGCGAAGCGATGCGATTGTTAATGGGCACAAGTACATTGACCGTAAAAATGATGACGCCCACCCAAATCAACGTTGCCGTGAGCAGAGGGACTAAGGCAGCCTGATGGCGATGCATCAAGGACTCTAGCCCCAAAAAGCTCAGACACACTCCATACCAAACAGGCATCACCCGACCCAGAGAACCGGCGAGAACAGAGAGTCCCTGCGCTTGTGGCGTGCTCTCTAATTTCCAGACGGCAGGATTGAAAAAGGCCGACACCGCCAATTCGTTGCCCACCATCAAACCCACAAGAGTAATCGTGATTGTGTCTAGAAGGTGCATGTTTTATCCTGCCTAATTGACTCCTGCGAAGCGGACGCTGACGCAAATGTTAATACTGACTAATTTGTCAGTTTACGGCGCGATAATGGGGAGCGTATGCCGGTGTCCAAGAAAGAGGTTTCACCTTGCCCCGTTGATTCGATGTTGTCCGTGATCGATGGACGATGGAAAGGAACAATCTTATGGCGACTGCTCGATGGGCCCATGCGCACTAGCGAGCTGAGGCGAAGCATACCAGATATGACCGAGCGGATGCTGATCCGGCATCTGCACGAAATGGTGGCGGACGGAATACTTCTGAGACATGACAAAAGGAGCGTTCCGCCGCACGTCTGCTATTCGATTTCGCCCTACGGCATGACTCTTGCACCAGCGCTCAAAGCAATGTGTGATTGGGGCCGGAAACACCAAACCCGGCTTAAGAGGAACGCGAAAGATCTCACTTGAAGGCTAGGTTTACTAAGCGCCACAAGGTGCTTTCGAGTAAATTCTCGTTCAGGGGCAATCCGTCAATTGGAATGTCGGGACATCACGAGTACGCGCCTCTCTGGTTCAAAGACGGGATCGCCGACGGATCAAGCGTGTTGGCGGGCGTAACGGATTTGTCCACGCATGTCCTCAATATCGTCGGTGTCTTTTTCGAACTCGATTGCCACCAAGTGCGAAAACCGAATCGATTTTAATGCGGCGAGAACCCCTGGGATGTTCGCGATACCTGTGCCGAATGGGACGTTATGCTCGGCACCGGCTGCTTCAACATCTTTCAAATGGACCAGCTTCAACCGCGCCTGCAGGCGCTGAATCGCGTCTACCGGATCGTGGCCGCAGGCGGCCATTTGGCCCACATCCAAGGTTGATCCCACGGTGCGAGATAGCGTCGAAAGCGCGCGCAGCACATCATCAGCGCTCTCGTACGGAAACGTCTGTGGAAACCAGTGATTATGGATGCCGAATGTCAATCCAGCCTGGGTAAATCGGCGATCGATCTCGTGCAGTATGGGACCTGTTGCATCGCCGGAAACATTTGAAGCGCCGAAGATCTTGGCGTAGCGGATCGCGTAATTCAGATCTCGCTCGTTCTTGATGGTTGCCGTGTAGTAGGAGACGCATCGAATGCCGGCAGCATCAAGCTTGCGGCGCGCTGATTCGACCATCTGCTGCGTGGGCGGCTGCATCAACATGAATTCGCTGCGGGACATTTCGATTTCCCGGATCTGATTGGCCCTGAGTTGGACAATCATGTCCTCGAGCGAAAGCAAATGATAAGAAAACGTGCCGACGCCGATATTGAGATGAAACGGCGCTGCGTACGTATGGCCGACTCCGAACATCGCGGTTACCCATCGCCCAAAGGCACGGCGCGTCGAGGTAGTCAAAGGCGGGGCCCTTGGCGCCGCCTGGATTGGGGCGTCACGTCGGATTCGACCAAGCCCAGCACCCAGCGGATTGCTCCAACATACATGTTCTGGAACTTTGGATCGTCCCAATTCTCAGAAACGTGCCCCAGCGTGTTGTAGTAAACCCGGCCCTTGCCGTACATCTTTGCCCAAGCCACGGCGAAATCGCGATCGGTCCGATGCACGCGCGGATTGTTGAGGTCGAGCTTCGTTGAATCGAGGCTCATGAGCACCCTACGGTCCTCACGTGAGAAGTTCTTGATTTGGTAGATCTCATCGATCAGGGTGAACTCGCCCGGCCATTGCAACATACCTGGGAAGTTCGGATCCTCGACGATAATCGGCGCCGGAAATGTTCCCCACGGATGTTCGTCGAAGTAGCCGCCAATCATCTCGCCATATTCGGGCCATTTCGTAAATGTGATTGTGGCGCTATGAATCCCGATGAACCCTTTGCCGTCATCATGCACGAACGAGAGGAAGTCTTTCTTCTGCTGATCGGTCATTTCGAGGGTGCCGCCTGTATAAAACAGGACTGCGTCAAAATCATTCAGGTTCTTCGCGTTATATTCAAGCTTCTGTTTGGTGAGCGCCTCCGTGTCGGTGCGAATGGTCGTGTCCCAATAGCCAGTCTCGCGGCCCAGACGTTCGATCGTCGCAAGCGCGTGCGAGACGGCCTCGTGCCGATAACCCTTCTCTTCTCCGATCGCAAGCAGTTGCCTGCGATGATGCGTCTGCGCCGAGCCCACTAGCGCGAGGCAGACAACGAGCGCGAGGATTGTGATCCGCAATCGCACTCTTTTATCTACTCGCGATCGCAGCCACATTTTTCGGAGGCAGGATCTTTTGAACCGGCATGTCAGCGGGAAACACCAGATTGAAAAAACCAACCATCATTTCATCCCAGCTTTGCTCGCCCCAAGGCACGGCACGCTTAGGATCTGCATTATCCGGATTGTTGGGCGAGTTATCGAAATGAGCCGTGCACTCGATCTTGGTTCCCTTGGGCAGCACGATGGCTCGGTCGAAGATGTACCAGTTCTGCCAATGCCAGTTGTAATGGGGCACGCTCAGAATAGTTTGCGTTTCGCCGGTCGGATAAACCAGCTTGTAGAGAAAATCCTTGCCGCGGCCATGCATGTGGGGATGGAGACCCGAGAGCTTGACTTCGCTAGATGTTTCGAAGCTGGCGTCTACACGATAATTGGGATCGCCCGGAGGTATGAGGAAGGTGCCGTTCGTAGCGGAGAGCGTGAGTACTCGCTCCTTGGGTGGCTCTTTGGCAAACACGATACCCAGGCGCGTTCGATCGCGCGTGGGATGGCCATTGGGCGTGTAGTGGACCTGAAAGACAATATCGGATCCAGCTTTGATGAGCTTCGCTTGCCCGGGCTGTAGGATCTCTGCCGGTTGACCAGGTGCGTATCCAACGAGGAAATCGCTCGGGAGAGCGCTTGTGTCAGGCTGCTCCTGCGTTTTCTTCTGCGGTGCGATGAAGAATTGTCCCGGTGGCTCATCGCGGAACCAACTCGATTTCGGCTCGCGAACGAAAGCGATGATGTGGTGAACCACGGCGCGATCTGTCGGACGCACCTCCGCAGCTTGCACCCAGGTGTCTTTTGTAAATCCTGTTGGAACGATGATGTGCTGGTAGTCGACTACACCGGTTGCTGGAACATCGAACGGAATTGGTAATTCGTAAATCTTGTCAGGTGCGCCTACCTGCCAACCCTCCGTCCATTGCACGGGCGCAGGCAAGTCTCTGGGATCACCTTGGGGAGCCTTAGCATCAGCCCAATCGGAGATGGTCCTGATCTCGGCATCCGTCAGAACGTGGCCATTTGTGAATTTTCCATAGCGAGGGTCGGCAAACCAAGGCGGCATTTTGCGTGTCTTTACCGCTTCCTTTATTGCGGCTGCCCACGGCCGAGTGCTCTCATACGAAAGCATGGAGAACGGTCCCGCTTCGCCCGGGCGATGGCAATTCTGACACTCACGCTGCAGGATCGGCATCACGTCTTTTGAAAACGTAGGAGGCTTGGCCGTTTGGTCCGCGAACGCTGTGGCGGCTAGCAAAAACAATACAGCGCGTCCGGAGGGCATCATAGGGTCTTCGAAGTAGGCATTGCTCCTGGGCCCCCAATCAACTCCATCATCATCGTCGTGGCCTGATGGGACTGACGAGCAAACTCGCCACCGGGCCAGTTACTCACTTGTCGTCGTTATCGTCATCATGATACTTCCTGGCGGCTTTGACGAACGCGCCAGGCATGTCGATCTTCGGCTCCCCCGGATATGGACGCGCCCAGCCCGTGGCCGAATACCAGACGACATGGTTGAGGAAATTCGGGTCAACCGCGTCGGCTTTGTCGTATTTGTTTTTCATCACTTCAGCCGTTGCTTTGAGCCAAGCCTTCTGTAACGGGCTGTATGCTGTACCGTCTTTACGTGCCAGACCCGGGCCTTGGTCCAGCGCGATGACCGCCGGCAAATGATCGTAAGCCGTGAGGTCGGGCGTATTCTGAAACGCGTCGAACATCGGCGAGGCGACCAGGTCAAACTGGGTCAAAGGCTGCATGCCCAGAATGTTTTCAATCGTGCGATTGATGTTTTCGGCTGTGTAGGTGGTGTGGATCACCTTGCCCTGGCCAGCAGCTTGCGGAGCTGCCGCATAGGGACTGATGACGTACACCGGCTGGCGGTGTCCATCCACGTGATCGACACCATTCTGGCTATCATCCTCTTCAACGAAAATCGCGGACTGCGCCCATACCTTGCTGTGGCTAATGGCCTCCACGATGCAGCCGAGTGCGAGGTCATTGTCCGCTTGATAGTTGATCGGATAGGGAAAGCCTTTCTTGGTTCCAGCGGTGTGGTCGTCCGGAAGCCACAAGATCGTCAGGTTGGGAACCTGATTCGTCGCATCCTGATGTTGGAAGAACGGTATCCAATAGTCTGCGCGATATTGGTCAGGAATCGTCAGATTGAATGGTGGATAGTGCGGGTCCAGGATTTTGGCTGCTGATGGGACGGGAGAGCTTACGGTAACTGCACCATCCGGAACAATGCAACTTGAGACGGGCGCTTTGTGTTCCTTACACATTGCGGTGCTGTAGAAATCACTCCAGGTATAGCTGCTGCCGTCGGGTTTTGCGGCGACCTTCCCTTCGTCTGCCCATTCCCCGAACAGTTTGACCGAGAGGCCTTTCGCTTCCGCAGCGGTCCACAGGAAACCGCGCGGTGTATAGGTCAGCGGATCGTCGGCATCGCCGCCGGGATAGGAACGGATCCAATCCGGTGACAGAATATCGTTCGAATAGAACGAGCCCGACATGACAATCCACGGGTGGCCGTCTGCGGATTGGCGGCTCGGGGCATAGACATTGTCGAGCAGCGGGAAGCGCTTGATGAAGGCATGCTGATTAGGTACTGCAGATGCGAACACGGCAAGCGACGGATCGCCATTCCCCCACGGCACGTCCCCCAGCATTTGGTCATAGGTGCGATTCTCCTTGATGATCAGGAACACGTGCTTAATGAGCGAGGGTTCACCGATATGCTTGGGCACAGCGACCGGTTTGGCGTTGTGGTCGACGAACTCCGGCCCAACCTGGACATTTGTAGTCAGGTTCCAGTGATTGTTATTGATCACCTGTTCCGTGTACTTGGCGAGCTGCTTTGCATTTGGCAACGGAATCAGGTTGACCACGCCGGTATCCTGATGCGTGTTAAAACCGGTGATCCCTACGGCGGTACCTAGTGATCCTTGCGCGCCCAAACCTTTGTCATCAGCGACCACGAGCTGTTTGCGAGCCGCGTCATACGAGATGGAGGTTGGGAAATAGCCGGTTGGAATATAGCCAATAACGGGATGTGCATCCCGGCCGGAAAGATTGACAACGGCGATCGCATTAGCCTGCCCCAGAGTGACAAAGGCGCGGCTGTCACCGGCGACGGCAACCCCGTTGGGCCCGGACCCGAAGGCGCCGCCTCCAATGGGCACGCTGAGATTGATGGTGCGGACGCACTGGCCGCTGTTGAGATCGATGACGGAAAGGCTGTCGCTGTACGCATTAGCAACATAAAGATTCGACCCGGAAATTGTCATCCCGGCGGGATGGAGACCGACGTTGAAGGTCTTGACGGTGGTGCCTTTCGCGAGGTCTACGACGGAAACCGTGCCGGTGGTTGCGAATGCATTCTTCCGGTCGACAACGATGGGTGTGCCATCGGAATCGTTCGTGAAATCCTCTCTGTTGGCTGGGCGACCGCCTTCATTGCTCACATAAGCATACTGGCCCCGAATGATGACACTATTCGGCGCATTGCCGACGGGAATCTGGGCAAGGAGCTTTGCCGGAACCGCGGTCAGGTCCAACACACCGAGGGTGTTCGCCGCGTTTAGCACGACGTAGGCGCGTTTCGCGTCCTCCGAGAGGGCGATGCCGCCAGGATTGATGGACTTGGCATTGTGATACGTGCGACCATCCGCCGGGGGCGGCGGTAGCTTTACGCTCTGGCTGCTGCTTATACGGCCGGTCTGGGGATCTACATTCGCGATGACGACATGATCATCGTCCTGGCTGAAGAACAGCTTGGAGCCGTCGGCGGAATAGGTGATGCCAGTAAAGGAGCCGGTCTTGTCGGAGGTGAAGGTGGCGCCGTTCACAACGGTCGGGATGAATCGCTGGAGGACCTGGCCAGTGGCGGTGTTGAATACGATGATGGGCTGTGGCGAGCCCATGAGCAGCACCACGGCGGTTGCGGTCTTGTTATTCGGATTGAGCGCTATGGCTTTGGCACGCACCGGTGAGCCAAGGTGCACAATCTGTCCGGCTGGCGTCAGCGTCTGATTGTCCGATGCGACGATCGATCCATCATCTTGAGGACCGACGGCGCGATTCGGAATATCTGCATTTTGTACAGAATGTGGAGTTGCGATGAATGCGGGGACAAGGAAACAAGCAAGCAGTGCTATGAATTTGAACATGTTTTTAGGTCGAAACCAATCGTAAATGAAGAGAGCTCAAATTCTAATCATGGAACGCCGGCAGGGGATTCTGGCGCACTAAAGGGTTACTGACAAGTTAATTTTTAACGTGGTGCTTGTTCGACCATTCGGACACAACAACGCCATATTTCCGACAGCGGTCGACATCCGGTTTCTCGCCGAGTGATCCATCAGGAATGTGGATTCCCAGTCTCAGTTGGATGAAAGCGCCCGGGTCGGCGAGATAAATCTGGCATCGTATTTCGAAAGAGATTAACCTGCCAAGCAGGCGAAGATCTCCCGATAGAATTCGGGATGCGATTGCCAGGTCTGGGCGGTGACGATGCGGCCATCGCGAACGGCTTGCTGGGCCACAAATGTGCCGCCGGCTTGCTCGGCTTCGAAGCGGACGTGTTCATAGCAAGTGATGCGCCTGTTTTTCGTGAGACCGGCGGCGGCAAGCACCTGGATGCCATGGCAAATGGCGAAGATCCACTTTTGCAGCGCATCGAATTCGCGGATAAGGCCGAGCAGGCGCCGATCGTTGCGGAGGTACTCAGGGGCGCGGCCGCCCAGAATGAGAATGGCATCGTAATCGCGCGCGTTTACCTGGTCGAACGAAATGTCGGCCTCCAGACCGTAGCCGGGCCGTTCGACGTAGGTGTCCCAGCCCGGCTCGAAGTCGTGAATGACAAGGTGGAGGCGACGAACCGAAGGAGCAGCAACGGCCACGCGCCAGCCTTCTTCACGAAACCTGTGGACGGCGTAGAGAGCTTCGTAGGATTCGCCCGCATCGCCAGTAACAATCAATATCTGTGGCATTCTTCAGCAGCCATTTTATGCAAGAGGTTTGCATAGAGCCGCAGTTCCCAGGCGCCGCGCACCATCTCATCTACTCGACAAGCCCTCGTAGTACTGTAATCGACGATTTCGGTAATGTGTAGATAGCTTGCGGGCCGCCCGGTAATGCCCGGCCGATGGGTGGACCATCCGGATTGGCGTAACTACCGGAATCCTTGTCGTTCCAGACGTACTGCTCAGCACCAAAGGTCACGAAATGAACTGGCCCGATAAACGAGCCGGCATGCCCGGAACTCTCGAACACAACTCGTACAGGATGAGCATGCGAGGGATCCCGATTGACGAGCATGAGTGACCAGTTTCCGTCCGGCCGATGTACTGCATATGTGGTAACGAGTGCGTTTCCTGCGCCATCTCGAAGATCCACAGAGGAGGGAAACATCCGGTGTATACCCGAGCGGTGACTGATCCACTCGAGATTCACCATGTGGGCAGCCCAATAGAAGGCAGTGTAGCCGGTGATGTTGTAGTCGCTGTCGGCCTCGAAGTTCGACCACGAAGCTCCGCCCTGGCAGGTGCTCTGTGTTGGCTGCGGCTGGATTGGCGAATGATAATAAGCCGCGCCTCCACCTTCAAAGAACGAGCCGATACTATCTGCCAGCCAGAGACCTCCTAATATCTGGCTCATTGGCCCGGTCAGGCCGGCCGCCAGTGAGCTTTCGGTCACCATTAACGGGATGTCCTTGGGTACACCGTCGTTCCTCCACACATCAAGGATGTGCTTCATGACCTCCGGCTCACGATACAGATCGTTCCAGCTTACATGGCAGCGATCGAACGGATAGTGCTCGAATGAGACGAAGGCCAGATCGGAAAGGCGGTCATGTGATTTCAGATAAGCGATGAAACGCCCCATCCACGAAGTCCGTCCCTGCGCATCAGGCCAAACGTGAATATCTTCGTTGACGCCTTCAAACACAGGACCGCCTAACTTGAGCTTTGGATCCACCTTGTGAATCGCAGTGGCCCATTGAAGATACAACGCTCCGTAGTCTTCAGGAAGCGCATGCTTTCCATCCGGTTCCTCTCCGATCTCGATGTATGCGATGGGATAACCCCGTCTTTCAAGGTAAGTTATCTGGGCGGCTGCGTCGTCCGGCGTTCCGTAAAGCAAGGTCACTGGAATCATGGCCGGCAAATTGTTGGTCAGACCGCTGGTAAAGAATAGATCGAAACCAGTGTGCTGCCCGCGACCCGTGTTGATGACATCGGCGGCTGAGTGCCAAGGATCGATCGAAGAGCTGCACCATGCAGGAACGTTTCGCCCGGTCGCACCTGCTGTAGCGTCGATGAAGTTGCGGCTCATATCTATACTTCCGGCCTTGAATTCCTCGATCGCATAGCCAACACAATTGCGAATGTCGTCTGATCCGTGTTCGTCGCAGGTGTTGGACGACTCTGTCATCCAGACTCGAAGAAACCGTGTCGATACGGGAGTATCTGCGACCTTCAGAACCACGGTCCCGCCGCTCGCGTTCGTCGCCTGGCCTTTGGAGAAGGTCGTCCATTCTCCGGTTGGCCCATCGTCGAAGTCGAGCGCGTCTTTGCCCACCCAGTAGTCCACGCGATATGTTTTTGCGTACGGGCTCTTCCACGCGATGCGCACGGCGCTCACTGGCTTCTCCGATTTCATATCCAGCACCACCCACTGCGGATGCATGGCATCGCTCTCGCCCGTGAACTTGCTGGTGAGGTACGGATTACTTTTCCAATAGCTTAAGTTGGGACCTTGCACCGGCCGGTCACCGCTGGTGGAAAACCCTCGATGCGGAAGTGCGTATTCCAGAATGTATCGAATGGGTTCTTTGAGATTGGTGCTGCCCCTAAAGTATCCGGCCTTGTGTGATGGATCGCTCCATGTCCCGTTCTCGGTCCAGTGCCAGGCTGCCATCCGCAGCTCACTGTTGTTCCGATACGTGATCGGTCCCCAGCCGGCCGATAAAGATTCCTCGATAATGTGCGGAGTGTAGACTTTGTCAATATCGAAGTGGGAGAGCACATCGATCGAACTTCCCAAAGCCTTGTCCGGATCGAAAGAGTTAATCGCGTGACCAAGCGTGGCATCCACATGCACCGCCGCCGGATTCTCCGGCGATTGGGCTAAATCCTGTGGCTTCAGACCTAGAAATAAAGCCGGAAGTGCGAGCGTCAGCTTCGAAATGCGTCTCATAAATTGAAAAAAGGTCTGTCCTCAGGACCTCATTGTTGTTTGAACCCGCTTTCTATGTTAGTCAAGGATGTCGAAGCGCTGCCCCGGAGGCGGAGGCGGGCGCATGGCGCACAAACAGGATCCGGCGGCGGGAAAGGTGAGAGCATCAACTAGATACTGGGCGGCCACCAAAGACAAGGACGGCCGCAACTGCCTTTTGTCTCGCTCGCGTAAAACGTTCCCTGGAGTTATGAAGTGGAAAGGCAAACAGTCGGATTCTGGACCGACCCATTTATTACGTGGGCTCTTTGCTGCCGCCCGCCCGGTTGCATCGAACTCCGTGTAGCCATCGGATATCTTCGAAGTGTGGCGGAAACGGGTCTGGAGCGTAGACTGGATGAGCACTGCCCCACCTGCAACCAGTAGAGATAGAGCGCCACTCACGATACCGCTCAAAATTTTGCTGGTGGATGACAACCCAGACAATCTACTTTCTCTCGAAGCGGCGCTCCTGCCGCTTGCTCAGGAGATCGTTCTTGCCCGTTCCGGCAAGGAAGCTTTGCGGCGTATTCTGCAGGATGACTTCGCCGCCATTCTTCTCGATGTGCGCATGCCGGAGATGGACGGGTTTGAAACAGCGCAAATCATCCGAAGCCGTGCCCGATCTCGCACCACGCCCATCTTATTTTTGACTGCGTATGGGGGTGAGGAGCCCCTCTATCGCGGCTATGGCCTGGGAGCAGTCGACTTCCTATACAAGCCCATCATTCCGGAGATCCTACGCAGCAAAGTAGCAGTCTTTGTGGAACTGGCGCGCAACGCTGATGAACTCCGGCGGGATGCAATTGTAATGCGGAAGCAAGAACAGCGTTTCCGGTCTCTTCTGGAAGCCGCACCAGATTCCATGGTCATCTGCCGAGCCGATGGGGCGATTGCAATCGTGAATTCAAAGACCGAAGACCTGTTTCGCTATTCGCGCCGGGAGCTCCTCGAACGAGACATTCGAATACTGATTCGCGACTGGGGCTATGAAGTCGCCGCCCACGGACACGAGCATACGAACGAAGAGACTCCTACCTGGCCGGTGGCCAATCTGGAGATCGTTGCGACCCATCGAAACGGCACAGCGTTCCCCGTGGAGATCAATATGAGCCCGTTGCAAACCGATGAAGGCCTCATGATCATTAATGCCATCCGCGACATCAGTGAGCGAGTACGCGTCGAGGAGCAACGGCGGAGAGCGGAAGACCAGCTGAACATTTTGAACTTGAGACTACGCGCGTTGTCCGCCAATGTTCAATCTGCGAGAGAGAAGGAAGCAGCCCGTATCGCGCGTGAAATTCACGATGAGCTCGGCTCATTGCTCACCACCCTGAAATGGGATCTTGAAGCTGTCGACAAGATGCTGCCGGGAGCGGATACGCTGCTACAAGTCTCCACATTACGGGACAAGATACGCGGCATGATGATTATCACCGACACTACCGTGAATACGGTCAGACGAATTGCCGCGGACCTCCGTCCAACTATCCTGGATGACCTCGGCTTGCTGGAAGCGGTCGAATGGCAGGCCCAACAATTTCAAACGCGGACGGGAATCCTCTGTCGCTACAATTCTTCTCTCGAGCGCGCTGCTTTGAACCGCGATCAATCGACGGCTGTGTTCCGTATATTTCAAGAAGCTTTGACCAATATCCTTCGTCACGCGAAAGCGAAAACCGTTGAAATCGTGATCCGGGAGCTAGGAGGCGAGTTCGTATTGGTCGTCCAGGATGACGGGCGCGGAATGCGGACGGACGAAAACTCCGCTCATTCATCAATTGGAATCCTGGGAATGCAGGAGCGCGCTCATCTGGTAGGGGGCAATGTGGGAATCGCCCCGGGACATGGTGGTGGCACGACCGTAACAGTCCGCATCCCGATTTGCGATGGGCTGTAATTTGAAGCTAAGGCTTATGACCAGGCTTCTCATCGTTGATGACCACGAGGTGGTGCGAGACGGCATCAAGAGTCTCTTCGATATACAGCACGAGACAACATTGTTTGGCGATGCGAGTACGGCAGCAGAGGCGGTTCAGCTCGTCTCCGAACAGAATTGGGATGTTGTCGTGCTTGATCTCTCTCTGAGCGGCAGAAGCGGCCTGGATGTACTAAAGGAGCTGAAGCAGATCAGGCCCAGGCTCCCCGTACTAATCCTCAGTATGCATTCGGAGGAGCAGTATGCCCGGCGCGCTTTTAAAGCAGGCGCAGCAGGCTACATCACGAAGGATAGTTCAAGGGTGGAACTATTGAAAGCTATCGATAAAGTCAGGAACGGAGGGAAATACGTCAGTCCGGCGCTTGCCGAGAAGCTCATTGTATACCTCGAAACAGGCGCGGAGACGTCGCCGCAAGAAGCACTTTCCGATCGTGAATTCGAGGTGCTACGTCTGATCGCATCAGGCAAAACGGTGAGCGAGATCGCGGACCTGCTGGGACTCAGCGTAAAAACGATTAGCACCTATCGCACTCGCGTGTTACAGAAAATGCACATGGAAACCAATGCGGAGCTCACACACTATGCCGTGCAAAATAACTTACTCGAGATGGGAGGGCTCAAGTAAGTTTCTGACGGAATGCTCTCAAACCGCGGGGTTGTTGAAATGTCCAGACGGGCTAATTTTAAGCTCCCAGCCCCATGATGTTTATGTAGGACAAACGCCGACAGTGCTGTACGCCTGACTCCGACAAAACAATCAAAGTTTGCCTGATACCCATTGCTCCATAGCCCACTTACCTTTAAATCAGAGCATCTGGAAACGGAAGCAAAGTCGAGAGGGGGGAGATGCCCATTTATGGCAATCGCACCTGCACGTTTATTGGAAGAAGCCTTCAGCGATATGCCTGTCGGCGACATTCTCGTCAGCATCGAACGGGCCACATTACAACGATCGCTTCCAAGCACAGGAAGAGCGCCGAGGACTTGGGAGCGCAAACCTGAACCGAAGAGAACGACCAACCCAGTCTTGTCGCCATCACCGCCGGCTCGAATCATATGGCTTCACGAGTACTGATGTGGGGCCTGCGAAATGTTCTAAATCAATTGACGGCCTGAGGCCGACTTTACAAAAACAAACAAATAGTCTCGATCGCTCGTAACGGCGAACCATGGCACAGGCGATTCTTGCAATATCGGTCTTCGACACGCCCTGGCGACCGACTGGAAACAGTACGGCCGTTTCCGCGGACGAACTGTGTGACGAACTTCTGGCGCACATGCTCGATTGCGGGGAGTGCTTGAACGGTTGTGTCGACGGAACGGAGAAAATGTGTCCAATCGAGCGCAAATTGCAAGAGCAAATCAAAACCCTAGGTGGTTCAAAAGAACCACGGGTCTTCGGTTACTGACCCTTTCGGCGTTAGGACAGTTGGCTCTGGAGATCAGTGTCCGGATTGCTTGCGTGCAGCCGTAGACAACCAGAAAGGCATTGCAAAGTTTACCTTAGAAGCGCACGCATTTTGGTTGATACGCTCGTGACACAGGATCACGACGATACATGCGTGTGGGCCCGGAAACTGCTTGCTTCCGTATCGCGGCCGCATTAATGTCACTGCAGCTCGTAATTGAAACTGCGTACCACCTGTCGCAAGTGCGCCAGATGAAATGCTTCGGGCGGCACGCCTCGTTCCGGAACGTTCGGGTAGTCCTTGCGAAACTCACCGTATCGAAGGTAAGAGATGTCTTTTTCTATTTCCAGGTTTTCCATGGCGATATAGAACATCCGCGTCGCCAGCCCGGATTTCGATAACACAACCCGCGAGCTCGCCGGAACGGATCGTTGAATCACTCCCGGATGGATCGGCTCTCTTGCGATAAGCCGACCATCGGCAGTCTGAAATTCCAGCAAGCCACCATTCCATTTGCTCGAAGACGCCACGTGCAACGTGCACGCCGTACGTGCTGCCGCCGGATGAAAATATTCCGGCCAGAGATACACGGGATTCGAAACAGCCAGATATTTCACGTGATCGGGATCGTGATCCGGGTCATCACCCGCACCGAACACGCGCACCACTACGTAATCAGTCTCTGCTTTTCCCGGCATCTCATACTCAAGAACACCGCCCGCGAAGTGATTCTTGGAAGCGATCACCATTCCATGCTTTCCAACGATTTCAATCTTGCCGAGAATCTTGTGCTCTGGCGGATACACCTCGATGCGCAATTTGTGCCATTTATGCAAAGCGGTCCGACACACCGAACCCATCGGCACTCCATCCACGGAAACATTTACAAAGCCGCCGTTGCTGAAAAACACATCGCCCGTTCGCGCCGCGTCGCGGATACTCTGTTCCGTCACTTCCCGAGCGCCGATATGCGGATAGTTCCGGAACGTATCCAGCCCGGAATGCCTGTTGACCAGGCTCAGGAAAAAGTCCGTCTCAGCAAAACCAGGCACTTTGTCGCCGGTATCCAGAAAAGAGAACCAGAGGTCCTGATAAGGCTTGTTATAGACGCGGTCTCCCATTACCGCCATGCCGTCGACATAACCGTCTACCGTGAGAAACAGACCCGCCAGTGCAGCGATGTTCGTCACAAATTTCCCGTCGCTAATCCACCAGCGTGTCGGATGCGCGAAGATTCCGAGCGCGCCCGCCTTCCTCTGAATCGCCATGATCTCGAAGAGATTCCGCCGTGTTTGAGGCTTGCCCGTCAGCGGATTGATTTCTAAAGATGGGTCTCTCTCGAAATAGTGAATCGGCCGGTCCTGCGAGTAATCGTGCCAAGCCGGAAAATCGTAAAAATAACCGAACCACCACACATGGCCCATGTTGCTCTTCGGCGTCTCATTATCCAGATAGAACAGCGTGAGGCCGTGCGATTCCGTATTCAACATCGCCAGAAGGTTGTGGATCCCCGCGGTACCCATGACGGACTTCTGATCGAATCGGCCCGAATAATACAAATCTCGATCCGGTCCTTCGAACCGTTGAAAGTTTGCCTCGTTCTCCGGATTCCAGGCGCTTCCCACCCCAATCGCGCGCACGCCAAGCTTGCGGCACCACTCCACCAAGTTTTGCTCGGCTTGCGGAAAGCTGCCTGGCTTTTCGCCTCCGGGAAATCGCCAGTTATGCGTGTGAGTGACCACGGCCGGCCACGCGCGATCTAATTCCGGCGGCCGCGTTCCCGGATGCTCAACAACTAACTTCAATTCCGAATTTGCGGCTAGCCCCATCTGGATGAAAGAACCGGCTGCCACTAGCGATGCAATCACACGATTCGCTTTCATGCCCGTTAACGCTTTTCAAAAGGACACAATCAACTCTTGAACCATCTCATCTCGTCCGCTGGTTCCTCGCAGCGTGTGGAGCGGCTGAGCCGCGTCCAGCGAACTTTGCGGCAGCTATCGCCAGGTTGGCTGCCATTGCACTATCATCCCCCGGGACCGGAGAAGCAGTGCAGTGGTGTTGATATCCAAGAATTCGGCTTCCTGAATAAGATTCATCCACCGATCCGCCCTTTGGCGCTCGGCGGTGTGACGAGGAATTTGTTACATGATCTCAAAGCGGTGGCCATTCAGGCGAGGTTACTTGTTACTACTTGATAAGGAGACTTTATAAACGATGATGTCCACAACTCGCCGAACGTTCCTGCAGGCGTCTGCCGCGTCGGCATTCGCTGCCGGTCGCGCATGGGGTAGCAATGATCGTATCAATGTAGCCGTTGTCGGAGTAGGAAGCCGGGGACAGGCGCATATCCGTGGTTATGCGAAACAGGCCGATGCCCGGATTTACGCGCTCTGTGATGTAGATCAGGCAAATTTGGAACGCAGTCAAGCGGCTGCAAAGCAGCTTACCGGTGAAATGCCGAAAGGCTACAAGGACATGCGCGATGTGTTCGCGGATAAAGAGGTTCACGCGGTTTCCATGCCCCTTCCAAATCACTGGCACGCACTGGCGACAATATGGGCCTGCCAAGCGGGAAAGGATGTATACGTCGAAAAACCCGCTTGTCACGATCCATTTGAAGGCGCGCAGATGGTAGCAGCAGCACGCAAGTGGGGACGGATGGTGCAGGTGGGCTCGCAAGGCAGAAGTGCTGCCCACAAGATCCAAGCAGTACAACTGCTTCAAAGCGGCGTTATCGGCCGGGTCTATATGGCGAAAGGATTGTGCTACAAACGCCGCAAATC
This sequence comes from Bryobacteraceae bacterium, assembly GCA_036557345.1. GTDB lineage: Bacteria > Acidobacteriota > Terriglobia > Bryobacterales > Bryobacteraceae > Bog-105. Next base: position 15,918 of record DATBHS010000062.1, read on the forward strand.
GATCGGCCATACTCCTATCGAGCCCGTTCCGCCTGGCGTGGACTGGGATAAATTTCGGGGCCCTGCTCCGATGATTCCGTTTAGCAAGAATCATTTCCTTTACAACTGGCATTGGTTTTGGGACACGGGCAACGGCGATATCGGAAACCAAGGTGTTCACGAGATGGACATTGCCAGGTGGGGGCTGGACGTCGGACTTCCCCGCTCTGTTGTCGCTAGTGGCGGCAAGTACGTGTACGACGACGATCAGGAGACTCCGAACACGCTACTGGCACGTTTCGACTATGGCGAGAAGGAGCTTGTCTTCGAAGTACGTGGCATTCAGACTGGAGGAGAAGGCGAACTGGTGGCAGATTCTAGTGGTAATACCATCGGCAACCTCTTCTACGGCAACGAAGGCTGGATGGCGCTGGATCACAAAGGTTTTCGCATCTTCAAAGGTGATCCAGCAAAACTAGTCCGATCCGAAGAGGCGAAGGACGATCCGTTCGCTGCCCACTTGGCGAATTTCCTGGCGGTCGTACGCAGTCGACGATATCAGGATCTCCACGCGGAGGTTGAGGTAGGACGCCAGAGCGCTGACCTTTGCCATTTAGCTAACATTAGCTATCGCCTCGGTGGCCAGTTGCTCAAATTTGATCCTCAGCAAGAACGCTTCGACAACCAGCAAGCAAATGCCCTGGCCCATCCCAACTATCGAGCGCCTTATTTGATTCCTGACCTTATGTAAAGCTGCTTGTACCTCGTTTTTTCAGGCGAAACATAGCCGATCCATGCTGGTCGCCTGATCCAGATGTTGGCATTATTCCCGACGCGGTAATGTCCGAAAACTCGAATGCGGCCGGCCGGCTCTGGTCTAAATGGCCGTGATAATATCGGCCGACATGCGATGCAGATATGTTGCGCTTTTTGTTACGGCTCTCGGCATCGCAATGGCTGCCAGCAATCACATCCCGACAGTGAACTCGTGGGCCGACTATCGGGCGATGCTGAAATCGATGGGCCGATCCGATGCCGACATCGATGCGCAGGTGGCGCGGATGCTCGCGGCCCTGAAGACGATGGACCGGACGGCCGGCAGTGATCGAATCGGTGTCGCCGCGCCGCCCTTCCAGATCGACGAGTGGCTCAATTCGAAGCCGCTTTCAATTGAAGATCTGCGTGGTCATGTCGTGCTGCTTCGCTGGTGGACAGACACCTGTCCTCTCTGCGCCAGCACTGCGCCCGCGCTTCGCAAGCTGGATGAACAGTATTCGGCTAAGGGACTGAAGGTCATCGGCGTATTTCATCCAAAGGCGGGGCGCAACGATCCGATGGACGTCGCACGAGTGCAGCGCGCGGTACACGCCAGGCAACTCACCTTTCCTATTGCGATCGACTGGGAGTGGCGGACGCTTAACAGTTGGTGGCTGACAGGACCTAGCCGGCCAGCGACATCGGTGACGTTTCTCCTGGACACGAAGGGCATCATCCGATTCGTTCATCCGGGAATGGAGTATCACGATTCCAACGGATCCGAGGAGCACGCCGCGTGCGCAAACGACATGGCTGCTATCCGTGCTGCTATCGACCGGCTCATCTCCGAGTAGTCCTGCAGCCTGCCCACGGACAGCCGCGCTGAGATCCGGTCCCCGAATGCGACGCTATCTCTGCTACCGGTCTCCTTCTATATCTTCGCGGCGGGTGCCTGCATTCGCGGCGCGTATAAAACCGGCACGCAACGATTTGTCACCTGTAATTCCGATAGCGGCCGGCTTAAGAGCAAAGTGGATAGTGACGGCCGATTGCGCATTTTGATTCTCAATGTCCAGATGGCCGACAGCACTTGCCCAATCAAACAACCAACACCGAACGAGTACGATGCAGTTGATTAAACACACTTCCAGCTAAGTTGCGTGAGCTAGTACGCCCGAAGTCCTTAGTCAATTCGCGCCAGCCTCTGCCGCGCCAGCCGAGCGTAGAGTGCAAGCCCAATATCATCGCTCCCAGCGATCGAGGTGTGAAGCAGCGCTTTGGCAGCCTCCATATCCCCTGCGGCTCTGCGCTCGGCGAGCATGTCCGCATACCAGTACCGGGCAATCGGTTGTGCTGTAACGTAGGGGACTGCCTTCATGCGCGCGATAGCGGCGCGATGGTACTCCTCGGCACGTGTCCAGTTGCCCGCGCACGCCGCCGCGATCCCCGCGGCAGTCCGAACAGGAAAACCGGCGTGATTGCAGTCCCATTCGGCAGCGATCTTCTCGGCCTGTCCCAGCAAACGTCCGGCGTCTTCGCGGCGGCCGCTGAGACAGAGCGCTTCCGTCACGCTGAGAACGGCGTTCCACGCCCCTATCCCCCTGCTGGTTCCCGGCCGTGGGAGGAATCGCATCACAGCAGTGCAGGCATTCGCCGCGCCCTGCATTTGAGCCGCAGTCATACCCAAAGCGAGCAGCCCCTTCGGAAAACCGTTGCAAAGCGAGGCAGGCCCCGCTGCCGCCTTTGTCAACACCGAGAGGGCTTCCTCGGTGCGATCTCGATACAGAAGAATGCCACCCAAGCTGATTTCCACGACGAAGCGCCATCCGAAGCGGCAAGACTCCATCAACCCCAGGGCTTCCCTTGCTGCTCGTTCGGCTTTCTCCAGGTCGCCCTTGGCAACCTGCACCTCCGCCAGAACCCAAAGTGCGACAGACTTCGCGACATCATGTCCAGTACGCGTGGCGCGCGGGATCGCTTCCAGTATCAGCTTCTCCGCTTCCGCGGGCCGGCCGCAGAGGAGCGGCGGCCAAAAAAGACCAAGTTCGACGCTGTGCGGCGACCAGATATCGCCCGATCCTTGATAGACTCGGATCGCCTTTCGCGCGGCCGCCTCACAGAATTTCAGTTGACCGGCGCCATGCCGGGTAAACATCTCCTGATCAGCTGCGAAGCCAATCACCGCGGGCGGCAACTCGTTCTCGGGAATCTTGTGAAGTTCTTCGAGAAGATCGAGAGACCTGTCAATCTCGCCGGCCGCGCTGGCGCTGTGAGCTTGCATAGCCAAGACAATGCATTGTGTAGCGGCGGGGGCATCTTTAGCGTGTTGAGCGGCGCGATCGATAACCGCTCTCACATCGTGGAATCGCGTGGCCCATGTGTAGAGAATCGCGAGCCGGGCGCAGGTTTCCACGAACCGCACATCATCGCCCAGCGATTCGAGGAGCGCCAGCGCCCGCTCATATTCCTCAACGGCTTCCTGATTCCGCGCGAGACTCAAAAGTACACCGCCGCGCCGTGAGCGCAGATCGGCGGCGCACGCCGTACGTTCATTGTCGAGCAAGGACAAAGCATTGTCCAAGTGATCGAGGGCCTGTTCGTAAAGCCGTTGCTCCGCTCGCCTGCCTCGCAGCCTCCGAAAGGAAATGCATGGTCTTTTCCTGATCCACAGACGATCCCGCCTGGTACAGATGATGCGCCAGCGCGGAGACGTGCGCGCCGATGCTCGCGGCATATATCCGCTCGATCGCGTCGGCCACCCGCGCATGCAGCCGCTGACGGCGGGGCAGCGACAGCGTCTCAGAGAGCGTCTGCCGAACCAACTCATGGACGAAGCGATAGCGGGTTTGGCGGCCCGGCCCTTCTGTCTCAACGAGGTGTGCGCGTTCGGCTTCTTCAACGGCCTCCAGCGCCCCGTCTGGCCGGGCCTGCTCCAGTTGCTCCAGCAGTTCCAGCGGGAACACCCGGCCGATAACCGCGGCCGTCGTCAAAATTCGCCGCGCGTCCTCGCTCAACCGCTCCAGGCGCCGCCCCAGTACAAGCCGCACGCCTTCCGGCACCTGCAGTTGATCCATGCGGAGATTCGGGCGGAACGTGCCTCTTTCGTCGAACAGCTTCCCTTCTTCAGACAGATGGCGGAACACCTCTTCGACAAAAAACGGATTGCCTTCGGTCTGTTCGAACACCACGCGCGCCAGCGAGCGTGGCGGCTGCTGCGCGCTGAGCAGCGCCAGCATCTGCTCCACTCCGCCAAGCGGCAAACGCCGCAGCAAAATGCGCGTGCCGAGCTTTTGCCGCACCAGAGACTCCAGCATCTTGGCGAACGGCCGCCCGACCTCCAAATCCACGTCGCGATAGGTGCCGATCATCAACAGCGGCATTCGCGCTAACGCCTGCGCCAGGTGCTGCAGCAGTAACAGCGTCGGCTCATCGGCCCACTGCAGATCTTCAAATAACAAAACAATGGGCGTCAGCCGCGCCAAGCGTTCGACGAACTCGCGATGCGCGTTAAACAGGAATCGCCGCTCTTGTTCTGGCAGTAACTCCAGCGCCGGCGGGATATCGGGAAACATCCGCCGCAACTCCGGCATCAGCTTGGCTACTTCCGGCGCATCGTCGCCGAGCGCGTAGCGGAACGTTTCCGGCGGCACGCTCCGGGCGCTGTGCTCCAGCATTTCAATGAACGGCACATAGGGAGGGGACCCCTCCATCTCGTAGCAATGGCCGGTAACTGTAAACGCACCGTGCAAGCGCGCGGCATCCAACAGCGAGGAAGTCAGGTGGCTCTTGCCAATGCCTGGTTCTCCGCCGACCAGGATCAATGACCCGCGCCCGGCGAGAGCTTCTTCCAACTGCCGCGTCAACTGCTTTAACTCCGCATCGCGCCCGATCGGCGGCATGCGATCGGCCGGGTACTTCTCTACGGAAATCGTTGCGGCGGCTTCTGACGAAGCCACCAGCTTTGCCAAATCGGCGCGCATGTCCGCGATGGAGGCGTATCGCTCTGCCGCCTCTTTGGCGAGCATGCGCCGTGCCATGATGAACAACCCCTGAATCGTCGTGCCCTGCTGGATCGGGGCACCGAAATCCGGCGAATCGCGAAGCACCGCCGAAAGAGTTTCCACCATGGATAGTTTGCGGAACGGATGCCGGCCGCTGATCATCTCGGCCAGAATCACGCCAAAGGAAAACAAGTCGGAGCGTACGTCGAGTGTCAGGCCCTTCACTTGCTCCGGCGACATGTAGTCGGGCGTGCCGAGCATGGTGCCCGGAGCCGTTAATTGCGCGCCGCTCGCTTCTGGAGAGATGGTGGAATTGTGGGGCTGCCGCGGATCCGCCATGCGCTTGGCGAGGCCGAAATCCATGACCTTCACGTGACCCTGCAGCGTGAGCATGATGTTCGCGGGCTTCAGGTCGCGATGCAAAAACCGGCCGGCATGGGCGTCCTCTAAGGCTTCGGCAATCTCGCCGGCCACGTGAAGGGCTTCGGATAGAGGCATACGCCCGTTCAACAAGCGGCTATGCAGAGTTTCACCGACGATGTATTCCATCACCAGAAATAATGCGTCGCCCTCTTCCCCAATTTCGAAGATCTTGCAAATATATGGATGGTCGAGCGCAGCCGCCGCCCTCGCCTCGCGGCGTAAGCGTTCGCGCGCCTGCGGGTCGCCAGCCAGTTCGGGCGACAGGAGCTTAATTGCCACTTGACGATTCAGCCGTGGGTCGCGGGCGCGATACACAACCCCCATGCCACCCTCACCAATACGGTCAAGGATTTCATACGGACCCAACCGGGATCCGGACGTTAGCGAACGCATCGAGGCAGCGTTCGCAGAGTGCTCGCGTTTTCGAAAAACATCCGAACCGCCTGGGTTTTCCATCTCGTCCAGCATCGCGAACACTTTGCCGGCGATTTCGGGGTCTGGTGCGGAAGCGCGGACATACTGCTGCCGCTCCGGTCCGGTGAGAGAGACGGCGGCCTCGTAGATCGTGTATGCCACTTGCCAGCGCTCGTCTGTCACGGTCCCGGCGTTCCAGCCAAGGCTTCTTCGAGCCAGTTGCGTGCGAAGTTCCAGTAGCGGGCAACGGTAGCGGTACCGCAGCCCATCTCCCGCGCGATCTCTTCGCGTGTCAGGCCTTCGAAGACCCGCAGTTCCACCACGCGCCGGAGCGCGGGATTAATAGCGGCCAGCCGGTTCAGAAGATCGTCAATTTCGAGCAGCGAATGTTCCGCAGGCGAATGCGGGCCAGACAGGTCGGGAAGCTCAGCTTTCTCCGACCGCTTGGAGAGCGGACGGGCATGATGAATCAGCAGCCGCTTCATCAGGAAAGCCGCCAACCCCAGGAACGCAGTCTTCTCATCCGCTCCATCCGAACTGGCCGGGCGAAGGGCCTTGACCTTGACCAGTTCGACATAGAGCTGGTGCACTACGGCCGTGGGCTGCAGCGTGTGATCGGGGCGCTCGCTCCGCATACGCGCAGCTGCGATCCGGCGGAGTTCGGGGTAGAAAAGCTCAACCAGACGCCCAGCCGCCTCATGATCGCCGTTGCGAAAGCTTGCCATAAGCCGGGCTACGGTATCGGGCTGAAAAGAGGCTGAGATCGCCACGTTGGTTACTCAGTTTATCCCGAAAAAGAAATCAAAGGCGGCGATACAATCCGCCGCCCTGCTCTCCCATTACGGGATGAGCAGCCTGTACAGATTCAGGACGCTCCAAGGAGAATTCAAATGAGTACGCGTCAACTTTCCGTCACGGCTTCCGATTCGATCGGACGTGTCGACACTAACCCTTCCGCTCCCCTGGTGAATGGAACCGCCACGGTGGCGGAGAGAAACCAGGTCCAGTATGTATCTGCGGGAACTGGCTCGACTTATCGGAGCCCCGTAGATCAAATTACGTTTCTCCTCACCGGCGAACAAACTGGCGGCTCCTTTTTCATGGCGCAGGTATCGGTCCCGCCGGGCGGAGGCCCACCGCCGCACATTCATCATCGCGAGGAGGAGACGTTCTACATCCTTGAAGGAACACTGACCGTGCAAGCCGGCGGCAAGACACTGAGCGCATCGCCTGGAGATTGCGTTTACCTCCCGCGCGGAATCCCGCACTCCTTTAAGAACACCGGGAATGCGGATGCAAAATTTATTGCTCTGGTCACGCCCGCAGGCTTGGAGAAGTTCTTTGAAGAAGCGTTTTATCCTGCTGGAGATCGTTCGACGGAGCCGCCGCCTATGACCGAAGCGTTCTTGGCCAGGGTGATCGCAGCCGCCCACAAGTGCGGAATGGAGTTTCTTCCGCCGGCATCGCAGTAGCGCGAAAGGCCATTGACTGAGAGGAAATACAACGTGACACAGACCATTGACATCCACGTCTTCCCTGAGGAAGCAACCGGGAATCCGCCAAAGGAGGCGTCCAGATGCTGTCACAATACTGGTATCCACCACGTTGGATTACATGCCGCCGATCCCGCAGCGGCGGCAGAATTCTATAGAGATGTTCTCGGCATGGAAATCGTCGGCGGGAGCTCCGCCGACCATCCAATTGGTGCGACCGCCTTTTTGAGCAGCCGTCCCGATGAAGAATCTCACGAAATCGCTTTGTTCGCGAACCCCGCCCTCGCCCATATAGCCTTCAAGGTTTCGTCACTTGCCGAGTTGCGATCCTTTCACACCCGTGTCGTGGAGAGGAATATCCCGATCAAGTTCCTGGCCAACCACGGGGTGTCCTTCGCGTTTTATTTTGCCGACCTTGACGGCAACATGATCGAAGTCTACTGGCCTACCGGAGATCTGAGCCGGAGACAGCCTGAGATGGAACCCCTCGATCTGTCGCAGCCGGACGATGCATTGCTGAAACAGATCACGGCCGCACAGGGTTAGGCTGTCGCGGTCGCCGGGGCAAGGAATGAGCCACAACCATGGTGGAGCGAAACCAGGCATCGCTCCACCGATTTGGCGTTGTGATCCGATCACGACGGGCAACATCCCGGCCCGGTGGCCGCCTTCATCGTTGTCGTCGGCCGGAAGCAGCGTGAAATTTGCCTGAAGACGACTCATTAACGACCCAGAGGCAGCCCATTAGGATCGAAGTTTCGACCGATAGATTCACATTCTGTGAATCTATGACTGACGCTTGTGAAAGAACTTCCGGGCGTCGTACAGCAGTGCAGCAGGGCGCAGGCGGTCGGGCACTTGTGGCATCGGAATCAATTTTTCAATGGCCAAGGACACGCCTGAGACTGCAACGCCCACCTCAACTCCCAACGTGTGGCCCACAAGTCCAGCGAGCGGCGCCGCGATTTGGGCCACCTTCGCTGCATATTTTGCGGCATTTGCCAAGCCCGAACTGCGCATGATCTTCGTGTACTCGGAAAGCACCTTGAGCATCTCAGCTTTCGCGTCTTCTCTGTCCACCTCACCGGTGTACATCTGCTTCAACCAGCCATGAAAGTATTGGCGCGACTCACTGAGATCTCGTCGACAGGCCAGCTTTGCGGCTTCTCGAAGAAGCTGGGCGTCAGTCTTCTCCGAGTCTTCCGGCACGAAAAATTCCCATCCGAACAGGGCATAAGGGGCAGCTTCAACCGGCATGTGGTCGTCCTCCGCCTCCTTAACACCCTGATCCATCTTGAACGCCTCATAAGATCCATACGCGATCACCGGCTCCACTGGAACACCTTGCTCCCTGACTCGACTAAGAAGTTTCCGTGCGATCTGGTTGCCGAGCTGGTTCGCGACATATAGGGATAAAACACCACCCGTTGCCAGGTACGCTGCTTCTTCCGGCATTTCGGTTTTGGCAAGATCTACCTGGTCCTGGATTGATTGCGTGAAATCTGATCGGTCGCACTCCAAGGAATCCGTCTTCTTGTAGAGTTGCTGCCAATCGTGCTGAGCGTGACCGCCCCATGGCACTTCCAATGACAAGCCAAACTCGCCGAGTATGTCGAGTAGCACGCGCTGCTCGTCTGGGTACCATTGTTCGCGACGCCAGCGCGCCATCTGATCTTCGACTGGTGCGGGGACACCCTCGCCGGACGATTCCTTCTCGGTCGCAGGCCTTGGAATGACCAGCTTGTCGAAAAGAAGAACTTCAGCCACAAACGGACGCGCTTTGAGGTGGTCCTTAACGGAAAATGTTCCCCACTGCTGGATCTTCACGTGTCCTCCGGGAGGGCTACGGTGCACTCCGGATATTAGCTCAACTGAGACTGGGCCGTGACGGGAGCTTTTGCTGCGACCAGAAATACGTGGTCCCGTGTAGTCCGCGCAGAAGTAGGTTAGTTTTTGAATTGACCGTCGTCGAAATTACTCGAGTGTGACGGCCCATCTTTTACAAATCCAAGTTGACGGGAAGTCGGCTTCTCGGAGAAGTGTAAGCCAGATGCGGATCGGAAAGTCCGCTAGCACCCGGCAATACCATTGCAAGCCACTTGGACGCATAACGCGCATGCGGGCGACTTGCGGGCGCAACCTTCAGTCGGTGGGATGGCGACAAACTGTCAAATGGATCGCTGGGAGCAGGTGCCTTCAAGTATGATCCTTGTTAGGTCCCAGACTTTGGACGGCTTGCTACCGTCAACAGATGGATCGATCCAATGGATACGAAGCAGTCTCGGAAGAATTTCTTGCGCGTCGCGGCAGTAGCATTACTCGGTCTGCTGGAATCGGCGTGAAGGAAGTGCGGAAGTGGGCGAGAACACTACCGCGCAGCAGCAGCGTCATTGATCTAGGCTGCGGACCCGGTTATCCCATCACGACGGTACTGGTCGAGGAAGGGCTTCGTGTCTTCGGGGTAGATGCGGCACCCTCCTTTGTCGCAGCATTCCAACGCAACCTGCCCGGCACACCCGTCATCTGCGAAGCCGTTCAAGAGTCAAGATTGTTTGATCGAACCTTCGATGCTGCCTTGGCGTGGGGGCTGATCTTCCTTCTCCAGGCTGAAGAGCAGCATCGCCTAATCCACCGATTCGCCGAGATACTGGTGCCGGGTGGCCGCTTATTATTCACCTCACCTGCGAAACCCGCTGTTTGGAACGATGGAATGACAGGGCTTGGGTCAGTCTCGCTGGGCGCCGAGCAGTACAGGAAGTTGCTCGGGGCGGTTGATATATCGGTTGGGGAGGAGTACGAGGATGAGGGTGAGAATCACTATTTTGACGCCTTCAGGGAATAATGAACAGAATCGCTTCGCTGAAGGCGGCTGGCATTCGGCAAGCTCATTGCGGCCATTGGGCTGTGTAACGCGCTCGTCGTAGATGTGCATTCACGTAGATCATGTGCGGCGGCCTTTCGTTTGCTAATCTGTCCCGATCCCAGCAGTGAAAGTTCCGCTACGCTGCCGGACTACAGCGCCTGTAAAGTTTCCGGTTTCCAGTTGTCGAGTGTCCGACAAACCTGGCTGCGCCCTGTCAATCAATGACTCGGTCTGTTCTCTCAAATCAACGACAGGCCAGCCGTACGGTGGGAGAATCCGGAGATGGAGGCGGAATCTGAGCTGGCCGCGTTCGCGATCGTTGGCGATGGCGGAAAGGCTAAAACGATGAGAGTTCCCTATGCGGAGAGATGGCAGAAGGAAACCGATAAGCTGCGTGAGATCGCTGTCGACTGCGACCTTACCGAAGCAGTGAAGTGGGGCAAGCCGTGCTTCACTTTCCAGAAGAAGAACGTGGCGATCGTTATCCCGCTCAAGGACTCGTGCGCTTTCTCGTTTTTCAAAGGCGCGCTGCTTAAGGACCCGAAGCACATCCTCGGAAGGGTCGGAGACCATACTCAGGCCGCGCGATGGATAAAGTTCACCTCGTTCAGAGAAATTGCGCCACTGCGGTCGACCTTGACGGAGTACATCTACGAAGCCATCGCACTCGAGAAGTCCGGGAAGAAGCTAGAGCTCAAGAAGGCTTCAGAGTACCCGATTCCTCAGGAGTTGCAGAGCAGGCTGGATGACAACGCAGGTCTTAGGGTGGCGTTCGGAGCGCTTTCTCCAGGTCGAAGGAAGTCATACATCTTCCACGTCTCAAGCGCCAAGCAGGCGAAAACCAGATCAGCGCGAGTAGAAAGGTGCGTGCCGATGATCCTGAGTGGGCGAGGATTCAACGAGCTGCCTAATTGAGACTCGATTCGAACAGAATGACAGTTCAGCTTCCGATGGAGGGACAAGAGGTGGATTTGAAACGGTTGGTGAACTTTGCGCTGCGGGGCAGCAGTGATTTGGAGCAATATGCCATCCTGCTGGTACGGGTTTCGCTTGGGCTGTTTTTTGCCATCTCCGGGGCAAACAAATTGTTTGTCAGCGGCAGAACGCAAACTATGTACCAGACGCTCGTTGAGGCCAAGGTCCCGTTTCCCCACCTAATGACTTATTTCGTGTCGGGTGTCGAGTTCGTTGGCGGATGCTTGCTGACCGTGGGGTTTCTTTCGAGTCTGGCCTGCGTGGCTTTATTGGCTAATATGCTTGTCGCCATCCTGACTACCAAACTTTCCGCCATGCCTAAAGGACTTTCGCCTTTTAATTGGCTCGACGATTTCCTCTATCTTCCGGAAGTGCTGTACTTGCTCTTCTTATCTGGTTGATCTGCTCTGGTCCGGGAAACTTCAGTGTCGATTGCCGGCTCGCTGGCAAATTACGGAAGTGATCGCTCGACGAAGCAGTTTGTGGCTAGACAGAGCTTGATCGTCATTACCAGAATTTTTCAGCCGACGCAACTCGCGCCCTTTCGGTCCGAATCCGTTTCGTCATTTGGCCGGTTATCCAGCAGCTATCCGGAAAACGAAACTCTCGCCGGAGCGATCAGACTGAAGGGATGAGCTGCCGGGCAGCAATCTGCGCGATCTGTTCGTGCGTCGCGAACCAGACGCCGGTTTTTAATTGGATGTATTCGATGAGTCGATTGAGGACTAAAATCCTGGATCGGTGTCCGGTGACGAAGGGGTGCATGGTCAGCAGGAACATCGTGCGTTCGTCATAAGCGACATCGAACTCGGCCTTATAGATTTCGAATACATCTCGATCGCTGATGCGGTGGTAAGAGTACGTGGACCAGTCGAAACCGTAGTAGGCATAGTCATCGAGAATCCATTCTACGGGTAATTCTACGAGGCCCGTGGGTTGGCATTCGGCAAGGATTTCATAAGGCCGGTCGTCACCCATCAGGCTGGAGTCGTAGAGCAACCCCAAATCGCGAATGATGTCCAACGTGACCGACGAAAAATCCCAAGCGGGAGTCCGAATGCCTGCCGGTTTTCGGCCGAGGCGCTGCGTCCACCATTCGAAAGAGCGACACGTCAATTCACGTTCCTCCTCCGGAGTGTGCGCGGTAATGCGTTCGTGAATCCACCCATGGAGTCCTATTTCATGCTTTATGGGCGAATTGATAATGAGCTCTACTGCAGCGGGATGAAGCTGCGCGCTGACGGCGGGTATGAAGAACGACGCAGGAACTTGATATTTGCCAAGAACTGCAAGGATGCGTGGGAGTCCAACGCGAGGCCCGTACTCACCTCGGGAAAGCTGCTGAGGAGAAACATTTCCGGTATAGAGGCTGTAGGTTTCGGCGTCGACGTCGAATGATAATGCAACGGCGATGCGCGCATCACCGGGCCAATTCCTTGGCGTGAGATCCCGGCCGGCACGCACGTGTTTGGTGATCGCTTCAATACGGGGTAAATTCCATTTCCAAATAGGATCGTTAGAGGGTGACATATTAGGC
>DATBHS010000063.1:0-41546 GCA_036557345.1 Bryobacteraceae bacterium
TCAGAGGAATTCCAGAAGCGCTGCATCGAAGGAACCACTTCGCCCGACCCATGATGGCTCTCGCTGGCGAGGGCGACATGATTCTTACGAAATGCGGGCTGCGATGTTTGGGCCTTCTTCTGACCTTGAGAAGTTCGGATGCCCGGCCCCGGGAAGCTGATTTGGAGGTAGAAGTTCACATCTACAACTATTCAGCAGTCCCGGAAGAGACGTTAACCCGGGCCGAGCACGTGGCGGAGGAAATCTTTCACCCCGCCGGCGTCAAAATAATATGGCTGGAGTGCCCGGTCACCCGCCAAGACGCTGCTCGGAACAGAATCTGCGCGCTCCCGAGCGCGCGTCCAAAACTGGAGCTTCACGTACTGACAAACTTTATGGCCGACGCAGTCGGAACGGGCAAAGACACCTTTGGATCGGCGGCCTTGCCTGCCACCCTATCATTTGGCGTAGTGGCTTACGTATACGCTGACCGTGCGCGCCGGCTAGCCGAGCAGAGAGAGTTCAATGTCATTTTGGGCCGCGTCATCGCGCATGAGTTGGGGCACCTGCTCCTCGGAAGCAACTCGCACTCAACTATGGGCATCATGAAGGCTCTATGGACTGCCCGGGATTTGGAACCGGCTAGAGGGGCTTCCATGTCCTTCTTACCTATCGAAGCCAAGAAAATACACGCGCAAATCCTCGCGCGTATTGGGCCTGAAATGAGCTCTACGCGGGCCAGGCTTCCTACAATTAATTGAGTAGCGATGAAGCGTTCAGGATTCGCGGATCTGCCTCTGCATAACGGCAGAGTACCGGCCTGGCTCGCGGAGCGGATGCAGCGGCTAGGTGCCGCCATTGTCGAAAGTGTCGTGTACAACTACGGCACGTCCGAGTTCCTGACTCGCTTGAGCGACCCATTCTGGTTTCAGGCCTTGGGCAGCGTGATGGGAATGGACTGGCACTCGTCCGGCATTACCACCTCCGTCATGGGAGCGCTGAAGCGCGGGCTAAACCCGCAGGCGAAAGAACTGGGCCTCTACATTTGCGGGGGCCGCGGGAAGCAGTCGCGAAGAACGCCCGCTGAATTACAGAGCGTGGCAGATACGGAGGGCCTGCCCGGTTCGGAGTTGGTGAGAGCCAGCCGCCTGACTGCCAGGATCGACAACAATGCGGTTGGCGACGGATTCCAGATCTATCTTCACAGTTTCGTGGTTACTTCTGCGGGAGATTGGGCCGTCGTGCAGCAGGGCATGAATGAGACCAACGATCTGGCCAGGCGATATCACTGGCACTCGGCATCGGTTCGGGACTTCGTATCCGAGCCGCATACGGCGATTGTCGGCAGGCATGAAGGCGTCATTCTGAACCTGGTGGACCGCCGTGCGAAAGCGGCGCAAAATGCACTGCTCGCCATCGCATCCGAGAGCCCGGTAAAGACCATCCGCGAGGTGCAACGGTTATGCATGCCCCGGCATCACGACGTGCGCGCGACTGATGTCGACCTGCAGCGCTTGGGGGCAGTGCTGGTGGTCTGCTATGAACGGCAATTGCGCGATTTCGCATCGCTACTATTGACCGAGAATCTTGGGCCGCGCACCTTGCAGACCTTGGCGCTTGTAGCCGAGGTGATTCACGGGACAGCCAGCCGGTTCTCGGATCCGGCAAGATTTTCATTCGCGCTAGGCGGTAAGGACGGACATCCGTTCCCCGTTCCGCTAAAGACTTACGACGAGTCGCTCTCGGTCTTGCGCCGGTCATTGGATCAAGCGAGGCTTGGCCGGACCGAGAAGATGGACGGATTTAAACGCCTTGACGCGCTTGTTCGGGCGGTTGAGCAGCGCTATAAAACCGAGGCGACGCTTGAACAGGTGATTGAGCACGAGCGCGCGACATCTCCCGCGCTTGGTGGCCGCACAGCGTTCGGCAGCCAGCCCGCGAAGCAGTCCGCCGGCACGTCGCAGCTCTTGCTGTTTTCGGGAGGTTAGCCTGGAAGTGTGAACACCGCCGTTCACCACGCCTATTTCCGTTTCTACGCCGAACTGAACGATCATTTGTCCGCAGGCGAACAATTCGAGACGCTGGAGAGGTGTTTTCATGTACCGGGTACTGTCATGGACATGATCGAGAGTTTCGGCGTCCCTCACACCGAAGTGGAGATGATCATTGCCAATGGCCGGTCAGTCGATTTCGGCTACCTCATTCAGGACGGCGATCGAGTGAGCGTCTATCCGCTGTTCGAAGCATTCGATATCGCGCCGGAGCTGCGCGTCCGAAAGGAGCCCCTCCGGGATCCCAGATTCGTACTGGACGTGCACTTGGGCAAGCTCGCCGCCTATCTGCGGATGCTGGGATTCGATACCTTATACCGGAGTTGCTTTTCCGATCCGGAGCTGGTGCGGGTCTCCAGTGGCGAAAAACGCATACTCCTCACACGCGATCGCGGCCTACTGAAACATGGGGCGGTGACACACGGCTACTGGCTGCGAAACACGGATAGTCGAAAGCAGGCGGCGGAGATCGTGCGGCGCTTTGATCTTCGCGGAGGAATCCGGCCCTTTACACGATGCATGGCATGCAATGGCTTGCTTCAGCCCGTTGCCAAACGGGATGTTCTGGGCATAGTGCCTGAACGGGTCGCGGCATTACATGAAGAGTTTCAACGTTGCATAGCCTGCGGTCGCGTGTACTGGGAGGGATCGCATCATGAAAGAATGCTGCGATTCGTCCGGCAACTCGCCGCATAGGAGGTCCCTTGGAACGCGCGATCGCCGGCTTCCATCAAGACGACGATAACCATTGGGTGGCGGATCTGGAATGCGGCCATACGCGGCACGTCAGGCACGATCCACCCTGGCAGAACCGTCCTTGGGTACTGACCCCGGAAGGCCGCGCGAAGTTCGTTGGCGAAAAGCTGGTTTGCAGGAAATGCGACGAAGAGGCTGAATCAGCCCTGGGGGACTCCGGCTTTCCGGAAGACAGCGAGTGAGCTGTCGAGGCCAAGCTTGGCCGCCTTTTGCGGAGGCATTTTGTTGAGACCGCGTCCAAAAATTTCGACGCTCAGAGCGTCTGTGTAGCCGATCGTCTGCAGCGCCCGCAAAAAGCCCGTGAGATTGATCACTCCTTCTCCCGGAAGCAGCCGCTCGTCGTCGCGGATCTTTTCAGGAGGCAGATCCGGCGCATCGTCGAAGTGAATATGCACGATGCGCTTGCGGCCTGCGTTGACGATGTCCTGAGTTGTGGCGCCGGCGTGGTGCCAGTGCCAGGCATCCAGAAGAAGACCCACATTCGGACCGCACTCTTCCGCAAACTCGAGCATGTCATTCATGCGCCAGATGAACTCATACCGGAACTGCTTTCGTATATGCAGCGGGCCGAGAAATTCCAGCCCGAGGCGCACGTTCGATTGCTCCAGGATACGCGCACTCTCGGTAAAGCGCTGCTTGTAAGTCCGGCGGAGCTCCTCCTTGGGAGTGTCGCTGGACGACATGATCCACGTAATCATGCGCGGGCAGTGAATGGCGGCCGCAAATTGCGCAGCGGCCGGCAGCTTGGACAGCGATTTGCGGAATGTGGCGTCATCTTTCCGGAACTCGACCGGGAAATCAATCACGGCCGGCAGCAGCTTCAATTGCGAAAGAAGATCGTTCGTCGTCGCCGCTCCGGCCTGCATGGCCGGCTTGAGCATAACGTCGGTTCCCGGGAATCCGACCTGTGCGGCCAGATGCGCGAATTCGGGCCACGGCACGCGATTGGATACCAGCACGCTGTTCAACGAAAGAAACATGTGGCGTTCGGCCGCATTTGCCCGCAGCAATGCTGCTGATGAAGCAAGTAAGCGGAAAGCCCTCCGCCTGGTGAGGAGATGTGATGTCACGCCTCCCGATGATATAAGAGACTCGGTGCACCGGCCGTTTCGGCTGCTTTGTGAGGCGGCCTGCTACGCCGCCGAAACGGGCTCCGGTTTCGGCTGCCGGGAGGCGATCTCGCCGACAATCTTCAGTACGGCATCGATTTCAATTGGCTTCGCAATATAGCCGTCCATTCCGGACGCCAGGCATTTCTCTCGGTCGCCTGACAAAGCATGCGCCGTGAGCGCGTAGATGGGAACGTGTGAATTGAGAGACTTGCCGTCCCGAATGCGCTGCGTCGCCTGAAAGCCGTCCGCCTCGGGCATTTCCACATCCATGAGCACCAGGTCGAAAAATTCTTTCGAACAGAGTTCCACGGCGTCTCTGCCGTTTGCAGCCTCGGAGACCCGATGACCGGCGGATTCCAGCAATTTCGTAGCGAGCCTGCGGCTGAGGGCATTGTCCTCAGCGATCAATATGCTGAGCAGTCTGCTCGATTTCGGCGTGTGGGGAAAGCCCTGAGCGCCCTCGCCTGCCAGTCTTTTAGCCTTGCGGAACCAGGCAGTGAATTCGACCGTCGTGCCGGCCCCGAGTTTGTTCTTCGTTTCAAACGTTCCGCCCAGGCTCCGGACGAGCTTACGCGCAATTGCAAAACCGAGAGCGCCCTCAACTCGATTGGCGCTCGTCTGGTTTTCGGCCAGCAGAGGCTCAAACGCGAGCCGTACGAGGATGGCCTCGGCCGATTTCGATTCGAGTACAGCAGTCAAGCTGACACCGCCAGATGTCGTGTGCTTGACAGCATTTTCGAGAAGAGTGAATACGACCTGCCGCAATCGGCTAGGATCCCCACGAAGAACGCGTGGAATTTGGGTATCGAGCTTGCAATTCAGGCCCAGACCCTTGGCGATGGCCTCGGGTTCAATCGTCCTGATCGCCGAGTGAATGCAGTCCGCGAAGGAGAAAGTTGTATCTTCGAGTGGCAACCGGCCAGTTTCGCCCCTCGAGAACTCCAATGCGTCATTTACAACGTGCATGAGCCATTGCGCTGACGTTCGTACCGTCTCGAGATACTCCCGCAAATCCGGATTGAGCTGGGTCCGAAGGGCCAAGTCTGTAAAGCCGACGATGGCGTTCATCGGAGTGCGAATCTCCTGGCTCATGCCTGTGAGGAATTCGACAGTGGCCCGATTGGAGCCCTCGGCTGCCTCACGCAATTCAATCTCTTTGGCAACCGCGTCGCGCATGCGCCGGTTGGCTCGCTCCATCGCGACAAAAAGCGTGAGAGCCCATCCCGATATCAGAGCTACGATGCTGGCGCCGAAGATCAGATTGTAGGTTCCCACTGATTACCATATCGGCGGTAAGGGGAACGGACTTGAGAGAGTATAAGGCCTCAATAATCCAGCCATTCCTGGCGTCCGTCCTGCTCGCCGGTGAAGAGCCATTCGACCAGACGGTCATCGAAATCCTCGGGGAAGCCGGAGTCAAGCAAGCGGGTTGCACTTGTGACAATCTCCAGCTTGCGCGTCTCCACGGACTTGCCGGGCGGGCGATGGTCCGTTTGGAAAACCAGGTACCACGAGAGCCGGTCGGCTTGTGGGCGCTGATCGGAAACTTCCGCCAAATGACAGGTCCAGGTGGCTCCGTGTACCACGAAATCCTTGTCGTTCAGGGGGAAAGCCGATCTGAGATCGTACTCCGGCATCGATTACTAGACACGATGTCCTGGAGAACGTTACCGGAAGCGCTACGTAGAACGATCTGAGTTGTAAGGTTGTAAGCTAGTGAGCGCCGAAGGATCCAGTGCGCGAAACGTTCTTTAGGCTACAACGCGTCTCATCTTACACACACACTCGGGAGAGCTCCTCTCCGTGTGAGTTCCGGAGGGTTCTATAGCACTTTTTCGAAACCGCCAGGAAGCCGGTAAAGTTCTTGCTGATCAGCTGGAACCCCTTGTTGGACGGTCAAATGCGCTGGTTTTAGCTCTTCCGCGCGGAGGCGTTCCGGTCGGCTTCGAAATCGCTCGGAACCTGCATCTCGATCTGGATATCTTTCTGGTTAGAAAGCTGGGAATGCCGGGTGATGAGGAGTTGGCGATTGGGGCTGTTGCAACGGGCGGAGTACGAGTTTTAAACCAGGATCTGATCGATTACCTGAAGGTGCCGGCTGAGCTTGTGGACCAGATCACGGTGCGCGAGCAACGCGAGTTGGAGCGTCGTGAAAAGTTATATCGCGAGGACCGCCCTCCTGCTCCGATCAAAAGCCGGACGGTGGTCTTGGTAGATGATGGCCTCGCGACCGGAGCCTCTATGCTCGCGGCTAGCAGGGCCCTTCGCCCCCAAGGGGCGTCACGCATTATCGTGGCCGTCCCGGTGGCTGCCCGGCAGACCTGCGACGATTTCCGGAAGGAAGTCGATGCAGTGGTCTGCGCCGCTACGCCCCATCCGTTCGGCGCGGTGGGGATCTGGTATGAGGATTTTGCCCAGACCACGGACGAAGAGGTTCGGAAGTACCTGGAAATGGCTGTGGCAAAGCCTGCGGGGCACACCTGAGTTCCTTGCGGCGCGCTCATAATGCATTGAACCGAAACAAATCCCAAGAGAAACAGAACTGGCCGCAGCGCATCAAAAAGTGGCATTTGAGCATCCAACGTTTGAGAGAGTTTGCTATGAACCGACATACCGAACTTGTGAACGCGCGCTACGAGGCTATGATGTTCGCCAAGTCCGCCGAAGACGCACTGAAGGCTGCGCATGAACTTGTCCGTTTGGTGCTCGGGGAAGATGCCCAAAGCCGATCGCTGCAAGAAGCGCTAAAGGAGACCTGCCGTCGAATCAGGCCTTCCGAAGATCCCAGGGAGCAGTCGCGGTTTGAAGCAGAATTTGTCGAACTTGGCATCTGGCCAAATTCCGCCCAGAAGATAGCGGCGTAATGGCGCTTACTCCATTCGGGAGGGGCCGTTTTGGCTGAGACCGGTACCAACCTGCTTCGGAGATATCTGGATGAAGCGATCGCCGCCGCTAGTGGCTTCGAAGCGCAGCTACGTAAGTTCGCGGCCGAAGGCGACGACGAGGATGTGCAAGCTGCCTTCGCGGCGCATGCGGACGAGGCGCGGTATCAAGCAGAACGGCTTGCGCGGCGCCTGCAACAAATGGGCGGCAGTGTATCCGGCTCGGAACACGCGTCCGCAAAAGACATAGTTCCGCCAATTCCGCAGACAGGCCGGAGAGAGGAAGAGCGTACACTCCAGCACCTGATTGCGACGTTTGGCGAAGAAAGCAGTGAATCCGCATTCTACGAGGTGCTTGCCGCGGTCGCGGCAGCGTCGAGGGATGCCGAGACTGAGAGTTTAGCCAGGCAAATTCAGGCTGAAGAGCAGCGTGCCGCGAAGAAGTTCTTCTCGTTCATCCGCTCGCGCTCGAAGATCGCTTTTAACATGCTGACGCCAAACGAACTCGACCCTGCTGTGGAAACCAAGGCCTTCGACAATCCGGTAGTATAGCTGTGGCTGTGAAACGCCCGAAGAAATTCAGCAGGAACAAGCAGGTGAAGGCGATCGCTCGAGAGCGGGTCGGTAGCCCGGCTCCCTCCCGAGCCTTGGACGAACGTTCTTTACGGCAGAAACCCAAACACAAAAAGAACTGGTTGCAGGACGCCGAGGCTTGATCTGCTACCCAACGAGCGTCCGAATCGTCGAAGTCGGTCCACGCGACGGTTTGCAAAATGAGAGCCGTTCGGTTTCCATCGAAGCCAAAGTTTCGCTGATCGAGAGTTTGGCGGGCGCCGGCTTGAAGACGGTGGAAGCCGGAAGCTTTGTCTCCCCCCAATGGATTCCTCAGATGGCGGACACGGCTGAGGTCTTGGCAAAGCTGCAAAAAATCCCGGACGTTTCCTATCCGGTTCTCGTGCCGAATTTGCGCGGTCTCGACGCGGCATTGACCAGCGGGGCGACAGAAATTGCGGTCTTCGCTGCCGCTTCGGAATCCTTCTCACAACGGAACATCAATGCTTCCATTGACGAAAGCCTCATACGGCTCGGGCCGGTTGCGGAAAAGGCCCTCGCGCGAAGCCTCAAAGTACGTGGGTATGTCTCCTGCGTGCTTGGCTGTCCGTATGAAGGAGAAATTGTTCCGGAAGCGGTGGCGAGGGTTGGGTCCGAGTTGCTCGCTATGGGCTGTTATGAGATCTCGCTCGGGGATACCATCGGCGTTGGCACGCCGCTGAAGACACAAGCGATGCTAAACGCGGTTTTCGAACGCGTTCCGCCACATCAACTCGCGGTGCATTTTCACGATACCTATGGCCAGGCGCTGGCCAATATATTCGCCTCGCTCCAGATGGGGATTTCCGTGGTGGATAGCTCTGTGGGGGGCCTGGGCGGGTGCCCGTATGCTCCCGGAGCAGCGGGCAATGTGGCAACAGAAGACGTAGTGTACATGCTCAATGGCATGGGTATCGAAACCGGAGTGAATCTCGAACAGCTCGCAGCGGTTGGGCAAAGGATATCGGCTCTGTTCGGCAGACGCCCGGCATCGAAGGTCGGAATTGCTATGGCAGCTCGCGCTTCGAGCTGAGTTATCATCGCTTGGTGTTGCAGAACTTCAGTCCGGGACGGCCGATCCCGTGAACAAGGTCGTGGCCAGTGCTGATGCTGCCGTTGCCGATATTCCGGATGGTGCGTCCATCATGCTCGGCGGTTTTGGGCTCTGCGGAAACCCGGAAAACCTGATCGCCGCACTCGTTCGCAAGGGCGTAAAAGGGCTTCACACCATCAGCAACAACCTGGGCATTGACGGCTACGGCATGGGCCTGCTGCTCGAAGCCGGAATGATCGCCTCCCATATAGGGAGCTATGTCGGCGAGAACCGCTTGCTTGAGTCGCTGCTTCTCGGGGGGAAACTGACGGTCACACTCATTCCTCAAGGCACGCTCGCCGAGCGCATTCGCGCCGGAGGAGCCGGAATACCAGCCTTCTACACGCCTGCCGGAGTGGGGACACTTGTCGCCGAGGGCAAAGAGGTGCGCGAGTTCGACGGGCGCGAATATCTCATGGAGCATGCGCTAACCGCCGACTTTGCGTTCGTCAAGGCGTGGCGCGGCGACCGTCTCGGCAACCTGGTCTATCGTAAGACTGCCAGGAATTTCAATCCGATGATGGCGACTGCCGCGAAAATCACCATCGCCGAAGTCGAAGAACTCCTCGAACCCGGTGCGCTCGACCCTGACAGCATCGTCACTCCCGGCATCTACGTCAAGCGCATCATAAAAGGTGAGAATTATGGGAGGCGCATTGAGCGCAGAACGATCCGCCGGAATTGAATCGGCCGGCGTCAAATCAATCGAAATCGACAAGCGCGAGCGCATTGTGAAGCGTGCCGCCTGCGAGTTGCAGGACGGTTTCTACGTCAATCTCGGCATCGGTATGCCGACCCTCGTGGCCAATTTCGTCCCGCCCGGAATCGAAGTGGTTTTGCAATCGGAAAACGGCATGCTGGGTGTCGGGCCATTTCCGCTGGAGGGATTTGAAGACCCTGATCTGATCAATGCGGGCAAAGAAACCGTCACCGAACTGGCTGGAACCGCCTATTTCTCCAGCGCCGACTCGTTTGCGATGATTCGCGGCGGTCACATTGATCTGAGTATTCTCGGCGCCATGGAAGTGGATGAAGAGGGAAATCTCGCCAACTGGATGGTGCCCGGAAAAATTGTAAAGGGAATGGGCGGCGCAATGGACCTCGTAGCAAGTGCCCGCCGCGTCGTCGTTGCCATGGAGCACACCACGAAAACCGGCGCCCCCAAAATTCTCCGTAAATGTACCCTTCCGATTACCGGCCTCAAAGTGGTGAACAGGATCATAACTGAGATGGCGGTGATTGATGTGATACCCTCAGGACTTCTTTTGAAAGAAATTGCCCGCGGCCTCACAGTCAAAGCAGTGCAGAATGCCACTGAAGCGAAGCTGGTTGTGCGTGAGCCTGTAGCTGTGTTCTAAAACGGCCGGCGATAAACTTTACCATCGTGCGACGCAGAACGTTCTTGAAAGGCGCGGGCCTGCCGCTTGCAGCCGCTATCCCAGCAGGTTCGGCTTCCGCAGCGGCCTCCGTGGTACCGAGTCCGATGAAGATCACGCGCATTCGCTTCTATCACAACCCGGCCTCTCGTCCGATCTTCAATCAGAGCTATCACATCGTGACCGTTGAGACGGATGCCGGAATTACGGGCATCGGTGAAGGTGGGTCGCCCGATACCGTGAAGCAATGCGCGGCCATGATTGTGGGCGAGGATGCTTCCCACATCGACCGGCTGTGGCAGCTTATGTTTCGCGGATACTTCTATCCCGCGGGCCGCGAGAAGCTGGATGCGCTCGGCGCCATTGATCTCGCCCTGTGGGACATCAAAGGAAAAGCTCTGAACGTACCCGTCTACGAACTCCTCGGAGGAATGTCGCGCAATCACGTCGAGTGTTACTCGACGAGCTTTCCGAATAAAGGAACGGCTCGCGAATCGGCGCAGGCGTGCATGGAAGCAGGTTTTCGCGCCTACCGTACTTCAGTTGTCGATGCGCTCGAAGGGAAGGGATTTCAGTCCCATGAAGTGGTTCATCGTACGTACGATCACTGTGTGCAGATTCGCGAGGGCGTCGGCAAAGATGGCGATTGGGCCATCGATTACCACACGCGTCTCGACCCGCCGGACGCGGTGCGCCTGAGCACCCTGATCGAGCCGCTGGAGCCTTATTTTGCCGAGGACCTCGTTCGCTCCGAATATCCCGGTGTTTATCGCGAACTGCGTCAAAAGGTGAAAGTGCCGATCGCGGTCGGCGAGCAGTTCGGTTCGAAGTGGGACACCAACGAACTGATCGAGCAGCAACTCATCGACTATTCACGAATGACATTGCCCAATGTGGGCGGCATCACCGAGTACATGAAGATCCAGGCGCTTTGCGAGACGCATTATGTGGGCTTGATCCCGCATTTCACCGGCCCTGTTGCCGAAGCAGCGCTGGTGCACGCCTGCGGCGTTTTCTCTGGCCCGGTCATGATGGAAATGTTGGGCGAGACTCCAGCGCAACAGCCGCACCTTCCCGAGTCATTCGATTTTCGTAAAGGCATGATGTATCCGAACCGTCGGCCCGGTCTGGGCGTGACGCTCGATACCAAACCCTTGCATCTGGTCGCGGAGGTTACCGAGAAGGACCGGTACCGGGTTACGCCCATCTACGAACGCCCAGACGGATCCGTCACAAATTGGTGAACTGACTGGATTTTCAGCAGTAGTATCAGAAGAGGAGCATCATGAAGCGAGATATCTCTGGAACCGGTTTAACTCGTCGTGAATTGTTAGCGGCAGGCACAGGCGCCGTTGCTGCTCTTGGCCTTCCCACGCTTACCCGTGCTAGCGCACCCGCCAGTACTGTAGCGGTTGTGCGCTGCCGGAGTTACGCCGACTTCCGCCCCAAGCTGGCCGCCGCCCTCGATCAGATGGGCGGAATCGAGACCCTGGTCCGCGGCAAGACCGTGGGCCTGAAGCTGAATCTCACCGGGAATCCGAAGAACTTTCCTCTGACCCCCGACCTTCCATATCGCACCAATGGCGAGACCGTCGCAAACACCGTCTACCTGCTCGCCAAAGCCGGCGCAAAACGAATCCGCATCATCGAGAGCTTCTTCCCAGCGACACAAAACTCGAGTCTCTGGGCCCGCTACGGCATCGACGTGAATGCCGTAAACAACATGGGCACGAAAGTCGATTGGGAGAACGTACAAAACCTCGGCAAGTACAAGCAGTATGTCCGCCTGAAGGTGCCGTGGGGCGGTTACATGTATCCGGCCTATTACGTGAACCGCGCCTTTGTGGACTGCGATGTCTATGCTTCACTCTCAAAGCTGAAGAATCACTGGATCGCTGGCGTTACGATGTCGCTGAAGAACAACTTCGGAGACACGCCCTGCTCTCTCTATGGCGGCGATTGCGGTCCCGACGGGAACGAGCATCCCACTAAAGAGCGCGGCCAGGTTCTGCATCAGGGAACAACGAAAGCTCCTGCCGGAGTCGACGCGGAGCTCCATCCGGATTCGCCCCGCGATCCCGGCTATCGTGTTCCGCGCATTCTGGTCGATCAGGTCGGCATCCGGCCGATCGATCTTGCCATTGTGGACGGAGTAGAAACAGTTCGGGGCGGGGAAGGGCCCTGGCTGCCCGGCGGAGTGGAGAGAATGACTCCGGGTGTGATCATCGCCGGCCGCAACCCGGTCTGTGTAGATACGGTCGGCATGGCGGTGATGAGCTATGATCCGAGAGCCGATCGCGGGTCGTCGCCTTTCGTTCGCGGAGATAATTCTCTGAAGCTGGCCGAGGCTGTTGGCATCGGTACCACGGATCTCAACCGCATAGAAGTTGCCGGGCTGAGTATCAGGGAAGCTAAAATCGATTTCGGACCGGGCGCCGTGGGCAAGACTCTGCGCGAGTTGCGCGGCTAAACTCGAGTACTAGGCAACGCCAACCATGGTTGCCGTCCGTGCTGTTCTGCTCTGCGCGGCCTTGGCTTGTGCTGCGCTTTCCGAAGACAAAAAAGAAATCGATGTCGGCGCGGACCAGGCCTGGACCGACACCGGAATGGATCTGAAGGCAGGCGATACGCTGACGGTTACGGCTACCGGCAGCGTAGCGTATGGCCCGCAGACGACCGGACCGGATGGTTTGAAACGCGGCTGGAAGGATCTGCTGATGCAGTTTCCAGTGAACGAGGCAGGCCGGGGAGCTTTAGTCGGGCGGATCAGCGACAGTCCCGCAGCACGTCCTTTCCTGATTGGAGCCAAAGCGCAGCGAACCGCTCCCGTTCCCGGGCGCCTGTTCCTGGGCATCAACCAGATGCCGAACCTCTCGGGAACCGGCAGTTACCATGTGGTGATCGAGCGCGCGGCTGCCGCGCCTTCGAAGGTTGGCGCTGCTCCCATAGCGGTGCCGCCGTTCACACAGGAGATGCTCGACAGCATCCCGCCGCGCGTCAACGATGCACTCGGCAACCCCGGTGACCGCGTGAACTTTATTGTTATCGGATCGCAGGAAAAGGTAACCTCCGCCCTCAACGCTGCCGGATGGGTAGCTGTCGACAAGACTAGGAAGGATGCGGTTATTGCCGGCCTTGTCGCGAGTCTTTCAAAAGAGGCTTATGTCACGTTACCTATGAGTGAACTGGAACTCTTCGGTCGCATTCAAGATTTCGGCTATGCGCAGGCCGATCCCATCAAAGTAGTCATGTCACGCCACCATTTCCGGATCTGGAAGGCACCCTTCACGTTGGTTGGCGAGACGGTATGGGCCGGTGCCGGAACGCATGACGTCGGTTTCGAAAAGGACCAACGCAACAATGGCATTACACACAAGATCGATCCGGCAACCGACGGCGAGCGGGACTACATCGGCCAGAGTTTGCAGCAGACCGGAATGGTAGCGAAGGAAGTATACCTAACGCCCACGCACCCTGTAAAGGAGGCTCGAACCGCAACCGGCGGCGGGTTTACTTCGGATGGCCGCACGCTAGTAATCTACTTGCAGCCCTGAAAGCTAACCGAGCCGCGATCACTTCAGAGCCGCGGCCATTCGGGAGCGGACACGTGCCCGCTGGGTTAATCGGTTGTGACGAACCTTTACGGCTGGCGCGCGGCGCCGGTCGACCCTCGAAGCACAAACTCCGGCTCCAGCACCAGGCGGCGCCGGCATGCCTCCGGTACGGGAGCGGCCTCAATCAGGTCCTGGAACATAAGTTGGCCGATTCGCTCGCGCGGGATGTGCAGCGTCGTCAAGGGCGGATAGGAAACTTCCGCCAGGCGAATGTTATCGAAGCCCGTCACGGATACATCTTGCGGCACACGCAAGCCTGCTTCACGCAACTCATGCAGCGCGCCCATTGCCATGAAATCGTTCACGCAGATCATAGCTGTCGGGTCGAAACCCGAAGCAAGAATCTCTCGCGCGGCCTGCCGCCCCCCGTCCAGGCCGTCCACGCTGGCTGCAATTCTCCATTCGATGGAGGCTGAGTAGTTCTGCACCGTTTCGCGGAACGCGCGCTCCCGAACGCTCAAAGGGGCTAGCGTTCTATGGTGGCTGAGGAACGCCATGCGCCGGTGCCCCATTTCCAGCAGATAATTTACGACCCGCTCAATGCCCTTCGCATAGTTCACACAAATGTTCGAGATGTTGTGCTTGGGCGCGCCGACGTCATAAAAGACGACAGGTATCGTTAACTCCGAAAGCTCCTGAATCAGGCTGGGATCCATCTCAGAAATCACCAGCGCGAGGCCGGCGACCCGGCGCCCGATCATGAGATGAATGTTGCTGACCAGATTCTCGGGATTGTAATCGGTATTAGCAAGAACCAGCTCGTATCCGTTTGTTCGCGCATCCTGTTCGGCGCCCTTGTAAACATCGACAAAGAACGGATTCTCCATGTTGGAGACGATCATTCCTAGCGTTCGGCTCTTCCCCCCGGCCAAATGCCGCGCATGCAGGTTCGGATGATAGCGGAGCTCTTCGGCGGCTCTCAGAACACGCGCGCGGGTGGACTTTTTGACCGGACCCACATCATTCAGCACTCTGGAGACGGTAGCAGTCGAGACTTTCGCGCGCTTGGCGACTTCTGCAAGGTTCATGGACGAAGATTGTGTTCAGCTTCTATTCTCGCTCATGCTGCGGGGCTGCAAAAACTAGAAGTACTGGGACTCGGGTTTTCACGGAGTGGGGCGGCTGTCCTCCTGCCGGCTTTTCCCCAGGTGTTTGTCGAAGAACCTCGCCATAATTTCGTCCGCTTCCTTCGATTCGGGCAGGTGCGCATCATTCCAGAACGCGTGAGGCAGCGCCTCGAAAACAACCAGTTGGGCGTCTACGCCCGCGCGCAAAAACGCCCGGTGGAGAATCGTTGTGCCGCTGAGGAGAAGGTCGCGTGTGCTTGTGATGAAAAGGCTCGGCGGAAATCCCTCTAAATTAGCGTAGACGGGTGACAGAACGGGACTTTTCGGATCGGTCGAGCCGACATACGGGCTGTCATGCATTTCCTTCCCGGGGGGCGTGAGCGGTCCGGAGAGTCCGTTCAGGGAATATATGGCTTGTGAATCGCCACCTTGGCTGAAGTCGCCCAGTCCAGAAAAGATACCCAACGCGGCGGGAAGCGGCAATCCCAGTTGGCGCAGCTTAACCGCCACTTCTGCCGTCAGAATCGCGCCCGCTGACGTGCCGTATAGGCCGATGTTTTGCGCCTTGTAGGTCTTGAGGAGCTGTTTGTAGACAGCGACCGTATCCTCCACCGCGGCCGGAAACGGATGCTCCGGTGCAAGTCGGTACAGCACGGCGACGACCTTCGTCTGCGTGAGATTGGCTATCGGGATCGTCTCGGTCAAGGATCCGGAATCGGAGTTGAATCCGCCGCCATGCACGTTGATGAGGACACGATTCCGCCTGCTTTCCGGAATGGCCAAAGGCGTAATGGCTTTGACTGGAACGCCCGCCACGGTGGTCTGGTTGACGTTCACTGGGTACAGCGCACGAAACTCCGCAGCCGCTCTGGCCTGCCATGCATCTGTCCCTTTGCGGCGCTCTGCCAGCGTTTGTTTCAGCGGCGCATCGGATACGGGGCGTGCAAGGCGTTTCTGCGCCTCGGGGCTTATGGTCTTTGGCACCGGCACCACTCTGGTGACGTGAGCAGTGCCTTCTGAATCGATGAAACTTCTATCGGTCTCCGGAACGGATTGCGCCTGAACAAAGGCGCAGAAAACCAAAGCGAGGCTGGCTCGCATCCAATAATTCCTGATTCGCATGCGCGTATGTTATCTCTTCCCGCCTAGCACAACCGCGCCCTCGGTTGGCTTACTGAAGATTTCCGGTTTCAGGTCTACGTTTTGCCGGACCTGCGAAATGCGAACGTCTTGCGGGCTTGCTTCGGGTGCGGTGGAGCGGTGAATGATTCGAAACGGCAGTTGGATGCCGTCGATCTGTTTGTAATTGAGGAATTCGGTCGTCTGCGTGTAATAGGCCGACGTTTCGCCCGTCTCCTCGACCCGGGCGAGCAAGTGTGTCGATGGATTGAAATAAAATTTGGTCGCTCCGATATCGTTCGGCGCAACCAGCACGTCCATCTTGACGCCGTCTCGTTCTTCCGGCGGAGACGCGTGAAGTTCGAAGTACAGCGTTTTCAGGTGAACGTATTGGATCGGGTTTGCATCCATCTCGAGCGGTTTCTGGGCTCCCTTCGCTAAGCGCGTGAGGTGCTTCTTCTTGGATAGAACCCAACCTCCGGCGCCGTCGTATCCGACCTTTTCTTTTTTCGTAATCAGTAAAACCTTGTTTGGCTTCTCCCAGAAATATGTCAGTTTCGGGCCCTTATGACGCTCGGCGTGCACCTCTCGAGTATGAATGCGATCAATAGCGGCTTGGCCGCCCACAGCCTGAATATAACGTTGTAAGATCCGATCGACTTGCGCAGCGGTTTCATCTGTAGCCGGGAAAGATTTTGGAACGGCGACGGCGGCCAGAATGAGCAATGAGATGGCAATGCGCAAGCGTGTTCCCTTTCTTAGAAGTTTCGCAATTCGAGCTCCCCAAACTTTCGGAAAAATCTGCTACGTTCGAGTCACGGCCTGTAATCTCTTATATAGGGAGTATTAGCAAAATGACAGTGCTTGAATCGTTAAGAAAGTACAGCGTTGTAGTCGCGGATACCGGCGATTTCCAGGCGATTGCCCGCGTTAAGCCCCAGGACGCCACCACGAATCCGTCGCTGCTCTACAACGCGGCACAGCGCCCGGAATATCGACATCTGGTAGAAGAAGCCATCGAACACGCCGACAAGCAAGGCGGCGATCAGAAGCAACAGGCCGAAGCATTCATGGACAGGTTGTTTGTGAGCTTTGGCCGTGAAATTTTGAAAGTTATTCCCGGCCGCGTGTCGACGGAAGTGGACGCCCGGCTAAGCTTCGACACCGAAGCAACCATAGCCAAGGCCCGTCACCTGATCGAGCTATACGAAAAAGCGGGTGTCAGCCGTGAGCGCATCCTCATCAAGGTTGGCAGCACTTGGGAGGGCATTCGCGCTGCCGAAAGGCTGGAGCGCGAAGGCATCCATTGCAATCTGACGCTGCTGTTTAGCTTCGCGCAGGCGGTGGCTTGCGCCGAGGCGGGAGTGACGCTCATTTCGCCCTTCGTCGGCCGCATCTACGACTGGTACAAGAAGGAAAACGGCGGCAAGGATATCCCCATCGATCAGGATCCCGGGGTGGCATCTGTTACGCGCATTTACAATTACTTCAAGAAATTTGGTTACAAGACGCTGGTGATGGGAGCGAGCTTCCGGAAGGTGGAGCAGATTGAGCGCCTGGCCGGTTGCGACCTACTGACCATTAGTCCTGATCTGCTCGAAAAGATGCAGCAGACGCAAGGCGAACTGACTCCGATGCTGACTCACGAGAAGGCGAAGTCTAGCGACGGCGAGAAGCTGCACCTCGACGAGAAAACGTTTCGCTGGATGCACAATGAAGACGCGATGGCAACCGACAAGCTGGCCGAAGGCATTCGGAAATTTTATGCCGACGCCCGTAAACTCGAGGAGTACGCGCGCACGCAGGTGGCCGAGAAAGTCGGCGCTTAGTTTGTGGGGCAGACCATCGGGTTCTGTGGTCTGCCAGAAAGCCGGCAGACGACGCAATGCGATCGTCTGCCCCACTACGGCTTATGAAACCGGCGAAATCTCAAACTTGTGCGCTACCGGCCTGGCGGTCTCGCCGCGCTTGTTAAGGATAGCGGTTTCCAAAGCGTCTGCCGCCTGCATAGCGCTTTGCGTTTGCCCGAAATTGTACTTCAGCAGGGGAACTCGCATGTTTCGCCATTGGTCGTTGTGAACGTCGCAATGGGACACGGTGAGGTCGTAAACTTCTTTGGCCTGCCTCGTCATGGGCGTGTTCAGCAACGCGAGATTTACACCGCGGGCCAGCTCATCGTTGTTGAAAGTACCCGCCGGCGTGCCGTCAATCCTTAGCGCATAGACACCGTTCTTAAGGCCGGTGACTCTCAGCGGCTCGTCGCTCAAATCGTCGGCGACGTTGGAGCTCCTCAGCACCAAAGGAACCGTGCTGTTCCTCATTTGCCCCCATTCGTAAAACGGCAAGGGCAGCGCGTCATCAGTTTCGGTCCATTGCAATCCGTTCTGGTTCGATAGATTGGAAATCGCGGCATGCTCGGACGACTGAACCCTTGGGTTCTGCCCGGATGCGTCGATAGTGACCGCGGCAACAATCGGCCGCGCATTCCAGGACTTCAGCAACTGGTCGGCCATGATGAGATGCCCGGAAAAGCTGGGATGGACACGGTCGGGAATGATGTCCTTGGCATGCACCGGGTCCAGGCCATCGGCCTTGCGTAACATGTCGACGACCGCAGTATTTAAGTCTGCGACGTTGAGCCCGTTTTCCTTTCCGTAGTTCGCGATCCACTTTCCGAAACTGATCATGACCTGGTTGTAGCCCCCGGAGAAGTTGGGTTCCCGCGTCACATCATCGTACGGAGAGGGTCTGATTGCGGTGATGCGAATACCCGGTGCCGCCGCTTGAACGCTGCTGACGATGTGCCGGTAGCCGTCGAAGAAAATCTTGTCGTTCTCCTCGCTTTCGGCCCGATACAATCCGTCGTTCATGCCGAGCATGATCGTCATCACCGTCGGCTTGTATGCAATTACGTCGCGCTGGAGCCGCAGATCGATTG
The DNA here is from genome assembly GCA_036557345.1 of Bryobacteraceae bacterium. GTDB lineage: Bacteria > Acidobacteriota > Terriglobia > Bryobacterales > Bryobacteraceae > Bog-105. The sequence goes on from DATBHS010000063.1 coordinate 18,579, forward strand.
GCCCGCCACCGCCGCCCGAGACCTTATCGCCGCCCCATCCTGAATGGACGAAGAAAACATTCAGATTCGGATAGCGCGTGACTACATAGGTCTCAGTGATGACGGTATACAGGCGTTGATCTGTAATGCTGTCGCCGTAGAACACGACGCGATCGCCATTCTTCAGCGCGAAATCGCCGCCGCCAAAGACGCAAAAGGACGAGGCCAGAAAGCCGCATAGAATGCCAATTCTGATTCGCATGCTCTACGTTTTATATCAATCGGATGTATTCTGATCTCGAATAGCGAGAAGATTATGGCACAGAAGCACGAGCAGCCCCGGCCGCCGTTGGCCTTTGAAGAGTGGCCCGCGTTGCCCTTTGAGGAATGGAAAGATACACGGGACACCTTGCACATGTGGACGCAGATCGTAGGCAAAACACGCCTGGAGCTGTGTCCGGAAGAGAACCATTGGTGGCAAGTAACGCTCTACGTGACGCCCCGCGGGCTCACAACGTCGCCCGTGCCGTACGGCAGCAACATCTTCGATGCAGAGTTCGACTTCATCGATCATGTCTTGAGAATCCGAACCAGTGCCGGGGGACTACGAACCCTGTCTCTCACGCCGCGCACAGTCGCCGATTTTTACGCTGAATATCTCAAAGCGCTTCACGAATTAGGTGTCAACGTTGCTATCAGGCATCCCCAGCCCGACGAGGTGCTCGACCCCATTCCGTTCGCCGAAGATCGCGTGCATTCTTCGTATGATCGCGATGCAGCGCACCGTTTCTGGATCGCTCTGGTGAATGCCGATCGAATCATGAAGAAATTTCGGGGGCGCTTCCTTGGAAAGAGCAGTCCAGTGCATTTCTTTTGGGGTAGCTTCGACATAGCTGTGACGCGCTTTTCGGGACGGCGCGCGCCGTCGCGTCCTGGGGCGGACCCCATCACGCGCAAGGCCTACTCGCATGAGGTGATCAGCGGAGGTTTCTGGCCCGGCGACACGCGATTCCCTCACGCCGCGTTCTATGCTTATGCAGCGCCTGCACCGGCTGGTTTTGAGAAGGAAGTTATCCGGCCGGAAGCTGCATTCTACAGCCTGAAATTGGGGGAATTTCTGCTCAAGTACGACGACGCGCGCGCCGCCGCATCGCCGGATGACGCAGTTCTGGATTTTCTTCAAAGCACGTATGAAGCAGGTGCTCGCCTCGCGGGATGGGACCGTGCGGCGCTGGAGGCGGTAGCGGCTACCGCGTCCGGGGGGTGAATTTCTTCACCTTCTGCCGCGCCACGCCGGCCACGTATCTGCCTATCGGCTCTTTGCTCCGCGGATGCCTCGCCTCTGGTGCGATCTCGAGCAGCGGCTCCAGCACGAACCGCCGGTCGAACATGCGTGGATGCGGGATTGTCAACTGGTCGGTTTCCATTACAATGCTCCCTAGAAGCAAGATGTCGATGTCGATAATGCGCGGACCCCGCGGGATTGCGTCCTTCCGCGTACGGCCGATGTCGCGTTCGATGCGCTGCACAATCCTGAGCATCTGGCGGGGAAAGCAGTGCGATTCACATTCCACTACCATGTTTAGAAACCACGGCTGATCCGCTACGTCCTGCGGTTCGGTTTCATAGATCGAGGAGCGCGAAATCACGCGAATGTGCTCTCTTTCGAGCGCGGTGATCGCCGCTTCCAGGTGGGTGCTGCGATCTCCGATGTTCGATCCCAGCGATAAGAAAACGCGTCTAAGCGGCATGTTCTAGCACCAATCTATCGGAGCTATCATGGTGCCGCATGGCCCCTGTTGTTGCGCTCGGAAACGAAACCGCAATTCCCCTTACAGTCCTGCAGGACGACGAGCGCCTGTTCCAGACCTCCGTACGCCGGTTTGCAAAAGAGCGGCTCGCGCCCCACGTGCGCGCCATGGACGAGGAAGGCCGTTTTCGCAAGGATCTTCTCCGCGAAATGTTCGAACTGGGGCTGATGGGAATCGACATTCAGGAGCAGTACGGCGGGCAGGGAGGCAGCTTCTTCCAATCGGTTCTGGCCATCGAAGAGCTGGCAAAGGTAGACCCGTCCGCTTCAGTCATTGTCGATGTGCAGAACACGCTCGTCAGCAATGCCATCGAACGCTGGGCCACCGCTGAGCAGAAGTCACGCTATCTCTCGCGGCTGGCAACTGGGAGCGTCGGGGCCTACGCGCTCTCGGAGTCCGGTTCCGGCTCGGATGCGTTTGCGCTGGCAACCCGTGCCGTAGAAGAGGGTGCCGGATACCGGCTCTCGGGCCGTAAACTCTGGATCACGAATGCGGCCGAAGCCGAAATCTTCCTGGTGTTTGCCACGCTCGATCCTGCGGCTGGCTACCATGGCATCACCTGCTTTCTGATTGAGCGCCAAATGCCCGGCTTTCAAGTCGGGAAAAAGGAAGACAAACTCGGCATCCGCGCTTCTTCCACATGCGAGCTGATCCTTGACGGCGTGTACGTCGGGCGCGAGCAGGTAATGGGCGAAGTCGGCAAGGGCTACAAAATCGCGATCGAAACTCTCAATGAAGGAAGGATCGGGATCGCGGCGCAGATGCTCGGGTTAGCTGAGGCAGCACTTGACCATGCGCTGGCCCACGCACGGGAACGGAAACAGTTCGGAAAGCGGATCGGCGATTTTCAAGGCGTACAATTCGAGCTGGCGGAAATGGCCACGCAGGTGGAAGCGGCCCGCCTGATGACATATAACGCTGCTCGGTTGCGGGATGCCGGTGAATCGTTTGTCACACAGGCCGCTATGGCCAAGTATTTTTGCTCGCTTATAGCCGAAGAGGTGGCTTCCCAGGCGGTCGAGATTCTCGGCGGCGTGGGGTTCACCAAGGATTACCCCGTCGAAAAGCTGTATCGGGATGCAAAAATCGGGCGCATTTATGAAGGGACCAGCAACATTCAGCGGGCGACCATCGCGAAGGCCCTGCTTGACCCCTCCAGGTGAATGAAACCGCATGGTCGTGCAAATCCGTCACAATAGGAACAGTACGCCATGAAGTTCCAACGTTATTACGCGCTTGCTTTGTGCGCTGTGAGTTCCGCGGTTCTCCTGTCCGCGGCGGATACAGCCAAGCCTGATCCGACTCCCGCCCAGATCCAGGACATCGTCAAGAAGTTTACGGATAGGGAAACCGAGTTCGCCATAGCGCGGGAGAACTACACTTACCGGCAAACAACCAAGCTCGAAGAGACAGATCCTCCCGGAGGCAGTTGGGAGATTGTCGAGGAAGTGGGCTTTGATGATCGCAACAAACGGACCTCGCATGTCACGCATGCTCCTGTGGGAAGCCTGCAGAACATCGTCATGACCCACGAAGACGAGGAGGACTTTCGCCAGGTCATGCCTTTCGTGATGACGAACGACACATTGCCCCAATACGACGTCACCTACGTCGGGAGGCAGCAGGTGGACGAGATCTCGTGCTACGTCTTCAACGTGAAGCCGAAAGAACTGACGAAAGATCGTAGGAGGTACTTCGATGGCCAAATCTGGGTCGATGATCAGGATCTGCAAATCGTAAAAACGTACGGTCGGTCCACCGGACACCTGCGCAAGGGTGAGGATCAACAGTTCCCGAAATTCGAGACCTACCGGGAGCAGATAGACGGGAAATACTGGTTTCCGACTTACACCTACGCCGACGATACCCTGAATTTCAAAGATGGCCAGGCGCAGCGGGTGAAAGAGATCATTAAGTACGACCAATACAAGAAATACGACTTCAAGGCAAAGTCGACGATCACCTACGGCACGGTCGGCGGCGCAGAGCCGCAGCCGACGAATCCGCCCAAACCGCCCGAGCAGCAGTAAAGCCGGTAAAATGCGATCCAGAACGACAATCCGCATGCTGGCGTTACTGTTCTGCGCTCTCCAGCTCGTATTTGCGGCGGAGAAGCCGGCTGCGCATGTCCGGAATTTCGAAAAGGTCAATGAGCAGGTTTATCGAGGGGGCGACCCGACGGCCGTTGGTTTGACAGAGCTTGGGGCAATGGGCATCAAGGTGGATCTAGACCTGCGGGAAGCCAGCGACGCCACTAAGGTCGAAAAGGAGCAGGCCGAAAAGCTCGGAATGAAGTACGTGAACATTCCTATGAAGCCGTTTTCGGCCCCTACAAACGACGTACTGGAACATGCCCTCGCGTTGCTGGGCCAGGCCCGTCCCGGACCGGTTTTTGTTCATTGCCGGCGCGGGAAGGATCGGACCGGGGTAGTGATTGCCTGTTACCGGATTCAACATGACGGCTGGAGCAACCAGCAGGCCTTGGATGAGGCTAAGAAGCACGGAATGAGCTTCACGGAACACGGTATGCGGGCGTACATTCTACGTTTTAAGCCGGTTGCCGTTGATGAAGCGGCCGCCCGGGCAAAGTAGCACCCGAGTTCGCCGCGAAAGCGGTCTAGTGCGCATCTACACTCCAGAACATCAGGCCATAGGGCGCAAGATCGACTGGAATCGCTTGGCCTGCTTCGACCGAACCTGCAGGGAAAGGCCGCAGGCGAATGTTCTCATCGTCGCTCGGCGCATGCGCATCGAGCAGCACATGCTCGGCTTTTAAACCGCCAGGCACTCCATCCAGCGTGAGATTCACGTGTACAGGCTGATCTGAAAAATTCCAGAACATGACGTTGTAGATGTTAAGGACGTCGTCGAATGTGGCGAAGCCATGCACGGTGTTGCTGGATCCGACGACCGGCAGCCGTTTGCCTGTAAGCCGCGATAGCAGGAGAAACGCGAAGTACGAAGGGCGGACGTGGTTCTGAAAGTCGAATAACCCATCGTACTGGGGCATTCGGTTCCACCATTTCGTCATTTCGGCATTGCCGTGCGGCGACATGAAAGCGCCGAAGATATGGTGAAGCACGTGATAGTCGCGAATGTGGTAGTAGCACGAATAATCCAGGCCGCCGTCTTTCATCTGCCACGCAGTCTCTGCTATAAAACTCGGCTGAAACGCGGGATCGTTTGGCGGATGCGTGAGGGCCATGTTCCATTCGTCGAGAAAGGTCTCGGGATGCAGGTCCGGGAATTGCTTCAGCAAGTCTTTCTTCCGGTCAATCGTGGCCCGGATCTTCAGTGGGTCGCTGTTGTAGATGTGCCAGGAGATGAAATCGAGCGGCAAGTGATCGAATCGGGCCGCGGCTAGCAAGGCAGGAAGAATAGGCGACTCCGGATTCGCCAGCGCCGGTCCCCCCACCTTCGCCCCGGGATCAGCCCGCCGGATGGCGGCGGTCGTGTGCTGATAGTAACGCACGTAACCTTCGGGAGTGAAACGGTACGGGCACCCGCCGCTCTCTCCAATATCCGGCTCGTTCGCGATTTCCCAATAAACGATTCCAGAGCCGCGCTCTTTGTAATGGGCGACCATCGCTGAGATCAGATCTTCCCAAGCCGCATAGTCGGTGGGGTCCGTCACCGTATCGTCGATTTTCGGAAAGAGCGCTTTCGGCTTGAACGCGATCGTCATGAGAGGAGTTGCGCCTGTTTGCCTGATGAGATCGACCGCCGGATCCAGCTTGCTCCAGTCGTATTGCCCGGGCGCTGGCATAAGATCGAAGTACTCCTGAACGAAGAGGCGAATGATGCGGGGATGGAGAATTCTCACTTCAGGCATGCGGTCGGCCCAGATCGGCTCCGCGGAGAGGCCTCCCTGTCCTAACGCAATTTGATCGATATTGAGTGGTGCGCCGGGCTTTGAAAAATCGACGCGCAAATCGGCTGAAGGCTGCTGAGCCGTCGCGCACAACGTAGTTACTAAGGCAATGGGTAAGAATTTTTTCGCGAACTGTATCATGCGAGTTATACGAACTGAACGCCCGTAGCGTATCAGGAAGAATTTCCCATGCGAGCACCCCGGACGTCCAAATGTTCAACAGGCTGCATGTTTTTCGATTTTCACAACGATGCAGCAGTTGAGGCTTGCCTATAATGCAGGCAGAAGTCCTCGTGCATTCAGGGAATGTCTATATGGTGCTGGCCGTTTTGAGTTTCAGCAGCATTGGAGCCGTCGCTAAACTCGCTGATCTGAAGAATTCGCGGCCTTCTACCATCAACCTGCTCCTGTATCTCTCATCGTTTCTGGTTCTGGTCGTAGTGGCGCTCGTCAGCCACTCTGCCGCGTCTCCGCAGATCGTCAAGCTTCTTGCCCTTCCATTCGGCGTCTGCTCCGCGCTCGCAATTCTGGCTCTTCAGACGGCACTTCGATATGGAAACATTTCGACTAGCTGGCTGGCCATCAATCTTTCAGCCGGAATACCCACTGTTGGTTCGATCCTGCTCTATCACGAGCGATTGAATCTTCGCAAGAGCTGTGCGTTGCTGCTGATTGTTGTGGCGCTCGCGCTCTTGTGGAAGGACAAAAAAATGGAAGGCACCCCGTCCCGTTGAGTGCGCCGCAAGCTGGCCGTTGGCTGCGTTTGATGCTCGTGGCATTTGTCACGAATGGTATCGGACCATTTGGATTAAAGGTGCTTACCGAGAAGCACCTCGATCGGTATGAATCGCAGTATCTGATTTTCTGGTATCTGGGCGGTCTGCTGCTGGCTCTTCTTGCGTTCGGTTTTCGAAATCTGCGTTTTTCACGATGGGAGATTCTACTCGGGACAGCAATGGGTTTCGGCAGCCTCGGAGGTCAATTCTTCACCGGTAAAGCGCTCGCAGCCGGAATACCCGGTCATATCGCATTTCCAATTACCACCGGTGGGAGTTTGTTCCTGGTCGCTCTGGCCGGCATTCTGGTGTTTAAGGAACGCGTCGGGCCTTACGGGCTCGCCGGCCTGGTCATTGGGATACTTTCACTCATCGTTCTAAGTCTTGGATAAAAGCTCGGAGGAACCGCATGGGCAGGTTAGAAGGCAAGGTTGCAATCGTAACGGGCGCCGCGAACGGCATCGGCAGGGCCATTGCCGAAATCTTTGCCGAAGAAAGAGCGTCCGTATTGGTCGCCGATATTGAACAGGATGCTGGCGAGCGCTGTGCTGAAGAGATCTGTTCGCGCGGCGGAAAGGCCCTTTTCTGTCGCGTCGATGTGTCCGTGCCTGAAGAGGTCAGCCAGGCCGTGAAAGCGGCGGCGTCATGGAATGGACTTATTGATGTGCTCTGTAACAATGCCGCTTACATGGGGCCTTACCACGCCGTTGTGGAATCGACGCAGGAGGAGTGGGACCGCTGTATCCGGGTTTCTTTAATGGGAACCCACAACTTCACCAAAGAGGTACTCCCCTACATGCTGGCCCGGAAGAAAGGGTCCATTGTCAATATCGTTTCTATTCAGGCGATGGTGGGCTGTATGACCTCGGTCTCGTATACTGCTACGAAAGCCGCACTCTTGGGATACACGTTGAGCGCAGCATACGATTACGGTCCGTACAATATCCGCGTGAACTCACTTTGCCCGGGACCGATTCAGACCCGAATTTCACCACGACCAGACGAGCCGCACTACAAATGGCAATGCGAGCAGACCATGCTGGGCCGGGTGGGTTATCCGCGGGAGGTTGCGTATGCCGCCGCATTTCTCGCCTCGGATGAGGCGTCCTACATCACGGGCGCGACGTTGCCCGTCGACGGCGGCTGGACCGCCAAGTGAGGCTAGAGAACGCCGTACTTCTTATAAACATCCCTTAGAAACGCTCCGCGCAGCAATTCCGCACGGCTGTGATTCTCGCGCACTACTTTGTCGGTTGCCAGCTCGATGGTCTGGTCCACAACTGCCGCCGGGATAGCGACCACTCCGTCGTAATCGGCAAAAATGAGATCTCCGGGTGAGACCTGCACCTCTCCGCATTCAATCGTGACGTTGTAAGCGATCACCAGCCCGCGGCCTCGCGAATCCACCGGCTTGATGCCGGCTGCAAAAACGGGGAATCCGAGCTCCTCGATTTTGCGAACGTCGCGAACCAGGCCGTCGACCACGGCGCCCTTCGCCCCCCGCGCGCGCGCAGCCGTAGATAATAGCTCACCCCAGGGCGCATTGTGGCCAGAATAGGAAGTGGATACCACCGCTACCTCACCCTCCAGAATGCTATCGACTGCTTCGATCTCCATCGCGTAGGGATCAGCGGGAATATGAGCGACATCGACGCATGAAATGGTGCGAGCGCGGCCGGCAAAGCGATCGTTCGACGAAAGCGGCCTGAGCCGTTCACGCATCGCCTGATTTCGGTAACCGAGTTCGTCCAGTGCATCGCAAACGACAGCCGTGTAGAGGTTCGTTTCAATATGCCGGATCAGCTCCAGTTCCGAACTGTCTACGAGGACCTTGTGTTCGGCTGTGTAATCGCCCATCGCTGATAGGTTATGACAGAGTTCATTGCGGCGAATAGCCAAGCATAGCGGCTTTCGCATTGTGTTCAGCATCCGGAACAATCCCTTTGTCAGTTCCTGACGGCGTGCGCGGGCCCCTACACTCCCGATTAAAATGGCTGCGATGAGTCCAAGGAGAACGGGGCTAAAGCTGGTTTTGTACCTATCAGCCGCCGGAGCCATACTGCATGGAATGGAAGTACGCGCCCGGCTTTCCTTCGGACAAAGCTCCACTGAATCGTATCGCTATTCCGTCAATATTCAACCGGGCGCGCCAGATTCCATTGTGCGTGATTTTCGGTCGAGAGATCTGGAGCCTAACGATTCGGCTGGACCGGGAACGTGGAGCGGCCGCGCGGGCGCCGGCGATATCGATACGCTCTCTTTCACACTTTCTTATCCGGATGGTTCCCCCGACCTCAAGCGCACCGCCCACGTGATGTGGACTGATCTGATCGCGCACAGCGATGCAGATACGGCCCGGCGTCTCCTGCAAGACCCGGCTTTTATTTTGAAGCCCGGGCTGGCAACAGTTTGGTTCGACAAGGAACAAACGCGCGGTTTCACTTTTGCCGCGGAACAATTGTTACGCGAAGAAGCGATCTGGATTCCTTCTTTCGACGCATTTCTCACGTTGGAGGACAAACCAGTCTCGTTTGCCGATTACCAGGCGAAGGTTGCTCCGTGGCGCGGCCAACGCATTCTCGAAAAAACTGCGCAGGCGCCGGAAGCCAGTTACGAGCAGTTTGCTGCGCTTTGGGAGGACCTGGGAAGCCCCTTCTATACGCATCCGCATCAAGTCGCTCCCGGTCACGTCGTTTGTCTCACCTGGGATAGCGCCATTCCAAAATTTGGGATCGATCGCGGTGCCGGCGTCTGGAACGACTATGGAAATCCCGACCATTTCCGTTTCTGGTTCGGCTTTGGCGACTTGACGCAGGGCATTACGCGAACCTGGAAGTCGCAGAACCTGCAAGATGGGCTGCCCGTCATCACAACCGTTTTCGAAGACGATGGCATCCGGTATCAGGTGGAGCAATTCGCTTATCCACTGAGCGGGCCGCCTCAGGAACGCAAGGGCGATATCCCGATGGTTCTGATGCAGAAATTGCGCATCACGAATCTCCGCGATGTTCCTCGTACCATTCCGGTGGCGATGACGCATGTGCGCCAGCTTCCGAACGAGAGCGGCGAGCCCGTATCAGCAGTTCCTGTTTCGAATGGCGGCGCTTTGTTAAGAGAGAATGCTCATCACCGCGTGTTGATGTCGCTTGAAGGTTCGAATGGCAACGTAGAGTGGCATCCTACGCTCGATTACGGGCGCGACGAAAAGAGATTCGAGAAGACGCTCCGCCTGGATATCACGGTACTTGAGAACCTCGCGGCCAACGGGTCACGTGAATTTGTCGTGAAGCTGCCCTCACCGTTACTGGATCCGGATTCGACGAAGACGTTGGAAGAACTGAATTACGCGCAGGCGCGCGGCGCAACTCTGCAGTTCTGGTCATCCTGGCTCGACCGCGGAGCGCAGTTCAACGTTCCGGAGAAAACCGTAAATGATCTTTATCGCGCCTCGCTCTGGCACGCACTGCGATTGCCGAGACGCCATGGAGGCGGGGGTCCGAATGTCCAGATCGACCTGCCGTATTCGAATTTTGCCTATGATCAGACCGGAATTCCTTGGCCCGGCGTGCAATCTGTGTACGTCGATTACATGCTGTACGAACTGCGCGGATACAGCAAGATTGCGCTCGAAGATCTCTTGCATCAGTTCCGGCTGAACCAGGATGTAAATGGTCACGTTGGTGGATACGCCAATTGGATGATGTACACGCCCTCCATGCTATACGTGGTTGCGCAATATTATCTGCTCAGCGGTGATCGGGAGGGCCTTGATCAGTTGATGCCCTTCGCAAAGAAGGCCCTTGACTGGTGCTTGAATGAATGCAAAACGGCGCAAAGCCGTTCCGGTTTTCAAAAGGGTCTCGTCGAAGGCCCGTTGAACGATGGTACGGGGGATGGGATATGGGCTCTCAATCAGGCCTACATGTATGCTGGGCTTCAGCGCTTTGGAACGGTACTGGAAGGGCTCGGCAATCCGAAAGGCGGCGTTGCGCTAGAAGCCGCGAAACAGCTCCAGGATGCAGTCAAGCACGGCTTCGGACATGCAGCCGCCCTCTCGCCGGTCGTTCAGCTTCGCGATCACACCTGGGAGCCATATGTTCCCTCGGAAGCCCTCACTCCACGCCGGCTGATCGATATCTGGTATCCCACCGACGTCGATGTCGGCCCTATGCACTTGCTGCGGTTGAAGGCCCTGGGGCCGGACAGCGAGCTGGGAGAGTACCTTCTGAACGATCACGAAGATAATCTTTTCTTAAAAGGGCTTGGAATGATGAACGAGCCCGTCTATCGTCCGCAAGCGAAAGCGTATCTTTATCTCGACAATCCGAAGGCCGCGATTCGCGCCTTCTACAGCCAGATGGCGTGCGCGTTCAGCCACACCGTATATGAGCCTGTCGAACATCGGTGGATGCACGGCCAATATTTCGGTCCTCCAAGCACCGACGGTTCCTGGTTCGAGCTCTATCGCGACATGCTGCTGCGCGAAGCGGACGACCGGACGCTGTTTATTGGGCAGGCAACTCCCAGAAAATGGCTCGAAGATGGCAAGGTGATTGAGGTTTCCCGTGCGCCTACTTATTTCGGAGACATCTCATTCCGAATCGAAAGTCACAGCGCTGCGGGAGAAATAAAGGCAAGCGTCGAGGTTCCGCACAGGAGGCCGCCCGCTGTTCTGCTTGTTCGACTGCGGCAACCCGAAGGTCGCCAGATGCGGCGTGTGACCGTGAACGGCCGCGAGTGGCGTGGTTTCGATCCTCAAAATGAGTTGGTCCGGATCGAGAATCCGGCGTCAGAGCGTTACGAAATCAGCGCACAGTACTGATCAGGCCGTCCCGTCAATCGACCTGATAATCCTGCGCAATGACGTACAGTGTAACGCCCTTCGCGCATTTCGCTGGAGCGTGCATCATGATCAGCACGCCTGCGCGGTGCGCCCGAATTTCGATGGGCTCGGAAGAATGATCGCCGAAATCGTGCAGAAAACCGATGATCTCTCCGGTACTCACATCCTGACCCAGATCGACGCGCGGCTCCCATATTCCGGACGCAGGGCAGGGAACGTAATCCTCCAGGTTTGGAGCAGAGATGATTCTCGGCGGACTTGGCCGGTCGGAGTCTACCTTTTGGATTTCCCCATCCAATAAACCGTATCGCCGGAGCAGATTCAGCACACCGTCGTAGGCGTGAGTGACGCCTGCGCGGTTCACGGTCTCGCCGTAGCCGAACTCGCCCCCGACGGCGATCTTGCCTTCTGCTTCCGCCTCATCGGTCAGCAGCCCAGATGCCATGTCGCTCGAATAGAAAAAGATGAACGGCGTATCGAACGCTTGCGCTGCCGCCAGCATTTCCGCTCGCTGCTTTAAATCAGGGACCGGGTGAAGCGACGTGCACAAGGCAAACCCGCCCTCAACTCCGCCTGAATGCAGATCGGCGACTACGCCGACGCGCGGGAAAATCACCGCCTTCACAAAATGCGCAATGCGGGCCGAAATCGTGCCCTTTGGATCTCCGGGAAAGGCTCGATTCATGTTCACGTTGTCGAGTGGCGACGTGCGCCGGTTGGCGGCGCAGGCGCTTTCGCTCAACTGCGGAACGAGGAGAACAAGACCGCTCAGGGCTTCAGCTTCCAGGTTCCGGCAAAGCCGTTTGACGGCGATCTGTCCTTCCCATTCATTGCCGTGCGTGCCGCCGAAAATGGCCACCCCCGCCGCATCCGAACCGGCCTTTCGGTGCCCGCGAACTACCGTAAGCGGCACCAGCGAGTAGCCCCAAGACCCGTCCAGATGAAATGCCACTTGATAATGGCGCTTCCCGGGCAACTCGAAATCGATCTGCCGAAAATCGTGAACGATGGTTGGCATGAAGCGTGAGTTTAAGTCTCGATTTCGAGGATTTTCAGCGTGTCTCGCTGAAACATCTGCTCCATGGCTTCCATATCCAATCGAGGCAGGCCTGTTCCCTCCAGCATCTTGTTCAGATTTCGCATGCCCTCTAAACTGGCCGAGACCGTCGTAAATGGATAATCGCTGCCGAATAGCAGCTTGCTCCATACTCCGTATTCCTGAACCAGCATGAGTGAATGATAGAGCTGGAACGGACGATAGTGTAAGGCGGAACAGTCGGCATAAACATTTGGATGCTTGCGAATTGTCACAACACATTCGCCCTCGTACGGATGCGAGAGGTGAGCCATGATGATCTTCACATGCGGGAACCGAATCGCAAGATCGTCAATCAGCCGGGGCAACGTGCATGCGAGCGGCGCTTGCCGTATAAACGTCGTGCCGGTGTGCAAAAGAACAGGCAAATGATGTTTTGTTGCGTAGTGCCATAGCGGATCCAGTTCGCGGCTGTTAGGAAAAAACCCGGCGTACATCGGCATGAGTTTGATGCCTTTGAGCTTTAGATTCCGGTGACCCTCGTCCAACTCGTCTTGCCAGCCCGGCTGCGTCGGATCGAGTGACAGGAAGCCGATGAGCCGGTCAGTCGCTGTGCGGAGGTAACCGGCGACTTCATTATCGGGTACCCACAGTCCAGAAAGCCGGGCCTTTCCGCCGAACACAATCGTCTTGGCTGCATCGCGTGCGCTGGCAGCGTATTCATCCCATCGCACCGTCAGATCGATATTCCGGCCGCGTTTTGCCTGGGCCGCGAACTCCGGCGAGAAATGACCGGGGTCGTGAAAGTAATGGCTATGGACGTCGACGACCATGGTCGCTGTTCATGGTAACAGCGGCATGAGTCAAGAACGGTTTTCCTGGCTCAGAACGTTCAGCATGTCGAACAAGGATCAACTACCTTCTATGGCCACGTCGCGGGCTCGCTCTCGCCGGACCTCTATGATGTAGTCGCCGCTAGCTGCCTGGCGAATCGTATAGCCCGCTTGCCCTGGTTTTTCGAGCACGGTCAATTGCGACACTCCAGCAGTGATCCGCGTCGGCTTGTACTTCAGTCGCAGAACTTCGGTTCCGGAATCATCAAACGTGCGATAGCTGAGCTGGCCCTCCTTGTAGGCGACCTTCTGTACCACGGAGGTGGAATGTAAAATATGGTCTTCGCCTACTGGGGCCAAATCTGGCAATGCGCCCATAATCCAGTTCAGGTGCCGGAGATAATCCGCATATCCATCGCTGAACCAGTACGGGTGATGATAGTCTACGCCACAGCACGCGATCTTGCCGTCCGAATCCGCGAAGTAAGTCGTATAGTTCATCGATCGGAAAGCGTCCTCGCGGGCCTGTTCGTCTCCTGTCAGGCCGGCGTAGATTGCATTGATCGCCGCCCAGCGCCCGCCGTGACTGCCCTCTCCGGCGCGTGAGCAGCAGCCGTAGTAGTCGCGTTCGGGCTGGCCTTGTTCGTCAATCGCCCATGCGCCCAGAAAGGGTCCGCGGCCGAAATGCCGCCGCACCCAGTCGATCAGATGGCCCACATGGCGGCTCCATTCAGGGTCCACCTCCGCCGGGTCCGGACGGCTCATAATGTAGTACGCCGTCATGTCGGGGAGAAACTGGTTCACGTTTGTGGGGCGATACGGCACGTCCTCGAAAAACCCTGCCCACTTGTCCCAAGCTTCATTGCCTTGATTGAGCGGATAGTGAAGCATCCAGTTCCAGGCTGTGTCGCGGGCCGTCTTATACTCGACAACATTGCCGGATTGAAGACGGATCAATTCATCAAAGAGCCGTAGCGCCGCGCTGGTCTCGCCCCCATATTCTTCGTGTGTCAGCGTGATGCCCGTCTTGCCATCGATCCGAAACGGCCACGGAGTGTGGTTCTGGTCTCCGGCCCGTACGTGACCCGCTAGAGCGTCCGCGCAGCGGATGGCCGCATCCAGATACTTGCGGTCGCCAGTCAACTCGTAGAAGAGCGCATAGCCCGTGCCCAGCTGTCCCACTTTGTCGCTTTCAATGCCGCCGTAAAACTCACGTGGCAGGTTTTGAATGCAGTGACCGTATTCGGCGTCATTTTCGCAGGCCGTGGCAAATGGAACGCCAGGCCATTTCCAGTCGAGCGGTGTTGTTCCGTGCGCTAATTGATAATCGAGCATTTCCCGCACGGTCGCAACGGCCTCTGAATCGCCGGAATAGGCGTACCAGGCTACAACGCCGTCCACAAACGCGGCATACACCATGGCCGGGTTGTGCTGCCAGTTAATCCCCTGCAGCGTTTTTGAATCGAAGACGGAATTGACGAGATAAATTTTCTGCCCGGTTTTACCGCGCGTGTCCTTTGGAACTTTGTGTTCAATAAAATCCCAGCCCAGGTGCAAGACTTTGTCATAGCCTAGATTTTTTTCCGGCTCGTACCATGCAAGCAATTTGCCTTGTTTGTCCACCACCGCCGAATGCCACCCCAACTGAGCATTCACGTACTTACGCTCCTGCGCCCACGCCACCGTGCACAATAACAGCAACGCAAACAGCCGCATCGTCTGAAAAATGAACATAGATACCAATGTCTCGATTTGTTTACTGGCGCTCAATTACCACGGTCTTTTCAGTAGCCGAAATCTCCAGAAGTTTCGTGTTGCCGGTCCACTTCATTGCGCCTCCGCGAATTCGCGCCGGCGTCCATTCCCCGAGTTTCAGCCGCTCCTTGGAGTGGCCGTCGAACTTTGTGTAAGTGATCCGGTCCTTGCCATACGAGATGGATTGGATAACCGATGATGTCCGCAACAGATGATTCTGATCGTTCGGCGCAAGCTCCGGTTGCGCTGCCATAGCGCGCAGATAGTGACGTACATAGTCCCCATAGCCGTCCGTCAGCCAGATATCATCTCGCGGATAGCGGTTTTTGCCGTCCGTATCCACCATATAGGTGGCCCAATTCAAACGTCGGATGGCTTGCTCTTTGCGCTCGTTGTTGCCGGTCAATTCGCAGTAGCGCAACTCCACCGAAGCATGCCGCGAGGTGTGACTATTTCCCGGGACCTTGTAGGCAGTCTGTTCGTTTATAGCGGTTACTCCCCATTTCTCAAATTCGTGATTCGCGAACATGCGGTCGCTCCAGGCAAGGATGCCCGCTGCCAATTCGCTTGACCGTGCATCGAACTGCGGGTGATCCAGCAGATACATCGCCATGGTGTCTCCATTGATCTCCGTATCTGAATAGTCCTGTGTCGGAACATCCTCGAAGAAAGGTCCCCATTTGTTGGTCTTTAGCGGATACTGCTTCAACCACGCAGATACCATGGAGTCCGCCTTCGCATAAGCCGAATGGTTTCCCCGGCCCAGCGCCCGTAAATCATCACAAAGCTCCAGAGTGCCCGTCCAGTTCGTCGTGTAACTCGCGCGGAATGTCTTTCCTTTGTCCTTTACCGTGTGGACTCCGCCAGTCGTGGCATTCACACGAAACGGCCACGGGGAGTTGTCAGCATCTCCGGCCGTTACGCGCTGCGCGAGCATATCCGCAATGGTCGTTGCTGCGCGCAGATATTTTTCGTCTCCTGTGATCTTGTAAAGGGTAATCAGTTCCTTACCAAAGCTGCCGGCCTTATCCGGCTGCAGAAAATTCTTTCCCGCGCGCATGTCGCCATCGAATATGCCCGAGTGTTCTTCGGTGTTGTAGGGAAATGGCAGATTCGGCCACTTATCGGTCGGCTTCGACAGGCCGTGCACCAGCCAGTAATCAGCCATGAGCCGCATGTTGTCGAGCACTTTCGAATCGCCGGTATAGTCGTAAAGAAGGTTCCACGAAGACAGCGCCATCGAGATCTGGTCTCCTCCGAGGCCGCGCGGGTCTTCCTTGGGCTTCCAAACCTGGTGTTGCAGATAATAGGGCACTCCATTCGGGCACGGCTTCATGTCACGCCAGAAGTTCCATACCAGCCGGATGACGTGATCGTATGCCTGCGACGGCCCGCTCCCATACCATGGCATGATCTTGCCTTGCGAATCCGTTTTGACGTCGTGATAGCCGATCATGTCGGTGTTCTCGGCTGCGCGAATCGTCAAGGCCGCAGCCGTAATGCCTGCAAAGCACGAAAGAATGCGAAGAACTGCGCGGATTGTGGTGAACATAAATCAACTCCGAGTAGAAGGAAGGCTGTTCTGGTCCCGCAAGAGATCACTTGCTTGTGGTTTTGATGCGGTGTCCCACACCGTAATCAGCAGCGTGCTCGCGAGCGCCAGCAGACCGCCGGCAATCATAAACCCAGTCAGTCGCTCGTGCAGCACGATGGCAGCGATCACCAAACCGAAGAACGGAATCAGGTAATTTGAAAGCGCTGCCTGAGTAGCGTGGAGCCGGGTCAGAACATTGAGAAAAATGACCATTGACAAAAAATACTGAAAGACAGCGAGAATCGCGAGGCCGATCCACACAGTGCTGGAATAGTGCGGAAGATTTGCGAAACCGGATGGCTCGGCGGCGATCGTGAGGGGTAGGAGCACGGCCAGCAACGCGTAATAGCTGTACAGCAGGACTTGCAGCGGCGAGTGCCGCTCCAATACTTTCTTGCTGTACGCGTTATAGAACGCGCTGCCCAGTACACTGAAAAAAATCAAAGTGTTTCCGAGCAGGAAGCTGCGCCCGAAATCCAGGCTCTTCCAGTCCACGCCGGAACAGGCGAGTACGCCCAGGATCGCCAACCCGAAGCTGATCCAGCGAATCCGGTTCATATGCTCGCCAAGTAGAAAATGCGCCATGACAGCCGTCGAAACCGGCATGATCAGGGCGAGTAGCGCCGCATTCGATGCCGGGGCCAGGCGGACTCCCCACGTGATGAGCAATTGTGCAACTAACTGTCCGGCAAGTCCAAGCAGTATGAAATCTTTGATATCGCTCCTGGCCACTTTTACCTTGGGCTCCCGTCGCACGAGCACAATGAGCATGAGTGTCGAGAGAGCGATCGGGAATGTAACCGCAAACAGCGGGCCCATCTGCTCCTGCACCAGCTTCACCATCACGAACTGGCTGGCCCACATCAGATTGCAGGAGAGCAGCAGGAGCCAGTCGGCGATTCTTCTCGATCCGGAACTCATGTCCTACCGATCCGGCTCAGCGCCGTACTCACGCTGCGCTCGATCAGGTCGCACATCTCTTCAAGATCCCGGGTCTCGGCAATCAACGGCGGCGCAACGGCGAACCAGCTTGGATCGATTCGCAATATGATCCCGTGTTCGAGGGCCGCCTTCTTCAACTCGCGGCCCAGTTCCGGGAACGGTTGCATGCTTTTTGTATCTCGCACCAGTTCGATACCCAGCAGAATGCCTCTGCCGCGCACTTCCCGCACGACCCCGAATTTTTTGAGGCACTCGAGCCGGTTACGCAGATATTCCCCGAGCATCCGAGCCTTCGCGCATAGATCTTTCTCTACGATTTCGCTGATCACCGCCAGACCCGCCGCGCACGCCAGGGGGTTCCCCGCGAACGTGTGGCCGTGAGCGAAGTGCAAATTTTCATTAGAGCGTCCAGAAAACGCATCGGCCATATCCTCTCGCGCAATCATGGCTCCAAGAGGTATAGCGCCGCTCGAAATCCCTTTGCCGGTGCAAAGAATATCGGGTGTTACGCCATATGTCTGCGCCGCAAACATATCGCCGGTCTTCCCGAACCCGGTGATCACCTCGTCGAAAATCAACAGGACGTCGTGGCGGTCGCATGCCTCGCGAATGATCTGAAAATACTCTTCAGTCGGTGTGATGATTCCACCTGTATTTCCAATCGGCTCCACCACTACGCCCGCTACAGTATCCGGGTCTTCGTGGACAATTACATCCTCGATGCTTTGGGCTGCGAACCTGTTGGCCTCTTCCCAGCTTGAGAACTGATCGCGGTAGAAACTCGGCGGGAACACCTTTACAAAACCGTCCATCTGCGGCTCGAATTTGGATTTGCGCGGCCCGCTCCCGCTAGCGCCCATTCCGCCGAACGTGCCGCCGTGATACGAGTAGTACCGGCTGATGAACTTGTATTTGCTCGGCCTTCCCGTCTGTTTGTGGTACTGACGCGTAAACTTCAACGCCGCCTCAACTGCCTCCGAACCGCCACTGAACGGCTTTACAAACTTGAGATTGCTCGGAGTGACTTCGCCGAGTTTTTCGACAAAGTCCAGAGTCACATTTGTCGTGCTGATCAGTGGCGGAGCAAAGGTGATCTTCTCCATCTGATCCCGCATCGCCTGCATCACACGTGGATGTTTGTGGCCCAGCGATGCCACGAAAATTCCTCCGATCGCGTCGAAGTAACGTTTCCCTTCGGCATCCCAGTAATAGAGGCCTTCAGCCTTGTCAATGACGAGGGGGTGTTCCAGGAATTCCGATGTCGGGCTGTAGTCAATAAAGGTTAAATTGAGCAGCTTTCGCTGCCTTTCTGTCAAGTGCATCTTATTCTCCTGGAGGCAGGCCGGAACTGAAGCCGCCATCCACCATGACCGCCGAGCCGGTCATAAACGAGGCTTGATCACTCGCTAGAAAGACAGCGACGTTCGCCACTTCTTCTGGCTTTCCGATTCGTTTCAACGCGTGTAGCTTCCCGGCCTGTGCTCGGGCGGCATCCGGATCGGGTTGCGCTAGGAAATATCCTTCGGCCAGGCCCGCGTCAATGTAGCCGGGGCAAATTGCATTCACCCGAAGTCCTTCGCCGCCATGGTCAATCGCGAGTGCCTTTGTAAGTGCCAGAATGGCTGCCTTAGTCGCGCAATAGCCGGCGCACATAGGCTCTACAAATGTCCCGTTTACCGAAGACATATTGACGATCGAGCCGCGAACCGCCCGCAGATGCGGCAAAAAGTACTTACAGCAAAGAAAAACGCCGCCTACATTTACGGCCATCTGCCGGTTCCATTCTTCGAATGTGGTCTCCTCGATTTTCTTGTTTACCTGAATGGCCGCATTGTTCACCAGTACGTGTACGGAGTGAAAGCGGCTTCGTACGGCCCTGGCCAACTGCTCGACAGAACTTGGATCGGCGACATCTGTGTGAATCGCCAACGCCGTTCCACCGGATTCCGTTATCTGTCTCGCGGTCTCCTCTGCCGCCTTAGAATTTATATCTGCCGCGACCACATTCGCTCCTTCCTCCGCGAATGCCCACGCGACCGCCCGGCCGATACCGGCCCCGGCGCCAGTGACGACCGATGTTTTATCTCTCAGACGCATTGCATCCTGTTATTACTCTCTTCAATCCTCACATCGCGGTTAGAAAAACAGCCGTAATCCGAACTGCATGCGCCGGTTATCCACCGATGTCGAGAAGATCTGCCCCTCCGTGGGATCACCCACCGTCCTATCGGGAGTGGAAAAGTTGGGATGATTGAACGTGTTGAACGCATCGACTCTGAGCTGCAGGTTGATACGTTCTGTCACAGCAAATGTTTTGAAAAGGGAGGAGTCAAGCTGCTGAAGCCCATCTGTGTGCAACGGATTGATACCTGCGTTGCCGTAAGAATCGACCACCAAGTTGTCGACAAAGCAGCTTGTATCGAACCACAAATTTACTGTAGGATTCGGCAACGTACCGCTACAGACGCGGTTCGGGCGATTGCCCTGACCGTTGTTCAGGAGGCTCACGTCAGACCTGACGTCGAACCGCAGGCCGCTGCGAATTGTGAGGAAGCCTGAGTATTGCCAGCCTCCCAGAAATGCATCGACCAGCCGGTTTGCATCTGACAGAAATCGTTTTCCGCGCCCCACTGGAAGCGCATACGTGAATTGCGCGGAAAAGGTATGTGCGATGTCCTGCTGTGTCGGTCCGTAATACTGCCACAGGTTGGCCGGATCGATATTGTTCCCGTTTGAGAAATTGCGGGCATGCGCATAACTGGCATTCAGTGTAAAGTCATTGCCCAACCGCGCCACAACACGCGCCGTCAAAGCGTCATACCAGCTTGCGGCATTCGAAAACTGAACGGGAATATCGCCTAACTGCGGATATTGCTGAGCGAGCGGCCGCGCCAGGTTGTAATCAACCCCGAGAGGCTGCGGCGGGGCTTGATTGATATTGGTCGTGTGATTGTTGTGCAGGCCGCGCACGCTGAGATAGCCGACATCGGCCACCAGTCCGCGGTATAGCTCGCGTTCTACATTTACCGATGTCTGTGCTACTTGCTGGCTCTTCCAGTTGTAGTTTGTGCCCCGGATGACGGCATTTGCCGGAATGATCAGATTTCCCGAGGAATCATACTCTGCGCTCGCGAGCGGCAGACCGTCGCGGGACAGCAGGAGGTTCGGTGTCAGATTATTTGAGGACAGCAGCGCCTGTTTGGCATAGTTCGGGTAGCCGAGACCGAGAATCGTCAGCGGGCCGGTCCAATACGTTTGCCAGTACGATATCCCGAAGCCGGCGCGCACGCTCGTTTTGCCTTTGTCCGGCGACCAGGCGAGTCCCACGCGCGGGCCCACGTCCCCTTTATCCAGATTCAGGGCAGGGCTGCGATTGTCCTTCGTTGCCAGTACCAGTTCGTTTGTCCTGGTATCCCAATTCGATTGCCGATCGTACCGCTCGATAGGGCGCGTAGTCAGCTCATAGCGGAAACCAAGGTTGAGAATGAGAGACGGCAGCACTTTGAAGTCATCCTGGGCATAAAAGGCGTTCTGCCAGTAGGACTGATAAGGCCAGCCCGCGACAAATCGAGCCCGGGCGCTGCTCGTCATCGTTCCGAGCAGGAAACTCGGATACGCGAACGGAGGCGCCACTCCGCTGTAGGAAGTCATCGCCGGGTCAAAACTCAAAGTACCCCGTGGATCGTCGCCGCCGATCGTGTCGGCGGACGTATCCTCGATATGATTCAGGTTCACACCGGCTTTAATTGTGTGGCGGCCTTTTACCCAGGTGAAGTTATCCGTCGCGGAGATCGTATTGCTGATAATGAATGCCACCCAATCCGGTTGACCGAAATTCGAAATCGGATCCAGGGAATAGGTCTCCCAAATGCCTTGGGTGATCGGGTCGCCTAGATTTCCGTTGGGAATTCCGTAAAAGTTGTTCCAGTTTTTGTCCATCGAATTGGCGTTCGTATTTACATTTGTGCGGTTGTAACCGATACGGGCCTCATTTCGCTTGCGATGCATTCAGGGTGCTTAACAGCGTGAGCTGCATGTTCTGGTTGAAGCTCTGCGAATTCGCCTGCCCATCCTGGAAAAACTGGTTGATATTGGTCGAGTTGTCATTCGAGGAATCGAGTAGTGAATAACGGAAGAACCAACGGTGTTTTTCCGACTGGTTGAAGTCGATACGCGCATCACCCTGATGAGCATCCTGCGAATTCCGGTACAGATAGTAAAGGTTGTTTGTCAAACCAGGAAGATTTGCCGTACCAAAAATACGGTCGGCATTCATCTTCGCGGCCGAGGGATCAAATCGGCTGGCGGGAATCACGTTCCCGGCGAACGGCGCGGCGTATGTTACGTTTCCATTTCCGTCAAAGGTCCGGCTAAACGGGTCGTAGAGTTGTCCATAAGTGCTGTCTGCGCCGGGCGGAGGAGTCAGCGAGTAAAGCTCTGAGAAGTCGCCCTGATACATCTTTGCCGTAGGCGCACTGGTGTACTCATACGTACTGGTCCGAAATAGAGTCCCTTGATAGTCCGCGAAATAGAACAGTTTGTTCTTTCGGATGGGCCCCCCGATGGCTCCTCCGAATTGGTTGCGTTGAAACGGAGTATTGCTGGCCGCAAAAAAATTCCGTGCATCGCTGGCGTTGTTCCGCAGGTATTCGAAGGCAGCGCCATGCAGATCGTTCGTTCCGGATTTCGTGACTACGTTGATTACCGTACTACCGGAAAATCCATATTCGGCGTCGTACTTGCCGGCAAATACCTGAACCTCCTGCACACCTTCAATCGGAGGGACAACGCCGGCGTATGCATTTTGCGGTTCGCGGTTGAAAATGCCCTCAATGAAGACGCCATTTGCATTAGCATCGACACCGCCGATCGAGGCGAGCTGTGGACGCGTCAATCCGATCGCCGAACCGTTCTCGCCGCCGTTTGCTCCGTAATTTCCGCTGCCGCTCCCATTGTTGGCGCCCGGCAACAAGTTCATCTGGTAGAGCGGATTGCGGTCGATGTTCGGCAGTTGATCGAGCGCCTTGTATCCAAACGTTTGGGTCAGTTCTGCGCTCTCTGTATTCACTGCCAGGGGATTCGCCTGTACCTCGACCGTTTGATGCACCTGCCCGAGGCGCATCTGGAAGTCGTTCCGCGCAATTCCGCCAGCCGTCACTTCGATATCTCGTACGACGCTGGTTTCAAATCCAGCCGATGCCGCTTCCACTGTGTATCGGCCGGGAATCAGAAAGTTAAGCAGATAGTTGCCGTTTTCCTGGCTCTGCACATTCGTTACGACTGCAGTCTCTTGATTCGTCGCGCGAACCGTGGCGCCTACGATGACTGCGCCTGCCGAGTCGGTGACGATTCCGGTGATCCTGCCCGTATTGATCTGTGCGTCGACAAGCAAACTAGTTGAGGAAAACAGGACGAGGATCAAAGAACTCCGCAGTGCGACGAACCGACTGGGATGAGATTTTGAAACGGACAGCAACATGCCAGCTCCTCTCAGATGACCGTTTTGAAAAGATCATATGTTTATTCGA
>DATBHS010000064.1:0-10748 GCA_036557345.1 Bryobacteraceae bacterium
TAGCGCACATCAAAGGCAAGATGCGCCGGGGGTAACGTGAGAGAAACCTCCGGGCCGATGCTGTTCTCCTGGTCATGGAAGGCAATTCCCGTTCCGCTATCTAATGTCAGCTTCCGATAGTAGCTTCCGGCGATACCGACATTCAGTGCATAACGAAGCATGCGCCGGCCAATGCCATATTCAAGGGCCATTTGGGAGCCGGGTCTCACATTTGTTGCGGGTTTTGTACTACAGATTTCCCAGGTACTGAGAATCGAGGCGTTCCACTTCTTAGTCTTCTCCGGGTAATACGTGGTCCCCAATTGGAACATGTGGGACCACATGCCGAGACCCGAGTTGAATACCTGGTCAGAACTGAAATCGCCCGTAGGTGCAGCGAAGGTGTAGGAGAACAGAAAGTCCGCTTTCGATTTATGCCAGCCTAACTCAATTGGTGTGAAAAAGATATCCGATACTCCATACGGTGATGTAAAAGTGCGGTTTGGGAAGATGTTCGTGCTGAATCTCTGGTTCATGATCGGAACCAGGAAGGCAAAGCCGTAGTCAGCGCCCAGAAATTTCATTTTCGTGACACCAGTGATCGCTGCAATGGGTGCGCTTAATGTGACATGGGCGGGTATGGACCTGCCGTTCGGTCCGTCGATGGAATCCACAAAGTACTCGAATTGAACATATCCGAGATAAAAGCCGGGCGGCGCCAGGCTGCCGTTCATCAGGCCGGTAGCCCCCTCTAAATAGTGGCCGCTTTGCTGGCCTTTTGCGGGCGCAGTAAACAGCAGCGCCGATGCAAGGGCGAGTGGGGCAAAGGATTTCCATCGTCGAAGGCTCATAATTAGCAGCGCTTAGACGGCGAAATCAGTTGCTTCGATTTTTTATTCGATGTCAGATAGTGTAGTCTCAACCACAATGGACAAAGCGCGAACTGTTGAGGTGGGTTCCAAGTCCAGCAGCCGAGCCACGACCCGGACGTTAGGTCTATTGCTTTTCGCCTCGGGTTCAGCGGCGCTGATCTTCCAGATGCTCTGGATCAAGCAGCTCTCGCTGGTCGTCGGAATCGATGTCTATGCAATCACTACTGCGGTGAGCGCCTTCTTTGCAGGCCTGGCTCTGGGAAGCGCCTGGTTCGGTCGGAAGGCCGACCGTACCGAACGGCCTCTTCTTCTTTATGGCCTGCTCGAACTAGGTATTGGGCTGGGTGGCATCGGCACGACGATCGCACTGGGCCACGCCGCCGGTCTCTTTGTAATGCTCCGAGAGCACGCCGGCGTGGTGGCCTGGGCCTTTCCGTTCCTGCTTATCGGAATACCGGCGTTGCTGATGGGTGGAACCCTGCCTGTCCTTATACGAGCCCAAGCGCCGCAGACCGGAGAAGTAGCCCGGACGGGAGGCGTGCTGTACGCGGCCAACACGGCCGGCGCGATTGGCGGCGCGCTCCTTGCCGCATTCGTGCTCATACGGCTCATGGGAGTACGCGGAACAGGATTTACTGCGGCGAGCATCAACTTTGTGCTAGCGGTTGTGGCGGCGCTCATGGCCCGGACATCGCTTCGGCCTCGTGCAACCGGGCCCGCTCGGGCGAATCGTATGAGCTCTGAGGCTCGCCTTGGGCTGGTCCTGTACGCTATCGCCGGCGCAATCGCGCTTGGCTACGAGGTGGTCTGGTCGCAAATCGTGGTTCAGTTCACGAGCACGCGGACATTTTCTTTTTCCGTAGTACTTGCGACTTATCTCGCGGGTTTGACTATCGGCAGCGCCCTGTATGCCGGCTGGAGCCATCACGCACGCGGGGACTGGAGCTTATTCGGTTTTCTCATTGCTGCCGCGGGACTCATTACGCTCCTGGAAATTGCAGGCCTGGGGAACTGGTTGATGCTGCTGCAAGCGCGTGCGGAAGCGATGGTTCGCGCAGGCATCGGATCCGAGTTGCTTGCCATGTGCGCTCGCTTTCTCGTGGCCGCGCTCGGAATTGTTTTCGTGCCGACGATCCTCTTGGGCGCGGCCTTCCCCGCAGCCTTACGATTGATCGCGGGCCCGAGCCGGGTCGGCCACGACGTGGGCGCAGTCGTGGCGCTGAACACAGCCGGCGGAGTAGCGGGGACCATAGTGACCGGCTTCCTGCTCATTCCCCGGTTAGGGCTCGTGCACACGCTCGGAGTGCTCGCCATCGCCGCAGCCTCACTGGGCTTCTTCGCGGTGATCCGCGGACCGGGCGTCGAGCGCCGCACCAGCTGGTTGCTGCTTGCCATGACAGCAGGCGCGGTTTTTACCGCCGCATATATACCGGAGGATCGCGTTGTGCGGCTTTTGCCCAAAGCGCGTTCGGGCGGCGTGCTGGTCTTTTTCGATGAAGATCCGGGGGGCACAGTTGCCGTAACTGAGCAGCGGGCCAGCAACGCGAGTTTCCGCCGCCTGTATATCGACGGAGTGTCAAACTCCGGTGATGCCATGCCGTCCTTGCGCTACATGCGCATGCAGGCTCTGTTGCCGCTGATCGTGCATCGTAGTGATCCGCGCTCCGCTCTCGTCGTCGGTTTTGGTACCGGCATTACGACCGGCGCGCTGTTGCAGTTCCCAGGACTGGAGCAGCGTGTGTGCGCGGAACTCCTGAAAGGAGTGGTACACGCCGCGCCGCTCTTCCAGGGCAACTTCGGCGCTGCATCCGACGCCAGGATCGATATCCGCTTACGCGATGGACGCCAGGAGCTTCTACGCAGCACTGAAAGGTACGACCTGATCACGTTGGAACCGCCGCCACCCTCGGCCGCCGGGGTCGTGAACCTGTATTCCCGCAATTTCTACCAGCTGGCGCGGAGCCGCCTGAAGACGAATGGGATTTTCGCTCAATGGTGGCCGCTCGCGACCCAGAATGACGAGGATTCGCGCTCGCTGGTTCGCAGCTTCCTCGACGTCTTTCCGTACTGCTCTCTCTGGACAACCGAGATCCATGAGATGCTGCTGGTCGGGTCTCCCCAACCGCTCGAACTCAACGTGCCGCGCATCGTCGCACGATTCGGCCAGCCGGAAGTAGCTGCTGCTTTCCAGGAAGTCGGCATCAATTCGCCGGCTGCGTTGCTGGCGACCTGGGTGACCGGCCGCGGAGGCTTAGAGCGTTATGCAAAAGGAGCGCCTCCCGTCACCGACGACAGGCCGCGCATCGAGTATGCGAACTGGCTGCGCCGCGGTGAGTTCGCGCGCGTACTGCCGATGGTCCTGGCCCTGCAAACCGATCCTCCTCTGAGCGGCGCGGATGAGCCGTTTCGTCGCGCGCTGGCGGAAGAGCGTGGCCGTCTGCTTGATTTCTACGCAGCGGCTCTGTTCGCCTATCGAGGCGATCGGGAGCGCTGGGAGGAAGCAGTGAAACGCGTCCTCAGCGAGGACGGCAACAATCCTTATTTCCGCTGGTTCATCGGCGTCCCGCGCGAATGAGCAGGCGTGCTAGGGGAGCAGGCGTTTCGTCTGCTGCGGTTCACGCGCGCGGTTGCGTGCGCGTTTTATATTGCTCGGGCGTCATTACACAGCGGAAACCAAGGTGATTCGTGCCGGTGCTCGGTTCTCCTTTTCCGCGCGTACCCACGATATAGCGCGAGCAATATTGATCCGTGCAAAGATACGAGCCGCCGCGATGAACCTTCTTGGGCTGATTCGGCTCTGATGGATCGAAGGAACTATCAGGGCCGCGCGGATTGCGCGCCACTCCGCCCATGGCGGCGAGTTGCTTGTAATAATCCGGCCGGTACCAGTCGCTCGTCCATTGCCAGACATTGCCTGCCATGTCGTACAAGCCGTATCCGTTGGCCGGGTATTGAGCGACGGCGGTAATTCCGACGTGCCCGTCCTCTCCATCGTCGTGATCGGGAAAGTGTCCTTGATGAGTATTGGCCATCCACTTTCCGTGCGGCCTGAATTCATCGCCCCAGACGAACGGTTTTCCAGCGAGGCCGCCGCGCGCGGCGAATTCCCACTCGGCCTCGGTCGGCAGGCGCTTGCCGGCCCAGTTGGCATACGCGAGCGCATCGTCATAGGCGATATGAACGACGGGGCAGTCGTCTTTAGCTTTGAGATCGCTCGCCGGGCCCAGCGGATGCCGCCAGTTCGCTCCGTGAATATAGTCCCACCACTGGAAATGGTTGTTGAGCGGCACAGCATGATCGGGCGGAGAAAAAACCACCGAGCCGGCAACCAGGTTCTCCGGAGGAGCGCCGGGATAATCCTCGGCGCGCGGCTTGCGCTCCGCTATCGTGACATATCCGGTAGCTTTGACGAACGCTGCAAACTCTGCGTTTGTAACATCGGTTTTGTCCATGTAAAAGCCATCAACGTAGACTCGGTGAATCGGCCGTGAATCGATAGTGGCTTTCATGCCGACGTCGTCATGGTCGGGGGGGTCCTGCGCGCCCATCGAGAACTCGCCGCCTGAAATCCAGACCATACCTTCCGGCGCGCCACCTGGGGCAGGCGCCGTGTTCGCAATCGTCGGTCCGAAGGTCACGGCAGTTTCCTGGGCCTCTTCCGCCATGCTTTGCGGAATCACAGTGGCATGGCGTCGCGAAGAGAGAGCCCAGCTCGTCGCGAAGATCAAGAGAATGGCGAAGAGAATGATGAGCAGGTTTTTGTTGAAACGCGACATCGGCGGCCGCGGCTGCGGGATTTGTTTGGCTTGATGTTTCTTCGCCATAGGCTCGGTCCTAGCTGTGCGCAGATTTAGACGTGATCCGGTCCTGATCGATTTATTATTTACACTCGCCGGACAGGATTCAACGGTGGGAGCGAAACTTTAGATCGCATTTCGCGATGCCTTCGCGACCGAACCAGTTCCAGGCGCCCGATCATCCGCCCCCCGGACCAGCGGCCCACGTCATGTCCGTAGACCGTTGACGCCAGCGACTCGACCTCCCGCGTCAATTCGGCGTCCCCGCTGTTTGCGAGAAACTGCCTGAGTCCCAGACCCGGCCGGAAGCGGTTCAGCCATCCGAGCAGCAGCGAATAGGCTTCCTGAGCCTTCCCCGCCCTGCTGGCTTTTTCGAGCCTGGCGAAGAAAGCAGCTTCGGAGTTTCTGTAGGCCCGGCGCGACTCTCTCCAGCGCCGCACAAGACGCGTGCCGAAGCGAAGCGACAGCCATGAAACAAGCGCAGCGGCCAGCAGTGCGATTGCGGCAATTTCTGCCAGCCGCAGATA
This sequence comes from Bryobacteraceae bacterium, assembly GCA_036557345.1. Lineage (GTDB taxonomy): Bacteria > Acidobacteriota > Terriglobia > Bryobacterales > Bryobacteraceae > Bog-105. The sequence goes on from DATBHS010000064.1 coordinate 5,176, forward strand.
GTGTTTGAATGGGTTCGCTCTTGGCGCTGCTGGTGGCATGACCTGCTCGGCCTCTGGGGGAAGTTCCGGATTGTAGCCAGGGTTCGGTGTGGCATTGAAATGAATCGCGGGCAGAGCCGCTGTTTGGACCTTTCGCCGGTCGAGATTCCACCATTGGACTTGAATCGGCGGTATTGTGTAGTTACCCTCTTTCCTGATCAGATACGTAGCGGTATCGATACGCCTGCCTTGTACAAATTCACCGCGATCCGTCTTGATGTCGTCTACACTGGGCTGCTTGGGATAGACGATAATGCCATCCTGCCCTTCGAATTTTGTGGGCGGGATCAGCATGGCGCGCAATTTAGAGGCTGTAATCGTCACTGTTCGAGTGAGCGTATCGCCAACCTTGAGGTGATCGAGCGGCTTGTCGAATTTCTGTGTAATCACCAAGGACGTCGTCGGCAGGAAATAGTCGAGATCAGCGGCTTCCGCTGGAATCACAGCCTCGAATGTGACCGCCGGCAGTGCGACCTGAACCTCAACGGATTTCGGCGGATCTGCCGCATATTTCACCGAAATATCCGCCTTCGGTAGGGCGAACGAACCAGGTTGCTGAGGATAGACCAGATAGGTTACAGTAATGCCCGCGTACGTCTGACCTGCGATGGTCTCATTACTGTTCCGCGGCGTCTCTCCCGGTAAGACCACGATCGCGTTCTCCATATTGAGTTGCGGAAATCCTGGTTCGCCCATGAAATAGTTCGGCACAAGAACGGACACATCCACGCGTACTGCCTGCCCCACGATAATCGGGCGTGGAGAGGCAATTGAGGCGCGCACTACGGGACCTGCGGCCGCAGCCACGATATGCGCGCAGGACAGAGTAAAGAAAATAGCGCGTATCATCTTTTTTTCTTTTCCTCAGCCGATTCGATTGCAAATTTACGGCGCAGGAAATCGGCGGGGGTCGTCTGAATATTCCGCATCCAGATCTCTGCCATCTCCTCTTTTGCGCTGACCACCGTTTTCTTACCTTTCTTGCCCTTCTTATCGAACTTGACTTCATCCGGCTTGAGATTGGGAGCTTCCTCTTGCTCTTCATCCGATTTCTTCGGAGGTGGCGGAATCAATGAGCGGACAAGAGCCAGGTTTTCTTCTGCTTCGCGCCAGTGAGGCCGCTCCTTCAATGCTTCGCCATACGCGTGCACAGCTTCTGGATACTTCTTCAGATAGGCAAGAGCGTTGCCTTGATTGAACCAGGATTCGGGCGTGTCGGCCAGGGCGAACTCATCCAACGCGGCCTGGTAATCCCCTTTTCGACAAAGCGCCAAACCCTTCCACATCGGATTCTGGAAACGCTCTGCCGCAGTACTGTAGTCGCCCTTTTCGTAATAATATCGGCCTTGCTGGTCGGCAGTAAGCCACAGGTCGATGAAATGAAATTCGCGCGCCGCGGCCGGTTGTCCATGAAAGAAAAACACAATGCCAAGCGCGGCGGTTCCCCACCGAATGGTCCATCCCTTCCGGAACCACAGCGCTGTAAGGACCGTGATCGGAATGACGAGCCAGTACCCTTCGTCCACCCAGCGGACCTTTGCATCCCGCTGTTGCACAGCCTGAAGGTGGTTGATGGCCCTGCGCTGGACCCATTTGACGTCATCATCGTCGAGCGTGATCGTGCTGATTGGGATATCTGCTTCCCCCTTCAACGCCCGCAGGCCTTCCAGGTCAAGCCTACTGAAAACTCGATGTCCGTTTTCGGTGACAAATCCACCCGCGGTTGTGCGAAGAGGTCCGCCCTGTGCAGTTCCGATGCCCAAAACGAGAACCTGGTTGCGCGCTTCGTCACCCGCCGCCTTGACAAACGTGGGAAACGCTTTGCGCTCGATGCCGCAGGTAATGAAAAGAATGGTGCCCGGAACCGTTTCGCCTTCGAGAAAGGTGTTGATCTTTCTCAATGCCAATGCGGAGTCCTTTTGGCCCGGTGCGATCAGGTTGGTGGATAGCGATTCGCTGTACAGATCCATCAGCGCAGAATCGGCCGTCAAAGGGAGGACCATATGTGCGTCCGCGGCATAGACGAACAAAGCGGTGCGCGATCCATGTCGAACTCTCATCAGGTCATGGATCTTCAGCTTGGCGCGCTCGAGACGCGTAGGCTGCACATCGATCGCATCCATATCACGGCTCAAATCGAGTGCAATCACAAGCGGCGCTTTGTCCTCGGTAAACGGGGGCTGTTCGCGTTTCCACGTAGGCCCCGCGATCGCAATCGCGGCCAGCGCGATTCCCAGACAGGTGGCGTGAACCGGACGGAACCGCCAGCGGCGATGGCGCCCGATGAGTAGCTTTTCGAGAAGTTCTGGTGCGATGATTTCCTTCCAGCGTTTGGAGACATCTTCGCGCCGGAGCACGACCAGATACAGCAGTGCGGCCGGGACGAGAAGCCAGAGCCATTGGGGACGCAGGAAGTGAAACGCGGAGAACTGATCAAACATGGGGCACCGCAATCGCTTCGTTCTGGCTTCTGACGGAGCTTCGCCGGGCCGCCAACGCGAGAATGCCGGTCCAGATAAACATCACAAGTTGATACCCAACCAGGAGAAGAATGGCCACAGCCAGCGGATACATGAAGAGTTGTCGCTTTGGCCGGTAACTTTGTGTCTTATAGTTCTTCGGCGTGATTCGATCTAGCGTTGCGTACACTTCGGCAAGCTGCTTTTGATCCTGGCCGAGGAAGAACTGACCCCCAGTGGTTCCGGAAATGGACCGCATCAAAGCTACGTCCACCTTGTCTTCGCCAGTCGCTTTGGGATTGCCGATTGCAATCGTATGGATCTTCACACGGTTGTCCTTGGCAATTTCAGCGGCTTTGACGGGCGGCATTCTGCTTCCTGTGTCGTTTCCGTCCGTGAGCAGAATGAGCACCCGTTCCTGGGCTTCGCTGTTCTGGAACTCCTTAATCGCGAGCCCAATGGCATCACCGATCATGGTTTGGGGACCGGCCATGCCGGCTTGCGTCTCCCTCAGGAGAGCACGGCAGGTTGCGTGATCCAGCGTGAACGGAACCTGGGGATAGGGTGCGGCCCCGAAGACAATGAGGCCGATGCGATCGCCGGTACGCCGTTCGATAAAGCCATCGACTACTTGCTTGACTGCGTCGATACGTGTAATGCGCTTTCCTTCCGGAGAAATGAAATCCGGAGTTTCCATGGATTGCGATATGTCGAGCGCAAGCATCAGGTCGCGGGCAGGCTGGATTCTTTGAATGGGCGGTTCGATGTAGACCGGGCGCGCCAAGGCAACCACGGTAAGACACCAGCACAACGGCGACAGAACCTTCTGGAGCCAGTTCGTCCGAGGCACAATCGCACCTGCAGCGGGTTTGAGGCCGGTGGCTACGGTGATCAGACGAAAGAACGGGATTCGAACCGAGGACTGCTCCTCTTTGTAGCTGGGAAGAACGAGCCACACAAGCAGTGGAAGCGGGAGGACCGCAAGCAGCCAGCGATATTCAAACGCGTACACGGTGCCTCCGAATCCAGTCGCCGGCAGCCTCGCGAATCGCGTGTTCGTCCGCGTCCGTTGGCGCTGCGTGGTGATAGTCCAGCTCGACTAACAACCGGCCCGTGTCCTTCGCAAAGGCTCCCTTTCCTCCGTGAGTTTCCAGGAACTGCAGCCAGGACTCGCCGGAAAGCGGTGCAACCTGCTCACGCGGCCAAGCGGCAAGGGCAACTCGCTTCAGCAGAACGGGAATGCCGGAAACCTCCGTATGTTCGAGTTCGCGAAGTGCTTCGCGCCGGTAGCGATTGTGCCGCCAGCGCATCAGCATGCGCCACGCCGCCCATACTGCAAGCAAAGCGAGTAGCCCGAACACGATATACCAGCCAATCGTTTGCGGCATCCAGGAAGGAGGGGGTGGCTGATAGAAATCGTGAAGGTGATCAAGCGTGCCGGGTTTCATGAGTGCCTCGCAGCAGCCGCGGCCTGACCCAGCAAGTGACGGAGCTGCGTCGCCGTGTCTTCCGCGGTACTTACTGGAAGAACCGGCACGTCCAGCTCGCTCTGCCATGCTAAGATCTTGCGGATTCGCCGGTCGGACGCTTCGAGCAGGCTCTTGCGTATGTTCTCCCGGCCGAATTGGAGCTCCACCTGTAACTCCCCATTACTCACCACGAGTTCTCCCGACGACGGCAGCTTCACCGCAAGCGGATCATAAATAAACGCAGCGATTACATCATTATGTTGCGCGAGATCGAGTAGAAGTTTCTCGGTTACACCATCAGCCCCGTCAAAATCGCTTATTAGAAGAATCGTGAAATCGTGTTGCGCGATTCGTGAGACGCGTCGCAGAACATCATTCAGCATGGCGGGATTGGGCTCCGCGGTGGACTTGGCTGAGAGCCTGTGATTGTGCTCAACACTTTTTTCGAGAATGCGAAGCACCGTAGCCCGGCTTCGCAGCGGCTTCACCTCTTCTATCAGCTCATCATTGAATAGGAACGCGCCCGCGCGATCTCCCTGGTGAAATACGCGCCAGGCGGCAAGCGCCGCAATCTCAGCGGCAACGGCTGATTTAGTTGAGACCCGGCTGCCGAAGAACATGTTGAGGCGTTGGTCCAGCACAATGAGTGCCGGCCGGTCCCGCTCTTCCGTGAACACCCGGATAAATGGCTTTTGCATTCTAGCCGTTACGCGCCAGTCCATCGTCCGGATATCGTCGCCCGGAAGATAGGCGCGCAACTCTTCGAAATCGAGACCGCGTCCGCGCACCTTGGACGAGTGGTGGCCGGAAAGAAGCGAGTGAATAGGTTGCCGGGGAAGAAACGAGAACCCCTTCGCCTCGTACTGGAGGTTCATCAACGCCTGAAGTTCAACGTAGGCGCCCACGCGATCTCCAAACGCCTTTAGGCGACAGCCACTAACTCCACGATTCGATCGATCACTTTATCTGCCTTAATACCTTCCGCCTGCGCTTCGTAGCTAAGGATCAGCCGGTGGCGTAGGACGTCATGCACCACCGCCTGCACATCGTCGGGACGTACGAAATTCCGGTGCTGAAGCCAGGCATAGGCTCGCGAGCACTTGTCGAGCCCGATCGTGCCGCGGGGACTCGCGCCGACTTGAATCCATTTCTTGAGGTCGTCGCCGTAACGCTCGGGATAGCGTGTTGCGGCCGTCAGAGCTACCATGTAGTTCGCCACGGCATCGGAGACCTGAACGCCGTGTATCTCTGTCCGCGCCGAGAAGATCACATCTTGCGGAATGAGCTGGCTCTGACTCCCTGCGCCTTTCCCGGCAGACGCCTCCTCGCCCCGGACCAGCAGCATGATGCCCTCCTCCGATTTGTCGTCTGGATACCCCACGAACACATGCATCAGAAAGCGATCCATTTGCGCTTCGGGAAGCGGGTACGTGCCCTCCTGCTCAATCGGGTTCTGCGTCGCCATCACCAGAAAAAGATCAGGAAGCTTATGCGTTTTGCCGGCAACTGTAACCTGGCGTTCTTCCATCGCCTCGAGCAGAGCTGCTTGAACCTTCGCCGGGGCGCGATTGATTTCATCCGCCAGGATCAGGTTGTTAAAGATCGG
>DATBHS010000065.1:0-11977 GCA_036557345.1 Bryobacteraceae bacterium
GTGAATGTAGGACAACCGCGCCAAGTCCACACCAATAACGGAACCGTGCTGACGAGCATATTCAAATCGCCGGTGGAGGGGCCCGTCGGCGTGCGCGCGCACAACCTGGAAGGCGACCGGCAGGCGGACCTTACTGTGCACGGCGGCCCTTGGAAGGCGGTGTACCTTTATCCGTCCGAACATTATCCGGATTGGGCCGGCGAACTGCCCGGGATGGATCTCCCGTTTGGCGTCTTCGGCGAGAATCTGACGACCTGTGGCCTAACCGAAGAATCCGCGCATATCGGCGATCAGTACCGTATCGGCTCCGCCGTTTTGCAAGTCACACAGCCGAGGATGCCCTGCTTCAAACTGGCGCTTCGTTTTGGCCGCGCGGACATGGTCAAAAGATTCTGGAAGAGCGGTCGTTCCGGCATCTATTTCTCGATCGTTCAAGAGGGCGAATTACGGCGTGGAGATTCTATCGAGCGAATCCGGAACGGCCCGGAACAGGTCAGTGTTGCGGACATCGTGCGGCTGTTCAGACGCGAAACCAGGGACCAGTGTCTGTTCTTGCGGGCCTTGCGAACCCCGCTGCACGGCAGTTGGAAGCGAGAGATTCAAGAGCGCTGGGCTGAGTCGGAAAGCGACGGCTAATGCTGTTAGCGCGGGTTCGGGAACGGGGATCTGAAATAATCAGGAATTCCATCTAAGGAGACCATGTCGAGACTATCAGGCAAGAACGTACTGGTTACGGGAGCGTCATCGGGAATCGGAGAAGCAATTGCCATCCACTTTGCCCTGGAAGGTGCGAGAGTCGCCATTAACTATCACAGCGGAGCGGATCGCGCGGAAGTGGTGAAACGCAAAACCGACGAGGCGAGTGCCCGCGCAAAGAATTCCGGCGCGAAGCACATTACGGTAAAGGGCGACGTCTCCAAAGAGCAGGATGTCAAGGACATGTTCGCAAAGGTGCTCAAAGAGTTCGGCACGCTGGATGTGCTAATCAATAATTCCGGCGTTCAGAAGCCGTGTGCCAGCCACGAAGTCGAAATGGCCGATTTCGACCGGGTGATCGGCACTAACCTGCGTGGTGCCTTTTTGTGCTCGCGCGAGGCGATACGCCATTTCCTCTCACGCGGAAGCGGCGGTGTCATTGTAAATAATTCGAGTGTTCACGAGATCATTCCGAAGCCGAAGTACGTCCCTTATTCGATTAGCAAAGGCGGAATGGAGAACCTGACAAAGTCGCTGGCGCTCGAGTATGCCGACAGAGGGATCCGAGTGAACGCCGTAGGCCCGGGTGCGATCGTCACGCCTATCAACAACGCCTGGATCAAGGACCCAAAGGCACGGGCCGAAGTAACAAGCCACATTCCGATGGGACGGCCCGGCGAAGCAGAGGAAATCGCCGTGGTATTCGCGTTCCTCGCCTCTGATGAATCCTCGTATATAACAGGACAAACGCTCTTTGCCTGCGGCGGTCTGACGCTGTATCCGGAGTTCCGCGTAGCGTGGTCCTCAGGCGAATAGGGCAGGTTCCGATATGGGGCAGGCGCTTTCGCCCGCTTCAACGTGCCTATTCCGCAGCCTGTTTAAGAGCCAGTCGCCCTCGTTCCCTGCGTTTCACCGCTCTCGCCATTGCCGGACCACGTGCCGACAAGCCGGTTCTCTTGGAGCTTTAGGTCGACATCGTAATCTTCGTCTTGATAGGTCGTCCGAAAGTGTACGGTAACGCCGTCTACTTTGATGTCTCTTGCAGAACTGCGTCCCTCATTGCCCTCGACGGTTGCCGTGTACTTCCCGTTGTCGTTATTGATCGATAAGGTCCAGGGAATCTGGTCTCCATCAGGCGTGATCGAAACCATGCTCCATTTTCCGGTTATTTCGGCGCTTTTCTGCGAATAGCACAAACCCGATAAGCAAATAGTGAAGGCGACACAGAGGGCGAACGGGCGTGTGACGGGAGAGGCGCGCATAAGGCCTCCAATTTAGCAGAAACAATACTGTTCTCGCACGCTATCCTGACGATAAGAATGGTCTCACGGCTTGCAATATTAGTATCTCTCGCGTTGTGTCCTCTCACCGCGCAGACCACGTTCACAGCTTCCGATTCCGATCAGACGGCCGGAGGAGACTCGCAGGCGCCGCCGCCCCTCACCTGTCCGGCAGGCGCTCCCCTCGGCACCGTAGAGCTGAGCGTGCGATCACCGCAAAACACAGATGCGCTTCCGTTTCAAAATATCAATCATCTGAGTGAAGGCGACACCCTCTTATACAAACCTGTCCTGCGCCTGCACGAAAAGCGGCCCGGGGAAATCGCCCTGGTCATGGTTCCAGCCAAACGGGACCCTACTCGCGAGCCGCTGATCGTAACCGATCCAAAATCGGCGGATCAGGCGCAAAGCTGGAAAATCCCCGAGACGATTTCGCTTGCAGCTTTCGTTTACGGTCCGCAAGGTCTGAGTAAGAAGAAAGTGAAGGGCTTTCTCTCGCAGGACGATCTTCTGATCGCTCAGCTTGCCGACTATGCCGAGAAAACGGCTCAAACCGAAGCGCTCATCGAAACCCTTGAAAACAGCGGCAGCTCTTCGGCGAGCGTAAACGCGGCACTGACGGGATTTGCGTCGCAGTACGGCCTCGCGGTGCAGTTCGATAAAAATGCGCCACCCGGCGTGCAAGCTCAGGCGCTGTTTGCCACCATGAATCCGCAGCTGGCGACATACGATCCTCTTACCAGCTCGACTGCGCAGCGGGTGGGCCAAACCGCCAGCGTTGCTACTGCTGCCGCGGCCTTATTCTTTGGTAGTCCTATCGGTTTAGCGGCGGGTGGCACTGCAATGCTACTTGATTTGCGCGCGATTGCCTTTCCCGGGACGCAGTTTCGGTCCTCTTTCGCGCAATCCGTTTCGGCATCGCGCAGCGGGGCTTATCCAGACGCGCGAAACGCGGCGGCTCTGGCGTTATGCGGCCAGCGTGCGCCCGCGCCGCCTCATACCCGAGTTGCCTATATTTGGGCGAGCCGCATTCCGAATACGCCGGTGCCCTCGATCCGGATTGGAACCGCCAGTTTCGTGCCGGTTCGCGAGAAAACGTCTGTTCCGGTCGAAGTGCCGGACCCACAATGGAAGTACTTGCAGCGAGTCCGCAATTGGAGCCTGACAGATTCCAATGGCCGCCATGTGCCCGTGAAGGTCCTGAAACTCGGAAACCAGAAGTCACTCGAGATCGACCTGGAAAAGGTCGACATCGCTCCGGATGCGTACCGGCTCTCAGGCTATTGGGATTGGACGCCGTTTCAAGCCGCGGGTGAAGTGCATGTGCGTCCTTTGAGCGATTTCAAAGACGCCAAGCTCGAAGCTCGCTCGCAAGACCTGCTCATTGCCAAAAGCGGGAAAATGCCCGTCACCCTGGCGGGCAGCGACTTCGAGTTCACCGAGAAAGTCGAGTTCAAGAAAGCGGGCGATGAGTTCGCCACCGCGGAGCCGCTTCGCTTTATTCTCCCGAAAGGACTTCGCGAGGGTCCGCAAACCCGCATGGACGTCCAAATCGATACAGCGAATCTGGACCCGGGACGATACCAACTGCTCGTCCATCAGCAGGGCGGTAAGAGTCACACAGTTTACTTTCAGGTGCTTCCTGAGCTGCCTGTGATCGAAAACCTGCCGATACTCGTAAACCAGGGCGCGGCTCAGCAGCATTATGAATTGAAAGGGCAACGGCTCAGTCTTCTCTCAAAGCTTGAGGCGCCGGAAGCGACTCTGAGCCTTGGGCCGGAGGGCCGGAAAAGCACCGAGCGGAACGTGATCGTGCAATTGAAATCGACGGCCCAACCGGGAACGAGCTTTCCGTTGCAGGCATACCTGAGAGACCGCACGGCGCCCGTTACCTTGCCTGATGCCCTTCAAATTACCGGGCCGCTGCCGGTGATCGCCAGCTCGAAACTATCGATTCCCACCGGCATGGAAATCTCTCTGCTTCCCAATGAGTTCCCAGCCGGCTATACGCTGGCCGGGATGCTGGACGTCAAGAACATCGGGCCGAAGAGTGTTTTGAATCTCGCATGCGCCGGCGGAGTAGGTTCTCATGCAACACTCCACATCGGCGAACAGACGCCGTCCTCTAGCCTGCAGCAGTTATTTCAGGACGAGCTATACCTGATGTTCGATACTGGCCCGCTACCGGCGGGGTGTTCGCTCGAGGCCGTGCTGGACAGCGGACGCGAGGGCAGGTCGCAGCCATTCACACTCGCGCGCATTGTCCGGCTGCCGTACATTGATTCCTTCGATACACTCGCGGGAGCGCCGCGCGATGGCGGAAAGCCCTACACACTGAGCGGGCATAACCTGGAGATGCTCGGCAAGATTGGATGGGACGAAGCAAACGGCGTCGAGATTACCAGTCTCCCTGCACCCATTCCAGGACAAGGCCAGAAGGAGACTCTCGGCATTAATCTGCCCGCTCCGCCGGCGCCGAAAGCAATGCTTCTGGTGTGGCTCCGCGGGGAAGACAAGCCGAGGGCGACCAGCATCACTGCGCCTCCGACAGCAATCCCCGCCATGCCGCCGCCACCCGCGCTTAGTCAACCGTCGCCGGTCGCCATTCCCCCGCCGGGATAAGCTTCGCTGCCGGCGATCGTTTTCTGTCTCAACGAGGCCGCCTGCGTGTTCTATATTTAATTACGGTTTGACGAACCTTCCCAATCTTCTGACCCTGTTCCGCATCTTCCTGGTGCCGCTGCTGGTGGCGGCGCTGGTACAGCAGAACTTTAGCATTTACTGGGGAGACAGAGTTCTGGTCGCAAACGACTTCTTCGCCCTGATTGTCTTCCTGGCGGCGGCACTGACCGATCTTTTGGACGGCTACCTGGCGCGCCGCTGGAAACAGGTCACCACGGTCGGCACGCTGCTGGATCCGGTTGCGGATAAACTTCTCATCTCCGCCGCGCTGATATCGCTAGTTGAGATCCGGCTATTGCCTGGCTGGCTCGTGATACTGATCATCAGCCGCGAATTCGCCGTCTCCGGGCTGCGTAGCATAGCTGCTGCCGAGGGATACCCGATCCGGGCAGGAGAGTTAGGCAAGTCAAAGATGATGTTTCAGGTGATCGGCGTCGCTTTGGTGATGCTCTCTATCCGCTGGGCCGCCCTGCGTCCGTACGCGCTCGCGGCTATGTGGGGCGTGGTGATTTTCGGTCTTGCCTCCGCCGCCGACTATTTCCGCAAGTTCTGGCATAAGGTCGACACCAGCATCAAGCTCCGCCGTAGACGTGAACTGATTCTGATGGAGCGGCAGAAAAGGCGTTTGCAGAAAGCGGGAAGAACGCACGGCTTAGAGGAAACCGACCAGAGCGAGCCTATTCGCCATTCGGGCTGAATTGAGTCAGGCTCATGTGTGGCTCAGGTGGAAGGATTTCATAGGCGTCCCTCGTAAATATAACGGTGCGGACCTGACCCCGAGGCCCAATGGCGCCCAACGCTTTGCCATTCAAAACGACATTTACACCGCCGGCATTACCGGTTCGAATCCGAACATTGTCGCGCGCTTCAAGCACCTTCGTGTCCATTGCTTCGAGTATGCCGCTGAATGCCCGGCGTCCATCGAGAATAATGGACAGCCATGTCGGTTCAATCGCGGACAACTCTATCCGGTAACCGCCTTCGGGTTCGGAAGGCGCCGCCGAGGCTGGAGTCACAGGTTCTGCCTCCACGCGGGGAGCGGCTTTGGAGACCCCGTCGGAAACATGTCCGGCGGAAGGCGCGACGTTCGCTCGGCGAAGCGGTTTCGATGCTGTCCGCGAGACGCTCGTCCGTTTCGCTCCGTTGGCCAGGGCCGAAACGAGTTCTCTGAACGATGCCTGCAAATTTGGCCTCGAACTCTGCCACATCGAATACACCGTGGAGCAGGCAAAAATCATCACGATCAGAGACGCGAGGGAATGCAGCCACTTAAAGCTTCTGCGCCGGGGGATCGGCAGCGCACTCACCGCCGGGAACGGGCCCGGGCCTTGCCCCGGCATCAGAGGTTCGGGTATGGTGCTCGCGGCGGCCTGCACATTGCTTTCGAATTGATCGTCGCTCAGTTCGAGTTCCCGGGCGAACTGCCGGACAAAGCTTTTGTATAAGAACGGCGAGCCTAACTTCGAAAACTCGTCGGCCTCGATGGCCAGCAGATTCTTGACAGCGATGCGGGTACTAGCACTCACATCTTCTAAGGAGCGTTCGCGTTGCAAACGCGCTTCACGGAGTCTTTGTCCGACTGACTGCATAAATCCTCAGGCGGCCTTTCGCCGTCCGTTGCAAAGCTATAATACAACAGCCCTTAACGGTACGTCTTGGGCTCTTCTCATTGCCGCTTTCAACCACAAAATCGGGTACTGTCTTGCTGGAGTAATGCACAAACCTAATCGACTCAACCGGCTTCGAACTTTAATAGGGCCACAATCCGTAACATTACTGTTGTTCTTGGTACTATTGGCTCTCTCGCTTCCGGCGACTCCCATCCCCCACTCGTATGCGTTCCGCGGCACCGAAGCCATGGCATACACACGACGGGCAACTGCGTTTGGAGAGCGTCCGGCCGGATCGGAAGCGATCGAAAATCTTCGCAAGTGGATCGTCTCCGAATTAAAGCCTTTGGGAAGCCAATTGACGACGGACTCCTTCATGGCAGAAACGCCGGCCGGACCGGTCTCTATGGTCAATATTGTTTTAAGATTTCCCGGCACGTCCGGTAAAGCAGTGGTTATTGCTGGACACTACGACACTAAGAAGATTCCTATGGTGCATTTTGTCGGCGCGAACGACGCCGGTTCCTCAACCGGCTTCCTTATGGAGTTTGCGAAAGTGGCTGCCGGCATGAAACACGCCGACGACCTCTATGTCGTATTTTTTGACGGCGAGGAGGCGGTGCGAAAGGAGTGGACGGAAAACGACAGCACGTATGGAAGCCGCCATCTGGCCGCGAAGTGGCTCGCGGATGGAACCCTCGGGCGCATTAAGGCGTTGATCAATATCGACATGATCGGCGATAAGGACCTGGACATCGCAGACGACGAGAATTCTTCGCAAACGCTGCGAGAAATGATGTGGCAAATCGCCGCCAAACTCGGTTATTCAAAATATTTTCGCCACGATCCGGGCGGTATTGAGGACGATCACAAATCATTTGCTGATGCCGGCGTGAACGCGATCGACATCATCGATCTCGACTACGGACCCAACGGAAGCTACTGGCACACCGCGCAGGACACGCCGGATAAGCTGAGCGCGCACAGTTTCCAGGTGGTGGGCGATGTGGTCTCAGCGCTGGTAAGAGCGCTGGAATCCCGGCCCTAAGTCATTTTCTGGAGCGTAGATCGGCCTTCGCTCGTTTGCATCGTTACTCGGGCCACTAGCTTCCACCGGGTGGCACAAAATCAGACCCATCCCAAACCCACGCAGTGACTAGCGAAAAGGCGGAACGCGCGATGGCCGAGGGAGTATAAAGCAACTGAAGCTCTTCGCCCAGTGTTGTCTCACCGGCGATCAGACCGGTGCGGTTTTCAAAGTTAACGAGCGAGCCGGGACTTGCTAAAGAAACCGGCGCCTCAATCGCTTCAGGCTGATACCATCCTGCGGATTCCATGATTGGCGCGACTGCGAGGTACTGCCCGTTCGCAGGAGGGTCATCGGCGACAGAGGTTAGCGAGGCGCGTTTCGCAATCCAACTTGCGTCTGGAACCAGGGTCCCTCCGTCGAGCTCACGGGCTACCAATTGGATCGGGCTCGTGGCCGGCGTCTCAAGCCGCGCGATTGCGAGCGCGTCGATCGCGGGATCAACCAACACCGTTCCGGGAAACACTTCCAGTGAGCGGCCGAGAGCTGCCATAACGGCAGACCGATCGACCGAAACGGCCGTCGCGCCTGGCAGGCTTGCGGGAAGAACCGCGCGGGGCGCACGCAGCGGTAGCTGACAGCCTGACGCATGAAGCGTGTTCAAGGCGGTAAGCAGAGAGGCCTGGAAGTCGGCGCGCACGGAGATCGCTATGGGAATCGAAGCTTGCGCCGGGCCAGCAGGCCGGTCGTTCGCGAAATCGATGAAGCCGACAGGCACCACTCCGGTAAGGCTCACCGAGGCCGGCGGAGGCGCGGCGATACCAAGGGCGCTGGCTACGGCGCTTACGCGCATGTCCTGCTGCCCCAAACTCTCCAGCAGATTTAGATAGCCGCCTACTTCTGTGATGTTGGCCGGGGTCGGAATGCGTGAGGGGAAAACATCGCCCTGATAAGCAAGACGCTGCAAAAGAAGCCGCTGGACATCCAGCACATCGGGCCGGGTCGCGTTTTGCATGATCGCGACCAGTGCGTCAAGCACGTTGGCCATTCCCGTATCTAGAACCGAAGTCGTGCCGTCCGTAGTAGTGTCATCAGCCATGTCATCCTCCAGTCAAAGTAATCCGAGTGCGGTCAGCCATGCTGTACTAGCCGCGGTTCGCGTGGGCGGGTTACCCTCTTGCTTGTCGTACGAGGTGAAAAGTTTGGCGGCGGAGCTTGCAGGCAAGCCATCTGATCCCACAAGGCTGGTAATCAGAGACTTGGCGAATGCCGTCGCCTGACCGACATCGGGTTTCGCACCGGCTGCAGCTAGGTAAGCCGACGCGTTGCTCTGCAAATCTTTGACGGCGGCGTCCTGCTTGTCTTGTGCTGCTTTGGCGTCTGCTGCAGCTTTGTCTTGTGCCGCCTTTGTGTCTGCATCTTTTTTGCTCTGGGCCGAGCTGAAGATGTCCTTCACCGCTCCGATCGCTGTCGTCACGATGCTGTTAGCCGCTGTCACGGCCTCTGTTCTCGCCCCATTCGCATCGGCAAGCGTATTTTGGGCCAAAGAGCCAGCAGCGTCCTGAGACCCGCTTGCCGGCGTGGAGTCCGAAAAGGTCGGAGCTTTGTCAGCCAAAGTGCTGACTAGGCTGCCACTCGTTGCGGCGCTTGCTGCTGGAGTGCCGCCCTGTGTTCCTACATTGTTAATGATGGAAGGCAAGTTGCCAAGCGTGCTCGGCGTCAGAGCGTTAGGCGCCGTTAGGGTGAGCGGCGTGGTGGTGATGGAGGGAATAGCATCAGCCTTATCGTTCTCGCTCTCCGAATCCTTCCAGTTCCAGAAACGCGTAATGTCGATTTTCTCGGCAGACGGACAGTGGCCGAGCACAGCCTCGCCCAGCACGCCTCGCGTCGGCAGGGTGAACTGCGAGATTGGCGGGGAAAACGCCTGTTTGTGAAATTCCGTCAGCGCTTCTTGCACAGCGCCGGTTGTTAGAGGTGGCCGGGATTCCCCGTCACCTCCTTGATCGCCCGACAGCTTCGTGGAGAGCGCAGCCGGTATAGAAAACGGCATAACCATGCAATTGCCGTAATAGCCAATAACCTGGTTGGCTACACAGTTAAGCAACGGCACGTGCTGGCTGGGATCGGAAAGCGCATCTGCCGGGAGCCCCTTCTGCGGCAGCCCTATGGTATAGCCTTCGAGCATCACAACCCGCTCCTCCGGCGTGAGAGACATCCACACAGCTTTCGAGTACGTCATGGTGTTGCGCACAACGTGATGTAAGGTGCGCTCCATTTTCATCAGGTCTCTGAAGCCTAGAGTTGGATCGATTTCTACTGCCGCAATTGGCAGCGGGCCAGGTGGCAACTCAGCCCGCGAGGACAGGCCGTCACTGGCAAGATTCGCGCTTGTGTTGATTTTGACAACCAAGTCATGCATGAGCGGTCCACCAAGTGTTTGCTCTAGTTCCTCGGGCTGCAGTGCCAAAGCTATTTCAAATGCGCTCAAATTGATCTGTGTGCCAGGCAGATTATCGAGAGACTTCAACAGTTGGTAAGTAGGATTCTTCGTAGGATCGAGTTGATACTCAATCGTTTGAAACGCCCGCTGGATGGAGAAGCCGATGATTTCTGTCTTATCTGTTTCTTCAGGCAGCGCAAGCGAGCCGGTCAGGGAAGTTTCACCCGCGGTGTCCTGCCGCCTCCTTTTTAATTCGGCGATGAATTCCGTCTTGGTCCCGAACGACTGCGCGGGAATTGCCGTGAGCGAAGAATCGAGATTTGCGGGCCCAATTTGGCGGCCGCCTCGCACGATGATATAGATTGAAACTCGCTCATACGGAAGGAACGTTCCCTTTAGCGAGAACGTCATCACATCGCTTGCCGGGCTGCTAAGGTTCACGGTGGCACGCGGATTCGCGACAAACTGTTCCAGCAAACTTAGACCTTCGCGATGGCGGCCTGGGAGCCAGGGCTGGATGGCGTCCGCGTGACGGTGCAACAATGCGTATCTCTGAAGGAGTTCTGCGCGCGTATTGACGCCACTTACATTGGCTAAATCGAGCACCTGCCCTGGCGGGAGAAATCTCACGAGGTCTAGAGGAACGAAGCACACGAGATTGACGCCCTCGATTTCAGTGCTCGCCATGAATTTCCGGAGAACCTCCCAATACTGAATCGTCAACGCGTGAGCGCGATTGTGATTCGTGATGACTTTCGTGGTGGTGGTACTTGTATCTGTCTCAGTGGCTAGCTGAATGGAGGTGTGTTGGGCGGACTGCCTCGCCGCCGCTTGTTGCTCCACGGATTGGTGCATGGATTCGGCGGCATCGCTGGTGTAATTCTTCACGCTGTCAAGTGCAGTTTCAGTACTGCCGACGTCGCTTGCGGAACCGCTGCCGCCGGAAGCACCCAGCCCTAATACGACGGGGCCTAACAGAGCACCTATTCCTCCGGCTAAACCCCAGCTGGATGTTCGAGCGTCATTGGCATAAGACGAATTCGTGTTTACTTTCTCTTGCAGGGCCGAATCGAATACCGCGCGGGTCGAACTGTCGTTGAACAGTGACGAATTTTGTTGCTCGGAGACGTCAAGCAATTCGCGTTCGCTCAAGCTGCTTGTCGATACCTGTTCGGTCACAGCGATGCGCTGTTGCTCGCCGGGAGCTAGAGGTAATGAGTAAACGAGGTTGCCAAGCGTCAGGCCATCGAACGTCCATACCTGTGCCAAATTCAATACGTACCCGAGCCCAAGAGTGCCGGCCATTGGCACGTCGCGCTCGGCGGTGATCGCCCGGCCATTCAGGCCGATGAGCTGGTCACGGAAACCATCGACGCTGATGGGTTTATCGATAGGTACACGCTCAATAAAGCGTGTTTCCGTTAGTTTCAGCGCTGAGACCTTCGCGGGATCCCAAACAGGCAGAACGTAGTCGAAGTTTCCGTCTTTCTTGTCATAGAAAGGACCGCTCGGGAGGAAGACTTGGTTGACGGTCGTAGTCCGTGGCTCGACAAGTCGAATAAGGATGCTGTAAGGAAACCGCTGCAGATGCGAGTCCTGGGCGAAAACGATGTTGCACCCACCTTGGCCGATTTGCACTTTACCGAGTACCTTCGACTGACCATTCGAAGGAGCTATGACAGCAGGAAGGTCGTCCACCAAATCGATCAACGCGCCAACGACGCTTTGCGGCAGTGGTTCGAGCGCTTTAGCGAGAACGAGCTGGCCCACTGCGGAAGAGCCGGCTGGAGGAACGCGTACGGTGACTTCTACTGAAGCGTCCAGACCGGTTACCCGGAGCTTAAGACCAGAGGACAGAATTTGTGCCTTCCCGGCCTCCGGTACCGCTGGAATGGGCAGCGTGAATAAGCCAAGATCATCGGTCAGCACGCCGCGGCCGATCACACTGCCGCCTAGTTCGGGCTGAACGCTTAGCCTCGCAGCGGGTGAACGATCAGGCTGCAGAATGCGGCCGCGGATCACTCGCGGTAGAGAACGCACTAGCGGAGCTAGCCGCCGCGCGACTTCCACGTGCTGATGCAGAGTGCTGAGTCCAACCTGAAAATGGACGGCGTCGGAGATCTTGGTGTTGATGATCTGGCGCTTATCGAGAGTCTGGAGGGCTGCGATTTCCTGTGGTGAGCCATCGACGAGATCGAGGCTGGGAAGGAATGGTCGAGCGATCATTTCGACCGGGGTTGGA
>DATBHS010000066.1:0-7283 GCA_036557345.1 Bryobacteraceae bacterium
GGACTACGTGGAAGCAATCACTACCCTCGCGTAAGGTTGTGAATCACATCTCGGTGTTGCGGGTACTGAGCTAAAAGGTCAGCCCGCCGCGCCATCCTGAAATCGGCAAAATGAAAGCCGGGCGCAACCGTACAGCCAACGAGCGCGTAGGTATCCGGCTCCTCCAGAGAGGACCCAAACCAGTACCCCCCGGGCACTACACACTGGAGTTGTTCGTCGGCTTCGGCGTTCTGACCCAGTTTGATCACGCTGTAATTGCCGTACGGATCGATGCTATGTACGAGCAATGCTGAGCCGTCATAAAAATGCCAGACCTCATCGGCAGCCAGGCTATGCAAAGCGGAGAAGTCTGGCCCTGCGAGCAGAAAGTAGATCGCCGTAGAAGCATTGCGAGGTCCCCCGAAGGTAGCTGGCAGAGCGGATTTTCGGATCACGAGTGGAGAGCGGTAAGTCTCACGGAAGAAGCCGCCCTCGGGATGTGGCTCGAGTGTCAAGTGGTCAATCCAATACTGCGCGTCGGCCATGCCTTAGCTTACTGTGAGGGGAAGTGATCCAAAATTTCACGGTGAAAGACCGCCTTGGGATGTTCCGCGCTATAGGGATGGCAGCAGGGTTTTTCTTTTGGCGTGAACTCCATCACTTCGACGCGGGTCCCGTCTGGGTCGTACGCATCCAGGCTATCTTTGCCATCGCGGCCGACTTCAGGGCCATCGAATGTTCGCAGGCCGTTAGAGCGAAGTTGGGCTGCGGCGGCGTGTACGTCTTTGACGCCGAATGAGAAATGATTCTGCACTCCAAGCTCTTTATGGTCGGCATTGGCAGGAATGTTGAGCATGTATTCGATCCAGTCGGAACCGTCGGGAACCTGGAGTTCGTACCAATCGATCCCCTCATCCTTGAACCCGCCGTACCAATAGAGGCGAAATCCCAGAAGATCGACATAGAAACGATTCTCAGTAGCCAGGTCTTTGACCACGAAGCCCGCATGAATAAGGTGGGTACCGATCTGCTTGGACGCAGGCCCGGATTCGACTTTGGCCGGTGCTCGCTGTACGAAGGCAATGGCATTGCCCTCCGGATCGCGGAGTCGGAAGAATCGTGAACCATCGGAATCTGTCCGAATGGTGCCGGGGAGCATGCGATGGGCCAGGAGATAACGGCGCATTCCCATGAGATTGTCAGTCGTGAACGCGACTTCTGCGAGCCAATTTCTGAGAGTCCAATTTTTTGTTTGAGCCGGCGCTCGTTTCAGGAGCACCCACTGGTCCGACGGTGCCACGAGGTAACACGGCTCAGGGCCTGCGTATTGCTGACAATGGGTGGTTAATCCAAGGACTTCGGAATAGAACTGGCGGGACTTCTCGACGTCGCTAACGTAGACAGAGACGTGATCGATGCCGAGGATTCGCGGGCGCTCCGGCTGGTTCTCGGGGCTCGAGGCAAGCACGGCGGATTGCAGAACCACACAGAGGGAAAGAAAAGTCGCCGCGTACTCCAATGTGCGGACGACTTCGAAAAAACGCTGCATGACTGCGCGATTATATATCTCGGCCTTCTGATGAGGTACTAATCGCTTTTGATGCGTTTCGCATCTTCCGACAGCAAAGTGCCGCACATTTTTCCGGAATCCCACCCTCGCAAAAGGTGCCAATCTACGGGTCGATACAGCTCGAGTCATAGTGGCCACTTTTCAATCAATTGGCTCGCCCGACCACATTGGCCCGTGGCGTCGCGCTCGCGAGCGCGAGGATGGTTCCGGCAAACAACAGCGTGTCGGCAAAGTAGTTGATTCCCTCCACTTTTACCGGGGTACCCGGTTCTGATAGCGCCATGATCAAGACGAGTCCATAGATGACAACGACCATCAGCAAAATCCAACCGCCGACATACGTTGCGACGGTCCGCACGTTCCTGTTCAGCAGAATGCTTCCCCCTGCAACGAGTAGAGCTGCGCCCGTCACATAGTCAATGAGCACGCGCCCCGGAATCGACGGCGGTATCTGTTTTTCGAGTGGGACTCCGGGAAGTACCGTGGGATGCAGAAAGTGTTCAACGCCAAAAAGTATTAACGCCACCACGATAAACACACGGCCGAAGGTCATCAGCGCGCTCTTGACTTGCCCGGGCCATCCGTCGCTTGCATTTCCCGCCAGAATCCAGGCGGCGCCGCCGAACGACATCTCGCGGAAGACAATAGTCCAAATAATTCTGTTGTGTGGTTGACGCAGTGCTCCAGGAAGATGGATCATCGCGACAAATAGAAACATCATGATTCCGAAGAGCAGGCCGGACCAGCGTACTCCAATTCTGGTGGCGATGCTCAACGACGCGGCGATCAACGCGCAACCGACGAAATATGCCCAAAACATACGCCATGGCATGTACGGCGGCACCAGGTTCATGAGAGATTGTGCGCTGAAGAGATGTAGCGCGCCGAAGACCGCCAGCGGGATAGCAAAACATAAGTTGCTCAAAGCCACGATCTTGTCCAGGCCGCGGGCTTCGGCAATCCGGCTTTTCGCGGCCCATACTCCGATCAGGAAGAGGGCGATGCCGGCGGAGCACATTGCGACCACAGAGGGAGAGATTTCGAAGAACGTGGCAAGAATAGCCGGATGCATAGGTTTACCGATTCGGTACAGAGCTTCAGATTCTACTACGCAACGGGCCTTCGAAGGCGTGATGGGTCCGCGCGTCGAGGCGGATGCGGAGGTCGCAGTAGACTCGGCGGGTTAGTGCATGATTGGTATCGAAGGCCGCATCAGTCATGTTTACCATCGAGCAAATCAACGACCTCCACGCCCGACTCGGTAGCGCGAGGACGCTCCCGGAGCATGTGCTGGCGCTTAAGAAGCTTGGCGTCGAACGGTACGATTCCTACCCGCCGGACGGACATTCGGAGTACTTCGGGCAGGGCGGCCACAGAGTCGTCTCCCCACCCGCGCACGAGGTGCTTCCCGTCGCTGAAACCGGTCAACGCGAGGTGTTCCTTCAGCACCTGTGCCGGCACGAGCGGCGCGAGACGACTTACTTAGAGATGTCTACGGACTTGTGGCAAAGCGGAATAGAGAAGTGGACCGTGGACACGGCTGCGATGACAATGACGTTCTACGATAAGGCCCGAAGAGAGATGCTCGTCGAGCAGATCAAGTAAGCCTTGAAAGTTCAGGATGTAGAAAAGTTGCAACAAGCTTGTTGCAAGCGCGCGGCCAAGACTGAACCGAGGCTAATCCGGGGGCACGGTTCGTAGCGCATGCTTGAGCGTGCCGCTGCCGGTCTTTAGCCGGCAGGCGGGTGCACGCCGATGAGAGTATCGAAGCATTTCGAGTACTGGATCGACAGCAATGTCGCGTAGGCGATTACCACATATCTATCCCGAAGGGACTTGGCTATTCGTAACGTGGCATCTGCATGGAAGCTTGCCGCGAGCTCTGTATCCACCTCCGGACAAGCCGTCGGCTGGAAAGGCTTTTGTCTGGATGGACCGCTATCTCGATACCGCCAGGCATGGGCCGATGTTCCTGCTGCGTCCCGAGATAGCAAGCCTGGTCGTCCAGGCATTCAGACGTGGCACGGAGATGGGATTCTACGACTTGCGCGCATTCGTTGTGATGGCCAATCATGTTCATATCCTGTTTCGTCCGCACCAAACTACGACCCGTGTGCTCCAGTGGCTAAAAGGAGCGACCGCGCGAGACGCCAATCGTCTACTGGCTCGAACAGGCAAACCCTTCTGGCAGCGAGAATCCTACGACCGGTGGATCAGAACTGACGAGCAACTGGAACGAACTGTGACCTATATCGAAAATAACCCTGTCAAGGCTGGACTTGCCACTGAGGCCTTTCTGTATCGGTGGTCCAGCGCTTGGAGCAAGACAAAACGGTGAACTGAAGTTCACCGCAGCACGCTGAAAGCGCGCGCCACCGTTACTCGACGCGGTAGTTGGGAGCTTCCTTGGTAATGATCACGTCGTGCACGTGGCTTTCGCGCAGCCCGGCTACGGTGAGGCGCAGGAACCTGGCTCGCTCCTGCAATTCGGTAATGGTTTTACAGCCGCAGTAACCCATGCCGGCTCGCAGCCCGCCGACGAGTTGGTATGTCATTTCGGCCAGCGGCCCTTTGTAAGGCACGCGGCCTTCGATACCTTCGGGAACCAGCTTGCCGTTCGCCGCTTGTGAATACCGGTCTGAGCTGCCCTGCGGCATTGCACCCAGGGACCCCATGCCGCGATAACTCTTGAAGGTACGACCCTGATACAAGATAGTCTCGCCAGGGCTTTCGTCCGTTCCTGCGAGAAGGCTGCCGATCATCACCGAATCGGCGCCGGCGGCAATCGCCTTAGTAATGTCGCCGGAGTACTTCACGCCTCCATCGGAAATGAGCGGAACGCCGGCTTCACGAGTCGCTCTCGCGCACTGCGCGATGGCGGTAATTTGCGGCACGCCTGCGCCGCTCACAACGCGTGTCGTGCAGATGGATCCGGGTCCAATGCCGACCTTGATACCGTCGGCACCTAGCGCGATCAAGTCGCGGGCGCCTTCGTAAGAGGCCACATTGCCCGCCAGTACCTGCACTTCGGGGAATCTGCTTTTGATCGACTTCACAGCCTCCATCACCCGCTGGCTGTGACCGTGAGCGGAATCGATCGCGATCGCGTCGACTTTCTTCGCCACCAGCTCGACGGCGCGTTCCATGAAGTCGCCTGTAGCGCCGACTGCAGCCGCCACGCGAAGCCGCCCTTGAGGATCCTTGGCAGCGTTCGGGTACTTTAGCTTTTTCTGGATATCCTTAACGGTAATCAGGCCCTTGAGGGCGTAGTTCTCATCCACTACCAGCAGCTTTTCGACCCGATGCTTGTGCAGGATCTTTTGCGCTTCTTCGAGGGTGGTACCGACCGGAACCGTGATCAGCCTTTCTTTCGTCATCACCTCCGAGATGGGAAGATCGTACCGGGTCTCAAACCGCAGATCGCGATTTGTAAGAATGCCGACCAGCTTGCCGTTCTTCGTTACCGGAACGCCGGAGATGCGGAAGCGGCTCATCAGGTCCAATGCCTCCGAAATCTTGCGCTCCGGCTCTATGGTAACCGGATCGACGATCATTCCACTCTCGCTGCGCTTGACGCGGTCCACTTCTTCGGCCTGCCGGTCAATCGGCATGTTGCGGTGAATGATGCCGATGCCGCCCTGCTGGGCGAGCGCAATGGCCATGTGCGACTCGGTCACGGTATCCATGGCGGCGCTAATGATCGGAATTCTTAATTCGATCTTCGGGGTCAGCCTGGTGGATGTATCGGTTTCAGCGGGGGTGGTTTGACTGTAAGCAGGCTGCAGGAGGACGTCATCGAAAGTAAGCCCTTCCTGTATCACCTCTGGAATCATCGGATTTAAACCATCGTAACAACAGGGTGCAAAAGCTGCCTTGGCACCTGTGTTTTTAAACACTTACACTCGCGAGCACAGCTTTTATACTTAAGGTTCGTGGACCACATAGGCCGCTACCAGATCGTTGAAGAGCTAGGGCGTGGAGCTATGGGGATCGTGTATAAGGCGCGCGATCCGGCTATCGGCCGAACGGTCGCGATCAAAATGATACGTCTCAGCGATGTCGCGGATCCCGGCGGCGATCAGCGTGTGCGTGATCGATTGCTGCGCGAAGCGCATTCGGCGGGTATGCTATCGCATCCGAACATCGTCACGGTGTACGACGTGCTGGAACAGGGTGATGCCGCCTATATCGTGATGGAATATGTGCAGGGTCAGTCGCTCGAGGATATGCTGCGAACACAGCGGCTACCCGGTGCATCCGAACTCCTCAACATTCTGCGGCAGGTCGCCGAAGCTCTGGACTATGCTCACCGAAAGGGAGTCGTTCACCGCGATATCAAGCCGGCAAATATTGTCCTATACGACTCCGCCCCGGACGCGGAGCGAATCGCCAAGATCGCTGATTTCGGCGTCGCGAAGATTTCAAATCTCGAAAAGACTCAAACCGGCGCAACGATCGGCACACCGAACTACATGTCGCCGGAGCAGATTCAAGGCTTGGCCGTAGATGGCCGGTCCGATCAGTTCTCGCTCGGTGTCATTGTCTACGAGCTTCTTTGCGGAGAGAAGCCTTTTACGGCGGAAACGCTCGCGGCGCTTTCTCATCAGATCTGCCATCAGGATCCCCGGCCGGTAGAGAGCTTGAATCCGCTGCTAAGCGAAACGGCCGGCAAGGTTATGCGGCGCGTGCTGGCGAAAGAACCTGGCGAGCGCTTCGATTCCTGCAGCAACTTTGCCGGCGCGTTATCGATCGCACTGGGAGACACTCCGGACTGGCGACCGCTCGCACGGCCCGCTTCCCGAACGGCGGTGGACCCTATAGCCGTTCCAGCTACTGAAATCGGCGCGTTAGGAGTCGCGCGAGGCGTGGCCGCCAGCCCGGCAAGAGTTGCGAACAGTGCTCCGACTCGCGTTGTTTTTGCCGAGCCGGAGATAGCCACTGTCCGCGAGCACTACGAAACGGACGATGGATTGCAGAGGCGGCCTGGACGGAGGTCCGCTGGCAAGAAGCTCGCCTTGCTCCTGGCGCTCTGCCTTGCCGTTGCGGGCGCGATTGTGTTCATTGTCCGCTCGAACTCGGGCCCTCCGATCCCGGTCCAGGAATTGGACACCAGTTCCGGCCCGGTATCCATGCCACCCCCGCCTGATATTCCCGCCACACGGTCGCCCACGGATCAGACGCCGCAGGCCACGGAGCCATCGGCTGAACCATCGGTTGGTCCCGCGCCGGAACCAAAGCCCCCGCCGCCGGCAGCTCCAGAAAAACGCGAAGCGAAAACCGCAACGACGGAGCCCGCAACCAGCCCGCCCAGCGCATTTTCAGGCCCCGGCATCGCCTCCGTCGAGGTGTTGACGGACCCGCCCGGAGCGAGGGTGATCGTCGACAATCGTGCCGATACAAGCTGTAATGCTCCTTGTAGCGTTTCTCTTGCGAACGGCCGTCACACGCTGACCGCCGAAGCAAACGGATACGCGGTAGCGCGACGGATCTTCACAGTACCTGAACAAAGCACTGTGTACGTGCCGCTGGGCAAGAGTGAAGGCGTCTTGCTGGTAACATCCGCGCCGAGCGGGTCTAGCGTGATGGTGGATGGAAAAAACTACGGCAAGACGCCCGTCACGCTCCACCTTTCGCCGGGCGTTCATCAACTCGTCGTAGCAAGCGGCGCGACACGCTACCAAGAATCGGTGGTTGTGCAAGCGGGCGGCTTCGAAGTTAAAAGTTATCGCTGGCG